>CAYNZV010000162.1:0-4188 GCA_964401715.1 uncultured Gemmatimonadaceae bacterium | reverse complement strand
GTTTCACGATCCACATACGAGGTCATGGATTCGAAGTTCGCCCAATCAAGATCCATCTCGACGATGAAGCTGTAGATGGCCGTTTCATCCTGATTAAAGGGGTCCAGGCCTTCGATCCGGTTTGTGTTGGCCTTGAAGGGCTCATACGTGGCGTTATTGCCAAAGACGTTTTGGCTTTGGAAGTAGTAGCTTCCAGTCACGTTAGCCCGTTCTCCCTCGTACCTAAAGACGGCCCGGGCACCATCTGACTCGAGTCCGTTGAAGTCGGGTTCGACAGGGGTCTCGTTGTCGATGAATCCAGCCGTCTCGGCGGTCCATGCGGTCAAACGTAATGCCGCGTTATCACCGACAGGAATATTGACCATGCCATCGATCCGCGTGGACTGGTCGTCGGAATGCGCCATCGACGCGATGTTTGCATTGACCGCTGCATCAAAGCCGGTGGGATCCGGCTGCTTATATAGAAAGCGGATGGTGCCACCTTGCGAACCTTCGCCGAACAGAGTGCCCTGAGGACCTTTGAGCACTTCGACACGCTCAACGTCAAAGGTATTACCGCTAAGTTGGTTGTCTGGTCCAATGGACGACGTCACCGGCGTACCATCGAGGTACACACCGACGGTGGCGCCCGTGACGTAATAACCGACCGACCCCGTCTGCGACGTGACACCGCGAACGATGTAACGGTTTTCGCCTTGTGCGTCGCTCGCCATGTTGAGTCCGGGGACGGTGTTGAAGATGTCGGAAATGCTTATTGCGCCGAGGTCTTCGACCATGTCGTCCGTGACCGCGCTAATGGATTGTGGTGTGTCCATCAGGTTGGTTTCGCGATAGGTCGCGGTAACGACGATTTCTTCGATTGTTCTGGATTCGGATTGCTCTGAATCACCCGGGGCGGCAGCGACGTTGGCTGCGACTATCCCCACGGCTGACATACAGAGCATCTGGATCGTTTTGATCATGGTGTATTCCTTTAGTTTGGTACTGCGGTCTTCCACAGAAACATACTGCAACATAATGCAATCTGAGAGTACTAGACCGCAGAGTACCACTCTCGGGACCGAGTGTTAACTCCCGGCCGGACGATTGGATTTCGTCATGCTGTTCCATTGCGTTGGATGCAATTTAGCGGGGGGCGATGATCGACCCTGGTATAGTGAATCGAAGTCAGGTCGCTATGCGTCGTGTGCGATGCGCAATCGTCGCGCTCATCCTGGTTATTGCACAACGCCTGATCGGCCGTGTGAATTTGTATAAAAGGGAATTTATGAACAATCTGGACAGGCTCGACGAATACAAAGATTCACCGGAATACCGAAAAGTCCACGAACAAATCAAAACGCTTGGTCTTATCGACCATATAGAACATCTGGATGAATACGGATACACCGTGATCCCACCGGAACTCGTTGCCCCTGAGGAATTTCAGGAGCGCTTGCGCGCTGCCGTGCTCAACGTTCACGAGCGCCGTAGTGGAGAGAAGATTGACCTTGCGGATATTGCGTCGACCGGCTTGTCAAAAAAAGAACTACCTGGCATGGCCCATTGGGCAATCCTCGAAGAGGATCCGATCTTTCAGGACGCGGTGCTGAACCCAACGGTTTTGACTGTCGGGAAGTACTTATGTGGTGAGAGCGCGCTCTTAAGCGATATCACTTGTTTGCTAAAACAGCGTCATGAAAAAATGACGCATCCTCTGCACACAGACCAGCACGGGACTCCGCCACCGCTACCGCCATACGCACAGGTAGCGAATGTGACCTGGGCGCTGACGGAGTACACCAAGGACACCGGATCCACGGCGATCGTACCCAAGAGCCATTTGAAAGGGCGTTACCCGCTTCCCGAAGAAATGAATTTCCTGAAGGAGGGCGCGCCCGTCATGCCCATTCCTATTGAGGCAGCTGCCGGATCGCTGATCGTCTGGCGGGGAGACACCTGGCACGGCTCGTTCCCAAGAGAGACGCCCGGCTTGAGGCTCAATCTAATCGTGATATTTACACGCTGTTACATGAGGCAAATTCGAGACTTCAAAAATGATTTCCCTAGAGACATCTTGGAAGGCCAACCCGATGAGTTCGCGCGTCTGCTCGGTATAAACGCCATGTACCCGTTCAAGAACGGAAGGCCGCCGAAACCGAGCGACTCTGCCAATCAAGACATGATGAAGGCAGGCAGTAACCCCTGGGCCTAAGGAATAGACGGCAGCAAATGCCGAAGATGCTGGGTCGCGAGGATTGGTAACACGAGCCCCGGATTGGGACTGCAGGAAGACGCTTACCGGGTTCAGTGATGCAAACCGGTGGAGAGAGCGGGTAGGTGACCGGTATGGGATGTTGATATTTATCACGGTCCAATGACACGTAATTAGGAGGAAGAAGAAGTGGCGGAAATCAACAAGGATGGGGTTCTCGCGGGGAAGGTTGTCGTCGTGACAGGTGCGAGTCGCGGCATTGGCGAGGCGATCGCGCTCCGTTATGCCATGGAAGGAGCGAGGGTCGTTGTCTCAGCTCGGACGGTGCAAGATTCAGACCACTACCTTCCTGGCACCATCACGACAACGGCAAAAACAATTACCGACGCGGGGGGTGACGCGATCGCGGTCAAATGCGATCTTGCCGTTCCCGAAGACCGCGAACGACTGTTATCCGAAACCCGTGATCGGCTGGGGCCCGTTGATATTCTCGTGAATAACGCGGCCGTCACCTGGCTTGTCCCCGTCAGTGAGTTCACGGAAAAGCGTTTTCGCACGATG
Organism: uncultured Gemmatimonadaceae bacterium; assembly: GCA_964401715.1. Taxonomy (GTDB): domain Bacteria; phylum Latescibacterota; class UBA2968; order UBA8231; family UBA8231; genus CAYNZV01. The sequence goes on along the minus strand of CAYNZV010000162.1, from coordinate 1,433 downwards.
ATGGACGTGCAAGTGTGGGCTCCCTTTGAGCTCGCCCAGGCCTGTTTACCATCGATGATGGAACGCGGTGAGGGGTGGATATTGAATATTTCGTCTCATGGCGCTATCCATCCCGACGTCACGGCTCGAAGGGGTGGCGGAGGCACTGTGTATGGGATGTGTAAAGCGGCACTCGAACGGTTTACCACAGGCTTGGCTCAGGAAGTCTACGATTCCGGGATTGGGGTTAATGTCATTTCTCCGGGATTCATTGCAACGCCCGGGGTTATTCATCACAAGCTCATCAACGACGACAACGAGGATACCCTCATACCTGTCGAGGACATGGCAGAAGCGTGCCTGAGACTCTGCTACGGGGATCCGAAAACATTGACCGGACGAATTGATTACGCCGACGAGGTGATCGAAGAATTCTCGCTCAAGCCGGCTGAATTGCTGTGATGCCGCTCGCCGACTCCGGTAGGTAGGTTTTGGCGACCGTGTATAGTTGAACGCATTCAAAGGGAAAGAACGTATATGAGCGAACAAGCAGGAACAATCCGCGTCCCGGAGCCCGAGGCCCTGGCCGAGCACGTCAGACCCCTGATCGAGAGCGTTAAAAAGAGTCGGGGGATGCTCGGACCTCACGACGTGGCAGATCACTTGGAGGCTCGTGTCGAAGCGTTGGGTCTTTCCGATGCCCTTGCGCACTTTCGCGAGCATGGGTATGCGGTTATCGAGGACGTCGCGCCACCCGAGGAGATGGACGAGTTGCGCGAAGCCATCCATAGCCTCTCTACCGAACTTCCTGGTACTGGGTTTCGTTCCGCGGCGCATTTGCTCGGCCGTCATCCCGCCATTGACCGAATTGCCACCAACCCTAAAATCCTTGCGTTTGCGGAGGTCAGTGTGGGCAACGGCTTTCGCGCGAGCCAGTTTGCAGGGTCCGTCATGGTCAAAAGCGAAAACAAGACCAGCGTACACGCTGACCAGAACTGGATACCCGCGCCGTTTCCTGAGCATAACTGCGTGATCACGTTTTGCACGCCGTGCGAAGGGATGACGGCGGAAGGAGGCGCTACCCGCGTTGTTCCGGATAGTCACCTACTTCGCCGGCACCCGACGGTTGAAGAATCGCTCTCAGAGACCATTGCGATCGAAGTCGAAAAAGGTGGTACCGCCGTCTGGGACGGCTCGGCCTGGCACGGTGGCGGGCGGCGAACCATTGACGGCACGCGGACCGTGCTTCACGCGACTTATCAACGCCTTTATACCCAACCGATTGATGACTTTAGCTATTTGCTCGAGGACGAGGAATACATGGCCTCCGCACCGGAGGGCATGCGAGGACTCTTGGGCGAAGGGTTATTTTTTGGCACGGGTAGTGCTGAGGGTGGTGTTGACATGAAGAAATTCACCGAGGCGACGGTTCGCTCCAAGCTCTAGCGTGAGGC
>CAYNZV010000161.1:4419-6530 GCA_964401715.1 uncultured Gemmatimonadaceae bacterium | reverse complement strand
CCAACAGCTGGAACTGGAACCGCTGAGGACATGGTGCAAAGCGCAGCTGGCAACCTACAAGGTTCCCAGTCTACTTCGAACAATGAAAGAGCTACCACGAAACGCCATGGGTAAGGTAACAAAACCCGAAGTGGTCAAGTTGTTCGATGTCTGACACGACGCCCCTTTAGAAGGCGTAACCAGAAGACCTGTAATTTGAATGGAGCGATCATGACCGACAAAGTTGCAATCGTGACCGGAGCGGGAACGGGGATTGGCCGGCGATCTTCCCTTGCCCTTGCTAAGACAGAATTTGCAGTTGTACTCGCCGGACGGCGAGCTAAACCTCTCGAGGCCACAGTTACCGATATCGAACATTCTGGCGGCCGGGCTATCGCGGTCGCCACGGACGTAACCGATCCAAGCTCGGTCGAAGCTTTATTCTTCAAAGCCAAGAATACCTTCGGCCGCGTCGATCTCCTTTTCAACAATGCCGGAAGAGGTGCCCCCGGTGTTGGCATAGAAGAGCTGAGCCTCGAACAGTGGCGGGATGTCGTGGATGTCAACCTCACGGGATCTTTCTTGTGCACTCGGGAGGCGTTCCGTGTCATGAAAGATCAAGACCCGCGCGGCGGGCGCATCATTAACAATGGTTCCGTTTCTGCATACACACCCCGTCCCAACTCCGCTCCCTATACCGCGACCAAACATGCCATAAGCGGATTGACCAAATCGACATCGCTCGACGGGAGAAAACACGACATCGCCTGCGGACAGCTCGACATCGGAAACGCTCTCACCGATATGACCGGACGTATGGAGAATGGTGTTCCGCAGGCAAACGGTGACGTGGTAGTCGAGCCTACCATGGACGTAGAAAACGTGGCCCAGGCGGTTGTTTACATGGCCAGCCTTCCATTGAACGCCAACGTGCAGTTCATGACGGTCATGGCGACCAAGATGCCGTATGTCGGACGCGGTTGAACTTTGCCAGCATCGATCCTGCGTGCAAAAGCTCACGTAGGTGTGGGCGCGTCCTGGCGTATCAACCCTTCGTGCTTCAATTCCTTCCACAAATCGGTGGGGATAGTGCTGACAAACTGTTTGGCGTTCGATTGAACGTGTTCCGGGATCAGTGCGCCCGGAATGATGGCGTTGCAGGTCGGGTGGAAGAGCGGGAACTGCATTGCGGCGGCGGCGAGCCTCACGTCGTGGCTCTGACAAATCGCCTGAATACGACCGGTTTTTTCTAGAATCTCTGGTGTGGCCGGTTCATACTTATAGTAAGCGCCTTCAATCGGCCCCGTAGCGAGAATTCCCGAGGAAAACGGGGCTCCGACAATGATACCAATTCCGTTTTTCTCACACTGGGGAAATTCTTTGTCCAAAGGTTCCTGGTCGAGGAGCGTGTACGGCATGGCAACGATGGCACAATCCAGATCGACGTATTCGGCAAACCGGGGCAACATGCCGAGCTCGTTGATTCCGGCCCCGATACCACGGATATCTCCGTGTGCTTTTAGCTCCTGCAGAGCCCGCCATCCGCTGACAAACAATTGCTCCAACCAGGCAGTGACGCGGCATTCCTTTTCATTGAACCAGAAATCTAGGTCGTGAATCATTAGCAGGTCGACGCGATTCATCCCCAGACGCTGCAGGCTTCCCTCGAAAGCCCTCATGATTCCGTCGTAACTGTAGTCGTAATAGAAGTCGAACGGCAAAGGATGGCCCCAGTATTTGGAGGAAAAATCCTTGGTTTTGGCAGGGGTCAGTATTCTTCCGGTTTTGGTGGAAAGTGTGAACTCGTTCCGCGGTAGGTCCTGAAGAAAATGTCCAACGCGATGTTCACTCTTCCCGTGCCCGTAAAAAGGAGCGGTGTCGAAATACCTAATTCCCGCTTTCCAGGCGGCTTCTAGGGTAGCCTCTGCCTGCGAACTCGAAACTCGATCGAACAGCTCCCCTAGGGGGGCGCTGCCAAATCCAAGTTGGGTAACGGCCACCTCGGTCTTGCCGATTTTTGACGTTGGAAGTGTCATGATGATATCCTCGCACGGTTAAATCTTCGAACAGAAATATTGGGTTTCCAAAATACGACGTCTATTGACTGACGCGAGGAAATTATCAGCAGCTAT
>CAYNZV010000161.1:2424-4319 GCA_964401715.1 uncultured Gemmatimonadaceae bacterium | reverse complement strand
CCCGCGGATATCTGCCAATTCTCGTCGAGTGACAGCACACGGGTCCAACTGCTCATGGCTCGGGCGAAAGACCGCCGCAGTTGGCGCTTACGCGCAGTCGGGGTCTCCCTGCGGCCATCTTTGAAACGAGGCGGGCAGAGCAACTGTGAGTCGTTTGCGTGCCATCTGCCAGAGCGCTGCCCAGGATGCCGCGTTTGAAAGCACGCGGTCGGGGTGAGCCCGGCTTCGGGCAACGAAACCAGGAAACCACGGCCTGCCGGTAGGCTCCCCACACGGTTGGTAGCGCAGGTCCACACTCCATCGGATATCTCCACTCAGATTGGGCAACGAGGCATGCATCGTCAATTTGCTCATGAACAAAACGTCACCTGGTTCCATCTCCAGGGCAACGCGATGCTCTCCCACCAGTTTGTCGGGTATTGCTTGACTGCTGTAATTTGCCCGCGGGTTGTGACAGTGAGTTGACAGGCCTCTCTTGTGGCTTCCTGGCGCCACCACCAAGCAGCCGTTTTCCTTTGTAGCCTTTGTCACCGCAATCCACACCGTCAAAATTTGGCTGTCGTCAGCCTCGGGCAGCACCGTACCTAGATCCTGGTGCCAGACAGCCTGAGCGATCTCTGCAACTACAATGCCGTTCTGTGGCAGGTACTTTTCTGGCGGTTTGATACGGACGTGCTGGGTTGGATTGGAGTAGATCTCCGCCCCAACGATATCTTCCACCGCATCCAATAACTTGGGATTGGTGAGCAGTCCGAAAGCAGCCGGCCCGCAGTGTACCTGCATTTCGGTCGTTACGCCCTTCTGTGGCATACAGATGTCCATGTAGTTCATCACTCTGCCATCGGTTTCTTTGACCAAGTTGCAAAAACGCGGTCCGAATGGCAGATCAGTGTAGCCTGAGGAAACAGCGCCGTCACTGAACAATTGAGTTGCTACCGTGTCGAGCAATAACTCGTACTCGGCCTTTAGCGGTCCAAGATCGCGCTCGGAGTCGAGCAGACCGCGAAGGACAACATATCCGTTTTCGCCGAAACTCGAGCGGGCAGTCTCGTCTAATATGGTCATGGGTTGTCAATGCGGAGTTGATCGTCACCTCGAAGGTCGCGCAAACGAAACAACCTGCTATAGAGATGCGAGTAGGGTTTCGGGATGTTTTCCGGCGTCTACTTTCTCGTGAACCTGGGTGATTAGACCCTCCGGTCCGATGACGTAAGTATGGCGCTTTGCCGATTTGTCCGACGCACTAGCGCAAGCGCCGTATGCCATACAAACGGTGCGCTCCGTATCGCAAAGGAGCGGATACGGAAACTCCTGCGTCTCGGCAAACCTAGCGTTCGCATCGACACCATCGGTGCTAATTCCTAAGACCTTTACATTCTTTGCTTCGTATTCTTGGATTCGATCACGGAATCCGATACCTTCGGCCGTTCACCCACCGGTACTGGCCCGGGGATAAAACCAGAGCACCACTGTCTTTCCGGCGAAATCAGAGAGACTCACCTCTTTTCCGGTGTGGTCGATCGCTGTAAAATCTGGAGCTTTGTCGCCTACCTTGACCATTGGATCTCCTTTCGATTCTGTCTAATCAATGTTTGCAAACTCACCGTAGTCGGGACGACGAAACACAAGCCACAAAAGTGCCAGTTATTGACCGACAGTTCCATTCTCACGGAAATGCCAGTAGTCTATTGCAGTTCGTCGCCATCGGATTTACCGTCTTCACCAACGGGATCCCAAGGCAATTCCGCCTACGATGACCAGCCTTATATAATCGACTACGAGATTACCCGCCAGCCTTGGACACCTCGCTGCGCGCAGCGCACCTCCGCGGAAAACACACACATCCATGCAAGACCTGTGGCCTCGCTTATACTGGCCATCAATTACGCCGCTGG
>CAYNZV010000161.1:0-2324 GCA_964401715.1 uncultured Gemmatimonadaceae bacterium | reverse complement strand
GTAATCTGAGAAACGTCTACGACCGGCTAGGTAATAAGGGATTGTCAATGCGGTATTACCGAATTGCAACCGGCTTTGCCGGAGAGACATCCTTGCAGCAATAGCTACATAGACATGATGATCAGAAAGCTCGCGAAGATTCACCCGATATCCAGCAGCACAACCTCGTGCATCTCGAGTATAGGCACTATTACCGTCGGCGGATCGCCGCCTATATCCAGATCCTTATCTTGTAGCGGTAAATGCGCCGATCTCACCTCAAGCCCGGGAAAGCGTAACACGAGATCGTGGATCGGATTGAGCTCCGCGGTGTAGTGGAAGCTCTGACGCTCATTTTCGTAGGAGTAGTTGTCGGGATGCACCCTCGAGTCAATCCTCCAAGGCACAAGTGGCATTGGATTGTTCACCAGATGGACCATCAATTGTCCGTCGTCCTTCCATGCAGCATTCATCTCCACCGCTTCTGGTGCATCGAGCTCTATGGGCGATGGCGTCCGTCCGACAAGCTCGGCAACAAAACGACGCAAGGGTGGATACGGGCTGTTCATGAACGCACCGCCCACATCCGCCGCAACGTATAACACCTGGCCTTGGCCAACCGGATGGCGAACGACGGTCGCTTCACCGCTGTCGCAGCTTTGTTTCGGATCGAATCCCGCTAGGTTATCGATTGTCGCTAACGTGCACAGTATCTCCGTGTCATCAGTCAGTTCTATTTTTGAAGCTTTACCGTGGCAGCATATTACATGACCGAATTGTCGTTGAAGCACTTCTTCCTGAGGTACGTAAATGATGTTATGATCCTGCCCTCCTGCTCGTTCTCCTTTGTATTTCGCGCCAAATAGATCACCCAACGCGAACTCCCTCCGATCCTCACCCCACTCATCTAGTAGTGAAGTTTGATGTGTCGCAATCAAGGTACCACCCTTGTTTACAAACTCTCTGATTGCTTCGCAGTGATCGTCACTTAAACATGCGCTATTGGACAAGAACAGCACCGAGTATTTCGATAGCTGTTTCGAGTCCAGATGTTCGTCGAGAGCGATATCCAATACAACGTGCGAACGGTTCAACATCTCGTACGCCCCGTAAGCATCCTGCAAACCGATCTCCCAAGCATGGGTCTTGAAAGTATTCTTGGCACGTTCCGAGGGACGGAAATCCCGATTGATGGTGGAGTAATGCAATGCGGCATGCTTGAGGCTTTTACTTCCCATGTAGTCGACCCGGCGTTTGAGCTCGGAGAATACGGTCTTCTGATGTTCTCGCTGCACGATCGTCTGTCCACCGAACGGGGCGCCACAAGGTGCGCCACCGTGAGCCAGCGACGTCATGCTGAAGATTCCGGGGGTGTGAGGCTCCATGTACGGGGCTGCTCCGAACCCCTCCAAGGCTTGTGTCACATTTCGGAACACTCCAAACGGCGTTCCTGTTGACTGCAAGATCTTCGACACCAGTCCCGGTTCCCTTGCGGAGCGAAAGGTCTCCACGAAAAAGTAAGCACCTACCTCTTCCAGACGGAACGAAGCCAAGGGATGCCCCAAGGCCCAGTCGCCCGAGGGCCAGTAGTAAGTGTTCATATCGAGAATCACTTCTGGATAACGGCGTCGCATCTCGCCGTAAAGGTGATGCATGAACTCTATCATCTTCTCGTAACGCCAAACAACGAACTGTTTGAAGATCATGGAATCGAAATCCACTTTCCGTGGTATATCCAGACCAGTGTCGGCGCGGAAAAGCTCCTCACAGTAGGTACAATGGCAACCCGGGGTGAACGGATATCCCTCATGAGTACCCCAGTTGGTGTCATCGAAATAAAAACCGTCAACGTCGAGGTGGTCCTTGAAATCGCTGAGATAATCGGACAACCAATCCCGATGGGGCGAATTAAAGCAAAACCATCCCAGGTTTTCCTTCTGAGGCCGACCATCATCGAGAAACTTCATCAACCACTCGGGATGTTTCGGCTTGAGTGGCTTGCAGTATATAATCGGATAATAAGTGAGAACGATGATACCTTTTGCGTGAGCTTGCTCTATGAACCGCGGCAGCAGATCATTTTCCACATTAGGGTGCGGAGTCATCATCTTCGATGGGAAGCGAGGGGTACCACGGTTGTGCTCGCCGCTGACGATACAAACCTCAAAACCGACGTCGCTGATCAGATCAACGTAATCCTCCACCGAGAGATTGGGGTGGGATTGTCCGGGGTCGAGGACGCCGGGAAAGTGGGCTTCAACGCGGCACACGCGCTTTTCATATGGAACCGCGGCCAATCTTTCTGCGGTCGATCCGACGCGCTTTACGTATTCTGACATGGTTTC
>CAYNZV010000160.1:0-6610 GCA_964401715.1 uncultured Gemmatimonadaceae bacterium | reverse complement strand
CAGATAAGTCGATTACCCCTTTAAGGATCAGATAAGTCGATTACCCCTTTAAGGAGACGAAAGAGAGATCAGAGAAACTTATGACATCGGCTGAAATCGGGATCGAAGAACTCGCCAATAAAGAGTACAAGTACGGTTTTGTAACCGATATCGAAGCAGATTTCGCCCCTCCCGGACTGAACGAAGATATCATACGGTTCATCTCCGCCAAGAAAAATGAGCCTGAATTCATGCTCGATTGGCGGTTGAAGGCATATCGCAACTGGCAAAAAATGGACGATCCCACCCGACGACCCTTGAGCCAACGTTGGGCAATGGTGGATTATCCCGACATCGACTATCAGAGCATCATCTACTACTCTGCCCCGAAGCAAAAAAAGGGGCCGGATAGCCTTGATGAAGTCGATCCTGAGCTTCTCGCTACCTACGAAAAGCTTGGTATTCCGTTGGAAGAACAGAAAATGCTCACCGGCGTGGCGGTGGATGCCGTCTTCGACAGCGTTTCGGTGGCCACCACATTCAAAGACAAACTCAGCGATCTTGGCATTATTTTTTGCTCCTTCAGTGAAGCCGTTCAGAACCATCCAGACCTAGTGAAGAAATATTTAGGGTCAGTAGTCCCCTACAACGACAATTTTTTTGCCGCCTTGAATTCGGCCGTTTTCAGCGACGGTTCGTTCGTCTACATCCCTAAAGGCGTCCGCTGCCCGATGGAGCTCTCCACCTACTTTCGCATCAATGCGGCAAACACCGGTCAGTTCGAGCGCACGTTGATTGTGGCCGACGAAGACAGCTACGTCAGCTACTTAGAGGGATGTACCGCGCCGATGCGCGACGAGAATCAGTTGCACGCCGCAGTTGTGGAACTCGTTGTCCTCGATCGAGCTCAGATCAAATACTCCACAGTGCAAAATTGGTATCCAGGTGATGCCAACGGGGTCGGTGGTATCTACAACTTCGTCACCAAGCGCGGAGCTTGCAGAGGCATCGAGTCGAAGATCTCATGGACTCAGGTCGAAACCGGTTCGGCGATCACATGGAAGTATCCAAGCTGCATTCTGCAGGGCGACCGCTCGGTAGGCGAGTTCTATTCCGTTGCCGTCTCGGCGTTGAAGCAGCAGGCGGACACGGGAACCAAAATGATACACCTAGGCACAGACACCCGCAGCACGGTTGTGTCCAAAGGTATATCAGCAGCTCGCGGTCAAAACACGTATCGCGGTTGGGTCAACATCCAACGCAATGCGGCCAACGCCCGCAACCACACCCAGTGCGACTCCATGTTGATCGGCGATCAATGCGGCGCTCACACCTTTCCGTATATCGACGTAAAGAACACCTCCTCGCAAGTAGAGCACGAGGCATCCACCTCCAAGATTGGCGAAGACCAAATCTTCTATTGCAACCAGCGCGGGCTCTCTACCGAGGATGCGGTTTCACTCATCGTCAACGGTTTTTGCAAAGAAGTGCTGGCAGAACTCCCGATGGAATTCGCCGTAGAAGCGCAGAAGCTCTTGGGCATCAGTCTGGAAGGCAGTGTTGGTTGAGGAAAAGTCCAACAGCAAAACAATACGAGTTCGGAGATAGAGATGTTAAAGATTGAGAACCTGCATGCATCAGTAGACGGAAATGAGATCCTCAAGGGAGTCAACCTGACCGTCGGCACCGGAGAGATTCATGCGATCATGGGACCCAACGGATCGGGAAAGAGCACCCTCGCTCAGATATTGGCAGGCCATGAAGCGTACGAAGCAACCGGCGGCACTGTAACTTACGAAGGAAAAGATCTGCTAGGGCTGGGACCAGAAGAGCGAGCTCGGGAGGGGGTCTTTCTTGCTTTTCAATACCCGGTGGAGATTCCAGGGGTCAACTCGGCGTATTTTCTCCGCACCGGACTGAACGAAATCCGTAAACACCATGGCGAGGAAGAGGTCGATGCGTTGGATTTCCTAGGTCTGATCCGCGAGAAACTGAAGATGGTGGGCATGGATGAGAGTTTTCTTAAACGTTCGGTAAACGACGGCTTCTCTGGAGGAGAGAAGAAGAGGCACGAGATCCTGCAGATGGCCGTTCTCGAGCCCAGGCTAGCCATTCTGGACGAAACCGACTCAGGTCTCGACATCGATGCACTGCGCGTTGTCGCCGATGGCGTCAATACATTGCACGACGAAAACAAGAGTGTAGTAGTCGTCACTCACTATCAGCGTCTTCTGGATTACATAGTACCCGACTTTGTCCACGTCCTTTCCGACGGGCGTATCGTGAAGTCGGGGGGCAAGGAACTGGCACAAGAGTTGGAAGAAAAGGGATACGATTGGTTGCGCCAAGATGCACATGATTTGGTAAAAGGCTGAGGCCATGGTCCGTTCGACGATCAATAAAGCTGAACGTGTAGAACGTTACGGCGCCCTTTTCGAAGAGGGGGGCGTTCGCTTGAGCGAAACATCTGGATCGCTGCTTGCGTTGCCACGCCAACGGGCAATGGCTCGCTTTCTAGAGATGGGGTTTCCCACCACCAGAGACGAGGATTGGCGGTATACCCGTCTCGACCCGCTTTGGAAAACAGCATTTGCACCTGTGTTGCAACCCTCCGATAGCGGTTTGTCGGTAGCGGACATCCGTGGTTTTTCCCCGTTCGACGGCGACGGAGTGCAGCTGGTGTTTATCAACGGACATTATTCTTCCGAGCTCTCCTCGACAGAGCTGATTTCCGAGGATTCGGTTTGCAGCTTGGCGCAGGCCAGTGTGCGACACCCGGATCTAGTGCGCACACATCTGAATCGACACCTGCCCTTTGAGGAACAAGCGTTCGCTGCCCTCAACACTGCGTTTGTCCAAGATGGAGCCTTTGTCCGCGTCGGCAAACGAGCCACCATCGATTATCCGATTCATCTGATCTATGTCACCACAGATACATATGGTCAGGTGTTCAACTCGCCCAGAAACCTGTTTGTAGCTGAAAGCGGTAGCCGCGCCAGCATCGTTGAGACTCACATCTGTTGCGGCGATCGCCCTTCGCTGAACAACGCGGCTAGCGAAATCGTGCTTGAAGAGGGAGCCACCTTGGATCACTGCAAGATTCAACGTGGTGGCGATGCTGCTGTTCATCTGGACACCATGTTTATGGTTGCCGCGTCCAACAGCTCATTCAAGTCCACCTGTGTCACCATTGGCGGCGGCCTAACTCGGAACAACGTCACCACCGTGCTCGACGGTGAAGGAATCGACTCCACCTTGAACGGTCTCTACGTGGTAGACGGCGAAGAGCACGTCGACAATCATACCTTGATAGAGCACGCTCGGTCCAGCTGCGAAAGTCACGAGTTTTACAAGGGCATTCTCGATGAATCGGCCACCGCCGCCTTTAGGGGTAGGATCCTGGTAAGGCGTCCTGCTCAGAAGACGGATGCGTATCAGTCCAATCAGAATCTTCTTCTTTCGAAAAAAGCGGAGGTCAACACGCGCCCGCAGCTGGAGATCTACGCCGACGACGTCAAATGCAGCCACGGAGCTACTGTGGGCCAACTGGACGAGAACGCAATCTTCTACCTTCGCTCCCGGGGTGTCGGATTTGAGCAAGCTTACGACGTTTTGACCAGAGCTTTTGCTGATGAGGTTGTGGATCGGATCACCATCGAGCCGTTGCGAGCGATGGTAGCGACGCTTGTGAGTGAGAAACTGGAGTCTGGCCGGATGGGTAGAGCATCGTGAGTCAAACTGCCATAGATTTTGGCGCCGTCTCGGTAGAGCGCGGGGAACATCCGTTCGATGTGGAGCTCATTCGTCGCGATTTTCCAATCCTTCGGGAGCGGATCCGCGGCAAACCACTCGTCTACTTCGACAACGCCGCCACCACCCATAAACCTCGGAGTGTCTTGGCCGCCGTGTCGGACTTCTATTCGACGGAAAATTCCAACATTCATCGCGGTGTTCATTATCTGAGCCAACTAGCGACCTTCTCTTACGAGAGGGCTCGCGGAAGAATCCGCATTTTCCTCAATGCAGCCGACACCAGCGAATTGGTGTTTGTACGCGGCACCACCGAAGCCATAAACCTCGTCGCGCAAAGCTACGGTCGTGCCAATGTAGATGCGGGGGACGAGATCATCGTTTCGCAAATGGAACACCACTCAAACATCGTGCCCTGGCAAATCCTCTGCGAAGAAAAGAATGCTCACCTGCGGGTTATTCCGGTAAATGACGCCGGAGAACTGGACATGGACGCTTACGAGGCGTTGCTGAACGACAAGACCCGAATGGTCGCCATCGCTCACGCATCCAACGTGTTGGGGACCATCAATCCGATTGCGGAAATCGTAGAATCGGCGCATGCGCGCGATATTCCTGTGCTCGTCGACGGAGCCCAAGCCGTATCCCACATGCCGGTGGACGTTCAGGAGCTGGATTGCGATTTCTACGCGTTCTCCGCTCACAAGCTCTTTGGTCCGACGGGAATTGGTGTTCTCTACGGCAAGAAGGATTTCCTCGAAACCATGCCGCCATACGAAGGCGGCGGTTCGATGATACAATCGGTGTCGTTCGACGGCACCAGTTACGCGCCACCCCCAACCCGCTTTGAAGCCGGCACTCCGAACATCGCCGGCGCCATCGGGCTGGAAGCTGCTATCGAGTATTTTGCCAGCATCGGTGCCAATCGAGTACACAGTTATGAGCTCGAACTCCTGGATTATGCCATGGAGCGATTGTCGGCCATCGACGGACTTAGAATGATCGGCAACCCTCCCCATCGAGTGGGGGTCATTTCGTTTGTGATGGAAACCGCTCACCCTCATGACATCGGGACCATCTTGGATACCGAAGGCGTTGCTATCCGAACGGGACATCACTGCACCCAACCGCTGATGAAACGTTTTGGAGTCGCGGCGACGGCCCGGGTATCGCTTGCATTCTATAACACCAGAGACGAAGTCGACGAACTGATCAGCGCAATGGGCAAAGTGACGGAGGTGTTTGGGAAATGACCGAACTGCGCGAACTCTATCAACAGATCATACTAGACCACAACAAGAACCCCAGAAACTTCGGTAAGTTGAAAGATCCCACCGAAGAGCAAGAGGGATTCAACCCCTTGTGCGGTGATCACCTTCACGTTTACCTGCACGTGGATGAGGCTGGGCTCATTGAGGATATTTCCTTCGAAGGTTCGGGTTGCGCGATTTCCAAAGCATCCGCTTCCCTCATGAGCACGGCAGTAAAAGGCAAGACTGTCCAAGAAGCCGAGGTTCTTTTTCAAGGCTTTCACAATATGTTGACCGCGGAAGCAGAATCGCTCGCCGATACCGAGGCTTTGGGCAAACTTGCCGTCTTCGCGGGGGTCAGGGAGTTTCCCATGCGCGTCAAATGCGCCACCTTGGCATGGCACACCATGAAAGCGGCGCTCGATGGACGAAAAGAACCGGTTTCTACCGAATAGGAGACTACATGGAAAAATCGAGCTCTAACAACGAACTTGAAGAACGTGTACTGGAGGTGTTGAAGACATGCTACGATCCGGAGATACCGGTCAATATCTACGAGCTCGGGCTGATCTATGAAATCGACGTTCAGGAGGGCAACAATGTACATATCAACATGACACTCACTTCACCTGCATGTCCGGTTGCAGGTACGTTGCCCCCGGAAATACAAGGTAAGGTCGCGGATCTGCCAGAGGTCACTGAAGCGAAGGTCGACGTTGTATGGGACCCGCCATGGACCGTAGACATGATGTCTGAAGCCGCCAAACTGGAACTGGGGATTCTGTAGGTGTGAAACTGAGCTCGCTGGAAGAATACGGCTTGCGGTGTCTGCTTCAGTTGGCCCGCGGTGGGTCGGATCAATCGCTGACCATAGAAGAAATCAGCCAGGCCGAAGGTGTCACACCTCCAAATGTTGCCAAGGTCATGCGTATACTTAGGAGAGGCGGCTTCGTCGAGAGCGTAAGGGGCCAGAACGGGGGTTACAAGCTCGCATTTTCAGCCCGAGCAATCAGTGTGGGAGAAGCTCTTGAGGTGTTAGGAGGCAGGCTGTACGATCCCAGTTTCTGCGAGCACTTCGTGGGAAGCGAAGACACTTGTTTGCATGAGTCCACTGAGTGTTCGGTTAGAGGGTTATGGAACCGAGTTCAGTCTGCGGTAGACCAAGTTTTGCGTCGAACCACATTAGCAGATCTCGTTCGGGAGCCCGGAGAGCTGTATGCTGTCGAAACAATTTCTATATCAAACGAAACATAACGCTTTCCTATTGCCGTTGACGTCGATAGGTTCCCTCGGTTTTTCAACTGAGGGATTTTTTTGTTTACTCTAATCATTGTTTTGAAACGCACACATCTAACGTCGGTATATAGACTCCAAACAGATAGTCAATACACTCATTTCAGCTTGCCATAAAATTTCAACTTGGTTATTTTTGCAACTAAATGTAACGCATTGTTTTGCGCGTCATGCGAATGAAGATTTACCACTAGCCAACCGAGGGAGGAGCTTAATGGCTAAGGCTAAACGCAAGAAGGCCGCCCCGAAGAAGAAGAAAGCTGCCGCCAAGAAAAAGGCCGCCCCGAAGAAGAAGAAAGCTGCCGCCAAGAAAAAGGCAGCTCCGAAGAAGAAGAAAG
>CAYNZV010000159.1:0-6757 GCA_964401715.1 uncultured Gemmatimonadaceae bacterium | reverse complement strand
TCTACGCTGGCTTCGCCATGGTCCTGACATTGATGATTCCCATGCGCATGATCTATGGCCTTGAGGACTTCATCACCGAACGACACCTCAACAACATGGCCAAGGTCATGCTGGCCTCGGGTCTGATTGTGGGCTACGGTTACTTCATGGAGCAACTGATAGCCTGGTACAGCGCCAGTGTCTACGAGGGCTACATGATGCAAAACCGCATGGCAGGCCCCTATTCTGCCTATTACTGGGCGCTGATCGTGTGCAATATCGTTGTGCCGCAATTACTTTGGATCCGGCATTTCCGCGTTAACATGTTTTGGTTGTTTTTCGTCTCACAGTTTATCAATGTCGGGATGTGGCTGGAGCGCTTCATTATCGTCGTTACCAGTTTGCATCGCGACTATATGCCCTCATCTTGGGACATGTTCCATCCGACGATTTGGGACATCGCGATTTACGTGGGAACGATTGGCCTCTTTACGGTCTTGTTTTTCCTATTCATCCGCGGCCTCCCCATGATATCCATCCACGAGATCCGTAACTTGCTAGTCTCGGGCGAACACAAGTGAGCTAATAGTTTATGCAGCATGAAGAAAAATCAACGCTCTACGGCCTAATGGCCGAGTTCGACAATCCGGATGCACTACTAGAGGCGGCGAAGAAGACGTTCGCTGAGGGCTATCGCAACATCGACGGCTTCTCGCCTCTGCCCATACACGGCCTTGGGGATGCCATAGGATTCCCGCGCACGAAATTGCCTTGGCTGGTGTTCTGCTTCGGCATACTGGGAGCTGTTACTGGCTATTCGCTCTGCTACTGGACATCGGTGATTGATTACCCGATGAATATTGGCGGGAAACCCCTGCATAGCGGCCCCATGTTCATACCCGTTACTTTTGAACTCACGATACTTTTTTCCGCCCTGAGCGCAGCCTTTGGGATGATCATCGCCAACGGTCTACCTCAGCCGTACCACCCGGTCTTCAACGTGCCGAATTTCGCCCGGGCCAGCCAGGATCGCTTTTTCCTCTGTGTCGAGGCAGATGACCCCCGGTTCAATCTTGACGATACCAGGGAATTCCTAAACAGCTTGAATCCGGATGAGGTTGCCGAAGTTGAGAAATGAAATGACCAGAAAATTCCAGCGCCCCATCTTTACCGCAGGCGCGGCAGTTATCCTGTCATTTTCCTCGGGCTGTGAACTGCGCCAGGCGATGTACGACCAGGAGAAATACGAACCCCTAGAAGCGTCGAGCTTCTTTGTGGACGGCCAGACCTTCCGCCCGCAAGTTGAAGGTACTATCGCCCGTGGCGACGTTAACTTGGACGAGCATTTTTATCAAGGAAAGGTCCATGGCCAACTGGCAACCACCCTGCCAGTAACTGTCGACAGAGCACTCCTTGAGCGGGGCCGCGAGCGTTACAACATCTATTGCTCCCCCTGCCATGACAAAACGGGTTCGGGCAACGGCATGATCGTGAAACGCGGGCTCAAACAACCGCCGAGCTTTCACCAACAAAGGCTGCGCGATATTCAGGTAGGGCACTTTTTTGATGTCATCACCAATGGCTACGGTGTCATGTATAGCTACGCCTCCCGCGTATTGGTCCAGGACCGCTGGGCCATCGCCGCTTACATAAAGCTCCTGCAGCGGAGCCAAAACCTCGAATTTGACCAACTGCCTGCAGAAGACCAAAGGCAACTTCAATGAACGAGTCGATCACCCAAGAATCTACTGCCCTGCATCCCTATTTAGATCGCTTGCAGAAACGCGCTCTTGTAGTCGGTATACTCGGCTTGCTGGCCACCGCCGCCGGCTATTTCACCGCCCAGGAACAGTTTTTCCGCTCCTATCTGTTGGCATTTGCTTTTTGGATCGGCCTACCGCTGGGCAGTATGGGGATTCTCATGATCCATCATGTCGGTGGCGGCACTTGGGGTTTTTCCATACGACGTCTGCTTGAAGCAGGCACCCGCACTCTACCGCTGATGTTCGTCCTGTCGTTTCCGATTTTGTTCCTGGGTTTGCACGACCTCTACGAGTGGACACACCACGAGGTCGTTCACCACGACGAGATTCTACAGCACAAGACCCCTTATTTGAACGTTCCCTTCTTTATAGCCAGATCTTTTGCGTATTTCTTCATATGGGGTATCTTCGCCTTTTTTCTGAATCGGTGGTCACTCCAGCAGGATCAGACTACCGAGACCTATCCGACGCACCGTATGCAAGTTCTTAGCGGCCCGGGAATCGTCGTATTTTTCCTAACCGCGACGATGGCCTCAATCGACTGGCTAATGTCGCTCGAGCCGCATTGGTTTTCCACAATCTTTGGCGTGATATACATCGTCGGCATGGGTTTGATGACTTGGGGCTTTATGTATCTCGTAGCCCTGCCGTTGTCGAGACAGAAGCCGATGCAGGGCTTACTAAACGAGGGCCGTCTGCGGGATTTGGGCACATTTATGCTCGCTTGCGTCATGCTATGGGCCTATACCTCCTTTTCTCAGTTGTTGATCATTTGGTCCACCAATCTTCCCGAGGAAATCACTTGGTACATGACCCGCCTTCAAGGCGGCTGGGAATATGTAGGCTACGGCTTGATTCTATTCCACTTCGCGGTCCCTTTCCTGTTTCTTATATCAAGCACGATGAAATCCAAGACTCAACTGCTTTCTGCTATAGCTTTCGGGCTTATTTTTATGCGTCTGGTTGATCTATACTGGATCACTGCACCGGCCTTCACCAAGGTCCCTGTGGATCACGGTCCCAGTTTCCATAGCACCGGAATCACACTGCATTGGCTAGATGTGGCCATTCCGATCGGCATAGGTGGGCTCATTATCTCGCTCTTCTTCTCGCAATTGAAAAAGCGGATTTTGATCGCCCAGAACGATCCCCGCTTTTCGGACCTTTACAGCGGCGAAAACCACCATGGTTGAACATATTGACAATCCAGGCTACGAGACCACCGACGCCCAAATTGCACCCCTCGTCTCGACAGGGGTGTTTATCTTCGCACTTATGGTCGTTTCCTTCGTCAGTATGATAGTACTGTTCAGGGTATTCGATTACTATCAGCCCCTATTCGATGACCCCGTGCCAGCGCTAGCCAAAGCGCGCGTGGTCGCCGACAGCCCACGCCTGCAGGTCGACCCGCCGGCGCAAAAAATCGCCCTTGACCGCGACATTCAACAAACGCTCAACTCCTATGGCTGGATTGATCCGCAAGTCAAGGTCGCGCGCATCCCGGTCAATAGAGCGATTGATCTGGTCAGCGCCGGCAAGTTGTCACTCGTGGATTCGGCTCAATAAGGTATGCGTCCGGCGTTGCCTTCCCTGCACCTCCCGGCCAATTTGATACTGGTAGCGTTGTTGGCGCTGACTGCAGTAGATGGTTATGCCCAGAATTACTCGCGCGAATTGCAGAAGACAATCGGCATTGACCAGAAATTGGGTGACCAGGTTCCCCCGGATTTGACCTTCACAAATGAAGAAGGACAAGCCACTCGAATAGGCGAATACTTCGGCGAAAAGCCACTGGTATTGACACTCGTCTACTACGATTGCCCGATGCTCTGCAATCAAGTGCTCACCAGCCTTCTCAGGGCCATGAATGTCCTGGCTTTCGGCATCGGAACCGAATTCGACGTGCTTACCGTCAGCATCGACCCTGGTGAGACACATGAACTTGCAGCCGCGCAAAGGAAAGAATATCTCAAGAATTACCGAGGCCGCGACGGCTCGAATGGGTGGCATTTCCTTACAGGCCAGCAGGACCAGATCGAACAATTGGCAGCAGCCGTCGGGTTTCGCTACGAATACGAGGAGGAATCTGACCAGTACGTACATGCCAGCGGCATTATGTTGCTGACGCCAGAAGGCAAACTCGCCCGGTATTTTTACGGAATTGACTATCCACCCCGAGACTTGCGTTGGGGGTTAGTAGAAGCAGCGGACGGGACCATCGGTAATGCCGTAGACCAATTGCTGCTGATGTGCTATAGCTACGATCCAATGACCGGCAAATACGGCGTATACATTCGCAATTCACTACGCATCAGCGCCGTGGCTACCGTCCTGGCCTTAGGATCTTTTATCGTAGTCATGCTCAGACGGGAGCGCAAAGGTGAATTCCATCAGCCCCAGTCCAACTAGTTCGGAGCTTTGAACGGTATGTCCGATTTTCCGCTATTTCCAGCCCAGGCCTCTACGGTTGCCTGGCAAGTCGATGCCCTCTACTTTTTCCTAGTCGCCCTGACGGTGGTCTTTTGTATCCTCGTCTTCGGCATGGTGCTTGTTTTCGCAATCAAGTACCGCCGACGTTCCGATGACGAACAACCAGAGCAGAACCACGGTAATCTCGCGTTAGAGCTCTCCTGGACCATAATTCCTCTGTTCCTCGCCCTTTTCGTATTCCTGTTAGGTGCTGATGTGTTCTTCCGACTGCACCGAGCCCCCGCCGACCCTCTTGAAATATATGCCGTGGGGAAGCAGTGGATGTGGAAGATCCAGCACGAATCGGGCAAGCGAGAGATTAATACGCTTCACGTACCCAAGGGACAGCCTGTTCGTATTACAATGACATCGGAAGATGTTCTTCACGACTTTTACATACCGGCCTTCCGAGTCAAAAATGATGTCATCCCCGGCCGTTACACTACCCTGTGGTTTGAAGCAACGCAGACTGGCGAGTTTCACCTATTCTGCGCCGAATTCTGCGGGACACAACACTCCGGGATGATAGGTAAGGTCATCGTCATGGAACCGGCCGAGTATCACGATTGGCTGATGGGCACCTCGGGCGGTGATGTGTCGATGGCCGAGGCTGGTCAGCGACACTTTCAGGAACTAGGGTGCGAAACGTGCCATAAGACGACGTCCAGCGGCCGAGGCCCCTCACTCGTTGGCATATTCGACAAACAGGAAAAACTCGCAAACGGCCAGGAAGTCACAGTTGACGTAGATTATCTCCGCGAATCGATCCTGCAGCCCAGAGCGAAAATAGTCGATGGCTATGAGCCCATCATGCCCGTTTTCGAGGGGCAGATCAGCGAGCAATCGCTGTTGCAAATCGTGTCCTATATCAAGTCTCTAAGCGAAACCGAAGAATAGCGACAACCTAACGAGGTCCACTTGCCATGAGCGACGATGCTATAGCCAACGGCGCAACAAAAAACTACCTGAATGAAACCTATGGACTAAAGTCCTGGCTGCTGTCACTCGACCACAAGCGCATCGGGATCATGTATCTGATCACGATGACAGCTTTCTTTCTGGTTGGGGGCATCTTTGCAAGCTTGATTCGGCTCGAATTGATGACGCCTGAAGGCGAAATGTTCGAGGCGGAAACCTATAACAAGCTATTCACTATGCACGGCGTAGTGATGATCTTTTTCTTCCTGATTCCATCGATTCCGGCCGCCTTGGGTAACTTCTTGATCCCTCTGCAAATCGGAGCCCGAGACGTAGCATTTCCCCGCCTGAATCTGCTCAGCTATTATTTGTATTCTTTCGCAGGCATTATGGCTCTGGTGGCGATCGTCAGCGGTGGCATCGATACCGGCTGGACGTTTTACACGCCCTATAGCAGCACTTACGCTACTTCGTTCGTATCACTGGCTCTTGTAGCCGTCTTCATTAATGGTTTTTCATCGATCCTTACCGGGGTCAATTTCATGGTCACCATCCACAAAATGCGTGCACCAGGCATGACGTGGTTCCGGTTGCCGCTTTTCATCTGGGGACTCTACGCCACCAGCCTGATTCAGGTTTTGGGTACCCCGGTCGTGGCCATCACGCTGCTGCTCGTTGTATTCGAACGCATGTTTAATATCGGAATATTTGACCCGGCGTATGGCGGTGATCCTGTTCTCTTTCAGCATATGTTCTGGTTTTATTCTCATCCCGCCGTATATATCATGATTTTGCCGGGTTTCGCCGTCATCAGCGATGTAATCGCCTGTTTTTCGCGCAAGCGTGTGTTCGGTTATTCCTTTGTCGCGTTTTCCTCGCTTGCCATCGCGGTCCTCGGCTTCCTGGTCTGGGGCCATCACATGTTCGTCGCTGGTCAGTCGACGTACGCCAGTATGGTTTTCTCCTTTATCACGTTTTTCGTCGCTGTGCCTTCAGCCATCAAGATCTTCAACTGGTCCTTCACCCTGCACAAAGGATCGATCAAGTTGGATTCGCCGATGCTCTACGTCATGGGCTTTATCGGCTTGTTCACCATCGGCGGCCTAACCGGCCTCTTTCTGTCGACCTTAGGCACCGATGTCCATCTCCATGACACCTACTTTGTGGTGGCCCATTTCCACTACGTCATGGTCGGCGGCATGGTTATGGGGTTTCTCTGCGGCATCCACTTCTGGTGGCCCAAGATGATGGGTCGCATGTATAACGAAGGTGCGGCGAAATTGGGAGTGATGTTTATCTTCGCAGGTTTCAATCTCACTTTCCTGCCCCAATTCGTCCTCGGCTATATGGGCATGCCGCGGCGATATCATGCCTATCCCGAGGAATGGCAGGCTCTTAATATTTTGTCCACTGCCGGAGCGACGGTACTAGGTTTAGGTTTTACACTGACCATCTTCTACTTGATCTGGTCCCTCTTTAAGGGCGAGAAAGCCACCGCCAACCCATTCCAGGCTAAGGGACTCGAATGGGATATTCCCTCCCCACCGATTGCCCATAACTTCGAAGCCATTCCGGTAGTCACATGGGAAGCTTATCCATACGGACCGGAAGAAAAAGCAGAGGCTGCA
>CAYNZV010000158.1:2957-6866 GCA_964401715.1 uncultured Gemmatimonadaceae bacterium | reverse complement strand
TCTCCCAGTCGTCTTCCTCACCCATCAAACAGTCGGGATGATCTTGTTTGAACGGCGCAATCCCGTAGGTCCAGCGGCGGCTTCCGGGTGGAAAAGCATCGTGAACATCGTTCATGCGCAGGCACCAGGCTGCTTCCATGCCGTGCTTGCGGCTGAAGTCCACCTGGATTTTTTGGGTATCGCGGCCGTACTTCTCTACCAGCTCCAGCGGCACCTCTTTGCCGTAGAAGCCGCCGAGCTTGGTGTGGTGGGAAAAGGTAAGCCCGGCCATAGCGCTGGCGTACCAGTTGCTGTCCACCTGTGACCCGATCAGCGGCGTGCTGCGGGCATCAAGAAAATCCCGAACAAGGTCCCCGGAGGAACGCACCATCAGGGATTCGGCCACGTCGTGCTCATGTTCAACACCCGATCTCGCTTCCAGGGCGTCGTCGCCGTCGTTGTTGTAGATGATCCGGCGTCGCCGCCAGCGCGCTTTTTGTCGCTCAGCATCCAACTCGCCACCCCCTCGTTTTTGGTTGAACCATTGCCGCAGAGAAAAACATAAATATGAACGTTTAATTCAAAGAGTTTTTCGTTATACCTCTGGAGTTCCAGGTCCGCCCAAATCCCGCACCGACAGTGGGATATGTCACGGGAGCACTTCTGTCCGACGATGTAGTCAATGTCCGATTTCCGATCAACTCGCACGTAGGCCACATCTAGCAGGGTGCCTGACCACCGGCTTCAAGACACCTTTCGAAGACGGCAGGTAGACCCGAGATTATGCCGCAAGTTTCCCCTGCACAATATCGACATCGAAGCAGGAGACCAAGTTAAGATCAAGGATCGTTTTTGCTGTTTTGATAATTGGCTCGTCGATACAGGTCTGATTGCAGCCGTGCTCATACATTGACCCCTTGGAGGCTATCCCCGCCGACAGGGTTTCTGAGGCTCTGGACGCGACTCCTGTCAGGGACGGACCACCACCCACGACACCGGACAGCATTCCTCATCAGCAACACGATCAGAACGCCCCGATAACCATCCAGCAGAGGAGGCAGCATGATTCTGACCTATAGGCCGAGTTAGCTACATGAACTGGAATGAGTAGAGCTTGGCATTCTTGAGATAGAAGCGCAGCTTGATCGTCTTGCCGGCCAACGCGCTCAAATCGGAACTGCTATGCCACGATACGACGTGGTCGAGGTTGGACTGCGTCATTGGGTCGACGTCGTTGAAGGTTAATCCCGCCAGCTTCTTGTAGTTCGGACGCAGGATCTCAACCCGCACCTCTCCCGGTCCCGGCCCGGCCGCTAGTGACGCCATACTCGCATTCAAGTGCAGTTGCGACCCCCAGAATGTAAAAGGTCGCGTCACCATCTGGCCAAACGATTCGGGCTCTTCGAACAAGACCCGTTCGCCCGGCGTCTTTTCCAGCTCGTCTTCGGATCGATCGACAACGATCCAGCCCTTACCGCTGTCCACCGAAACGAAACCATCGATGCGCGAAGTGGCCAGGCCGATGCCTTCTCGGGATTTATCACCCAACTCGAAGGCGACTTCACCAGAGCGCATGTTGGCGCCGATGTAGTAGGTCATGATGCGGTCTCCGTGAACGAGCATATCCATTGGATACACGCTGCTCGAGTCGAAGTCTGCCAGCGCGCCTCCACGCGGGATGAATGGCTCCCGGTAGTTCCGCAGGTAGCGAAAACCGTCGCGGCTGAACACAACTTCGGGATGATGGGTGACATTCGTGGTGCGAAAGATGAATAACATCGCGACGTAGATTCCTTCGTAAGGAAACGTCGGCATGCCGTAGAACTCGGTGTCCGGGGCATCATCGGCATCCGGCACAAGAACAATCTCTGGCTCGCTCCAATGAATCATGTCCGAGCTTTCCGCCCTGCCGACGAGGCGCTTGCCGTAGGGACCTCTCCAGTGATGGCTGGCCTCCATCGTCACGAAGTAGGTCTCGCGAACCGGGTCCCACTCGTGGAACCTGCCCGACCATCTGCCCAACTCCTTTCCGGTATCGATCACGGGATTGCCCTCATACGGAGTCCAAGCAAGGGCGTCGGGAGAGTAAAAGAGGTCGTACTGCATGCCCCGCGTCGCCGCACCTCCTGTCAGTCGCATCGCTTTGTAGCGTTTCGCCGGGTCCTTCTCGTGGAAATCCTGAAAAGCCGGTACCGTGGGCAGGTTTTCCTTCTCCGGAAGAATGTTGTTGTCCGTAGACCCCTCGAACTCCACTAGGCCCAGTGACGGCCGGTCCCAATTCACTCCGTCTCGCGACGTCGCCCAGCACGTAGCCTCGCCCGTCGAGTGCCATAGATATCCGTCAAAACCGCCTAAAACCGGCTTGCCGTCTTCGACGAGCACGTACCGGGTCTCCGTCGAGTACCACATCTTGAACAGTTGATCATACGGATCGAAAAGTACCTTCAACGGTCGCAGGCAGTTTCCCTCCCATGGGCGTTCCGGTCGCAAAACGGGGTTGTCGTTCGCTTTGATCGCCGGGTTCAAACACTGTTTGAGGCGAGTCAGGCTCTCGATCAGGTAATCGTCGAAGAGGAGTTGTTTAGTGGATCCTATATCTATCGCAGGCATGTGGAAAATCTCCTGGGCCCTGTCGATCGCGGCCAGCCACCTACTTTGCCGCGGCTGTCGAACACGCCGTCACCCTCGCAACATCGATCACGAAACTTCGGACTCCACTTGGCGCACGAGCTTTTTGATGTTCGCCACATTCGTGCGCATCGCCTCCGTCGTCGAACCGCTGGGGGGTGTGAAGTGGGTGGCGACCGATAGGTAGACGTCGAGGTTGTTGTCCCTCAGGTTACGCAGGATAGTCAGGTAGTCCACGTCGCCCTCCCCGATCGGACAGTAGTCGAAATCCAGCTTCAAACCGTCGTTGACGCGCAGGTCCTTGAGATGCACTCCGTAGATATATGGACGCATGTTGGTAAAACCAGCGGTGGCCACGTCCAGCTCTCCACAGTTGGTGTTGTCTGCAGGGCCCCACATCGCCTTGATTCGTGGTGACCCGACTCTTTCGGCCACGCGGCGGAAGTTTCCAGTCGTGTTGGTGTAGTTCCAACACATCATCGACACCGCCACGTCGAGATCGTGGCGGTCCGCCATATCGGCGACTATTGAAAAGGCTTTAGTGAGCTTGTCCATTTCAGAGTCAGCTATGATGCCACCTCTCGTCATCCAGCGCATGGGCCAAGTAACCTTGTCCGGCAACTCTCCCGGCCACAGGAAGCTGAAGACGTTGACAGCGTCGAGACCGAGGTGGTTGCTGATCTCCATCGAACGCTCGAGCTCAGCAATATTCTTTTTGAACCCGGGATGTTCCTCCATCGAGTCCAGCTCGAGATCGCACAGATAAATTTCCTTGAAGTGATTGTTGGGAAGGAGCAGAAACAGCTTCAGGCCCCGCTGCTCGATGGCAGCGGCCATCTCGTCGATCTCCGCGGTGCTCATCTCCATCAGCGGTTTGTCGCCAGGCAGATCACCTCGGCGCAGATACCACAGGGACTCGATGCCGAGTTCGGCGGCGAAGTCGAGCCCTTCCTCGAAGGGCAGCGAGGGCTCCATGAGATACATGGCAAGTTTGAAGCGGTGCGAACTCAATTTTGGAATCTCCTGTTCGTAGAGTCAGGTATGTGGAAATTAAGTCGAATGAACGACGATATGGAAAACGATGGGGAATAGGAGCGCAGGAAAGATATAAAGGGGTAAGAACTGAAGCGAACACAGAGACTAAGAAGTGTTCGGGTAGCGCTCAGCCGAACGAAGGCGCGTTCCAGTCGTGCCCTAAGCTGCTCTGGAAATCGTGGTATTCGCAGAGGATGTCGTCCCGGCTGATAAACTTCTTGTACACCAGACGACCGTTCCACGATCCTTCTGAGTTTGCTGCCGGAT
>CAYNZV010000158.1:0-2857 GCA_964401715.1 uncultured Gemmatimonadaceae bacterium | reverse complement strand
TGCCGGATTGCGGTCCGAGCGATTCTCCACAAATCCTCCTCCGCCCATTCCGTGACATACCACCACGCCCTGAGGGCGTTCGAACATGCTAGTGAAGGCCATGTCACCGCGACGACCTAGAAACATCGGAACGGTATAGCGAATTGGGGCCCGCGACGTATAGAGGCCGTGTTCGCGTTGGCCGAATTCCAGGTCGTAGGGATCTTCTTCCCAGGTAACGGCACAGTCACGGCCTTGGTATGTCGTACAGAACTGAACCCACATCAGCGTGTCGTAGACATCCCTGCTCAACACGTATATCGCCTTGTTCTCCGGTTCGTCGATGTAGCTGGCAAAAAAGAAGCCAGCGACACCCGTCGGAAAAGCTGCCGGTTCGTATAGGCGATAGCGGAAGCTCCAGTCGAGATGAACCGGACCCGCGATGCGATATGTCATCCAGCTCTCAACGTGATGCGTGGGGGTCGGAGGTTGATGCAAAGTTACCTGACACTCAACTTCATCGACAATCAGTTGCGTCGGGTGAGTCCTTGGTTCCTCGGAATCTTCTGCTGCCATTGGCGCGATGAATTCAAAGTTCATACCGCAATACCTCGGCACGAACAGCGTTCTGTCGTCGTGGACGGATGTCATCCGCCAGATCCCGTTGTAACCTGCCTCGTGGTGCTCGTGGGATGAGTTGTCGCCGACGACGAGTGTGAGTTCTTCGGTTGTTAGCTGATGAAAGGATGCCATTGGATGCGGTGCTTTGTTGATTGTACGCCGTGGCACAGCTTCAATCTCACATTCAGCTCTGAAAGGTCGTCGTTACACCAGGTCCCGTACCAGTCCAGAAGGGGCTCCATCGATGTTGCCATCGCCATTCAATCCGCTCCTTCGGCTCGTTCTTGCGCCGAATTGGCATCCTCAACATCGAAGTACCGCCACCAGACCCGCTCGTCCCCCGTAGCCCGCCATTGGCGGAACTGGGCGCCCGCCAGCTGTTCCCGTTTGCGGTCATCGCTCAGCCACATCCAGACGCGGATCGTGAACGCCACGGCGCACACCGGCCAGGCCGCAAACAACGCTTCGACCTGTGGTCGAGCTGCCGCGAGCGATTTCATGGTCGCCTCGAAGCTGTTTTGGACGCGAGCTCGATGGACCGGATCATCGCCCCGCGGTCGTATCAGCGCCGCAGCGATTACTTCCGTGGGCGCGTCGCTTGGTCGTTTGCCTTCCTCCTCCCCCGGCGGGGGTTTGGTGTAGCTATCACGTATGCGGGTGATGTCGTCGGCTGCCACCTCTTCCTTGCCAGCGTAGAACGCCAGGGCATGAACCTCGACGAGCTCTTTGATAATGAAGGCGGCGCTGCAAGCCGAGAACTTGCCGAGGTACTTCAGTAGTCTGGCGCGCTCGACCGGCTCCAAGTTGGCCAGCACACGGTCGGCACTGCGCTGGAGAACCTCTCGCCATTCCCAATCGGCGGTGGCCCGTTCCAGGTACTCCCTCCGAGCAGCCAGATAGTTGGTATCGCTCTCCATTTCTTTCATTCCACCCAATAGGAGTAGAGCTGCGCGTGACGCGCCCGAAAGCGCAGCGACACCGAGCGGCCCACCAGACTTGCCCACGAGCCGGCCTTCCAATCGAAGGCGCCGTGCATTTGGTCCCCTTTCAGCGGATGGGACAAAGCCAGTACGGCCTCTTCTTCGTCCAGCACTTCCACAACCAGCGAACCCGGGGCATCGAAATTCGCACAAAGGGTGGTTCCCGCCGCTTCGAAGGCCGAGGTTATCAGCATACCTTCCTCCTCGCCGGCGTCGAGGGATACAAAACCATCGCGCCGCAGCACCGCCATGCAGATGGCGGCTCCGTCCGCGTCCTTTCTGAAGCCGGCCGGAAACTCGTCCCGGTATTTCAACCCGGTGTAGTAGAACCAGAGCTCATCGTCCTGCATCAACGGCGCGGAAGGTCCGATGATCTGGGTCAGATCGTAGGCGCCCGAATTGACCGGCGACGGCCCTATGAACGTCTCCCGCCTACACACACGCTGCCAGCTCATCAGGTCGCGGCTGCTCGCCAACTGCACGAGATGGAACCCGAAGCGATTGCTCCCGTCGGGTGTGGGCGCCATCGCGTGAAACATGGCGGGCGTGCCGAGGTAAAGCCCCTCGTATGCAAACACACCCATGTTGTAGACGTCCACGTTGTAGACGGCCGGATCGTTGGTGTGCCGCGGCAGGAGACTCGTATCCTCTAAACGATCGCGGATGTGCTTCACCCCCAGAAGCTGATCGACGTCGTCGGCGTGGAAAACGAGGCGGGGATCGCTCCAGGCGGCAAAATCGGGACTGGTAGATAGCAATACCGAGCGGCCGTAGGGGCCGCGCAGCTTGAAGGTGTAGATGAACTGATGGCGACGTAGATCCAGGGAGATGTTTTGCTCGTCTGAAGTCCGGATGGCGGGCACCTCCAACAGCTGCCACTGGGCACCATCCCTAGACGCCGCAAACCCGGTGCTGGGCAGCACCGCTTTAAAAGGGAGTTCCGCATCGTCTGGATCCCGCACCACCAAGTAGAAACCGCGCTCCCCCTCAGGAGTGCGCACCTGACACCGCTTCGTCTCTTCCTCGCCAGCGTATGGTCGGACCCAGTTTAAGCCGTCGCTGCTCTCCCAGTACTTACCACCGTCGGCGATGAGCCAGATCCGGTAGGTTTCTGTTTCGGGGTCCCAGATTGGCGCATTGCGTGTCTGCAGGGCTCCGTTCAGCCCCGTCGGCCGGATTACTGCCCCCTTCTTTACGGGCCGGTGTAAGGTGCGCTCAAGGCACGTCGTGCTCGCGATTCCCCAATCGTCGATGAAGAGCTGACGCTCGCCGACAGG
>CAYNZV010000157.1:0-6869 GCA_964401715.1 uncultured Gemmatimonadaceae bacterium | reverse complement strand
AACGAGATCCTGCTCCGCAATCTGGAACTAGTCCGCAAGGGGGTCGGCGATCTGGAGAAAACGGTGGATGTACTGGTCGCCGACGACGAGCGATTGCGTTACTATCACGAAATGCAGCCGCTCGAAACCGAAGGTGGTGTTGGTGGTCGTTCGTGGTACGACGACGAATCCGGCAACCGTGACTTGCCCACCGAAACCTTCGATTTCCTACCCGTCTCCAAACGGGTTATGTTGAGGGATTTGAATCTCACCGTCGATCGCTTGCAGCGCCAAGCGAACCGGCAAGTGGAGAGCTTTCAGGAGATCGAAAAAAAATTCCTTGAGAGTCAGGTGGGATTGCGTCACTTCCCCACCATTTCTCCGGTTCCGAACGAGCGGACTTGGGTGTCGTCTAGGTATGGAAATCGCAAGGATCCCTTCACTGGTCGCAAGATGTTCCACGTTGGCGTCGATTTCGCCGGTCGCACCGGCACGCCGATTTATGCCACAGCAGACGGCATCGTGCGCTACGCCTACAAGGACGTTCGGCTCGGCAACGTCGTTGTAGTAGAGCACGATATCCGCGCGGAGAACGAGCAGGGAAAGCCGACAGTTCGCGAGGGCATGTACCGGACCGAATATGGCCACATGGAGAGGATACTCGTCAAGGTTGGCGATTGGGTATCAAGGCGCCAACAAATCGGAACCATGGGTAGTACCGGCCGCTCCACGGGACCGCACCTTCATTATGCGGTGCGTTTCCAGGATCGGCAACGCGGCGGCTTTCGTGGTTACGATGATCCAGAGAAATACATCCTCGACGTGACCAGAGACAACTTGGAGATTCCTCGAGACGAGCGTGTTTCTGGGTGGTGGAAGGTGGAGGATTGACTTCTTTCAACCTGAGTAGGATGTTCATAAACCGGTCCGCAGAGATGCTGGCCGGTTTTTCTTTTTAACGAGGAGCGATGGCCGATCTGATCAACGGTAAAGTAGCAGCCATAATCGATGACACCACTCTTGTGCTCAACGTCGGTTTGGGACATGGAGTTAGGGAAGGAATGACCTTTTTGGTTTTCGACGAGCACACGGAGGTCACCGACCCTGATTCGGGTGAGGTTCTGGGAAACTGGGAGTTGGTCAAAGCCAGGTTGATGGTGACGCACGTTCAGGAGCGCATGTGTACGGCCAAGGAGCCGGTAGTCGCGGACGACACGACGATGACGAGCAGCATGCGCCCGTTAAGCGCGGTGATGGTTGAACATTCAATGGGTCGCTCCAGCAGTCAAAGCGACACATGGAAACGAATGGATGTGCGCAGTATGGATGTAACCGGAAGACCATCCATGCTGCCGATCGCGGTGGGCGACCGAATCCGCTCCAATGTTCCTGACGAAAATCTTCCTCCTGCTAAGACCTCTACTGAAAAAGCATAGGCGTTGCTTGGTTCTGCGGATTCGTCCTCTCCGCAGTAGTCTTCTTGTAATTCTATGCGCGATCTGCCTCGTCGGATGTGCGCACTATTCGACCACCACAGGGATGATCGGCGGTATTCGCAGTGTAGGTGTTCCTACGGCCGAAAACGAGACCGCGGAGTTCGACATCGGTGAGCGCCTCAGCGAACGCACCGGCGATGCCTTCATAAGCGACGGCCGATTGCTCGTTGTAGACGACGAAAGATCGGACGCTGCGTTGTTGATGAGGGTAATCTCGTTGATAGATCGGCCTTTCACATACACGGCTAAAGAACAGACTGAGCAGTACCGGTTCTCGGTTGAGGTACGTGCCGAACTAGTGAGGAATGCTGATGATGAAATTCTTCTGGAACTGCCGAGATTGGAAGGCTGGGGAACTTACGATGCCAGGCTCGCCGACGACGAAGAAGGAGGACGCGAATTTGCTGTCGATGCCGCCTTCACGATGATAATCGAGGAGATCGTCGATCGCATTACAGCTAGCTGGTGAAATTGTTGCAAGGCACCGGGTGTGTTCGGCGGCCAAAGAGCAGTAATACACCGGCAAGTACGGCCCCCCCGATAGCTAGCGACAGTAACGAGCTGTCCCAAACCAGTTGTCCCAAATAACCACAGACGGCGGCGGTAGTCATTGTGATGACCGCGTATGGGAACTGGGTGCGAACGTGTTGAATATGATTGCATGAAGCGGCGATGCTGGAGAGTACGGTTGTGTCGCTGATGGGGGAGCAATGGTCGCCGAATATGGCGCCGTCCAAAACAGCAGCCGCTACCGCCACTGTCAAATCGACACCTCCCATCTGGAAGGATAGCGGTATCATAGTGGGCAGAAGTATGGCCATCGTAGTCCAGGATGTGCCAATTGAGAAAGCGATGACCGCTGCTAACAGAAACACCAGAATCGGCAGGAAGGTCGCGTCGAGGAATCCAGACAGTGAGGCAACCAGATAGTCGGAAGTGGAAACCGCCTTGCACGTTTCCTTGATGGCCCAAGCCAAGATCAAAATCAAGATGGCGTAATAAAACCCGGCGATGCCCTTTACCCAGGCTTGAAGCACCTTCCAGAGGTTGAATACCCTACTTCCGTCCACGGCGGAACGGCGGGTCAGGGCCAGGACGAACGCCAGCGCCGAACCTATCATCGCCGCGAAGAACATAACCCTTGCGGTGTGCGCATTGGAGAACACCGCGGTCCAGTAGGTGCGGCTGAAGAGGAAACCTTCTTGCCGGGCTGTGAGCACGGCTTCGCTCTCCCAACTGTCGATGTTCATGCCGACCATAACGGAGACAATTACCACCGCAACCGGGGTCATAGCCAAGAGCCAGTGACAACTCACATCCACCGAAGCAAACGGTTGTTCCGGGGAGGGCGTAGTGGGGTGGGCGGCTCCATCAGGTGTTGGTGCTCCAGTGAAGGCGCGCTCTTCTGCTTTACGCATGGGACCGAAGTCTCGTCCAAAAATTGCGACCATGGCGACGAAAAAAAGCGTCATCCAGCAGTAGAAACGCAACGGGAGGGCGCGAAAAAAAAGCTCGTATCCAGAGATGCCGCTCCCGACTTCGCGCATAATATCGTCGAAGAGCCCCACCTCGAATCCGATCCAAGTACTTATGACAGCTACACCGGCGATCGGCGCTGCTGTTGAGTCGATTATGTAGGCAAGCTTTTCGCGCGAAACACGGAAGCGGTCGGCAATCGGCCGCATGGTAGTGCCGACTACGAGGGTGTTGGCGTAATCGTCGAAGAAGATGGCCAAACCCATCAGGAAGGAAGCAATGGTGGTCGATCGCGCTCCTTGCGCGCGGGTTGCCAATACCTCAGCAACTGCTTTGGTGCCACCGCTCAGCACGACGATGCGAACCATTCCTACCAGGCCGACAGAGAAACCGAGTATGTAGAGTTGAAACGATTCTCGTAGAGGTGTCCACAGGAAATCCACTAGTACTTTTTCTGCCGTAAGTAGCGGCAGAAAAAGAGCTGTCGTGTCGGGTGGCAGCGAAATAACCGCTCCGCAAATGACGGCGATTGACAGGCCGGCGAGAAGACGGCCGCTTACCACGGAAATCAAGATGGCTGCCAGTGGTGGCAAGAGGGCGAATCCGTCGACTGGACCAAAGGCGGGCAAGGCTGCCGCCAATGCGGTTGCGACAGCCAGCGCCAACGCGATACGGAAGACTACCGTTGCCATGTTGGCTTCAGTCGCTGAGGATAGGTGATTCGATGTCGTGATCGGGAGCGGTGGACATCTGTAGCTTGAAGGCCAGCAGATACATCATCACGCACCCAACGATCCACCAGGCCAGTTGCCATATCCACAGAGAAGGGATACCGGCTATCCAATTCCCCGGGTTTGCCTCGTTGCCCAGCACCGCAAACGGACCGATGGCGAAAAGGAACCAGATAATGGTCAGCGCCCAAATTGGTTTTTTCCAAGCGGCGCTCTCCGGACTTATCTGAGTATGCTCGCGGAGGAAGTTGTGAAAGCGGTCGCGATGCGACCGGCCTTCAGCGGCGCGATCGAAAGCGCTCAAGAGCACCGCTGTTCCTAGATTGAACAAAATGCCCCAACCGGCACTGTGAAGCGTCAACGGGTATCGTCCAATTCCTATGAGTCCCCCAAGTTCCGTTATGTAGGTAACAGTAACCGCCAATAAACCGGCGATCAGTCCCCAAACGATGCCTCGCGAGGTGAAGAAGCGCAGGTAACATATTCCTAGGAGAGCAGGCCACATCTGTAATCCGTACGAGACCGCAAGGCCGCCGAGCAACACCAGGACATCGCCGCTGGCCAAGCCAACGAACAGGGCAAGCGCGACGACGATTGCCACCGATACACGACCTACCAAGACCTGGGCGGCATGTGACGCATCGCGATTGAAAAAATGCCGGTATAGGTCTCGGGTGATGATGCCGCTAGCCGTGGACATGTAGGCAGCGCCGGTAGATTGCATGGCTGCCAAGGCGCAGACCGCGAGCAGGCCGACGAGCCAGGGATACGTGTCCGAAAGGGTAGCGATCAGATACGGAACGAGGGAGTCCGATTGAGGTATGTCCAGTCGGGATGTGCCGGGGACCAATTCGGCCTCGAGAATTGCTCCTCCCAATCCCTGAAAGCTGGTGAAAACAAACATGATGCCGCCGATGGCGAAGGAAGATGCTACTACCTGCTGCCACGGGAATGGACGCGGGTCTTTGTTGGCAAAGGCCCACATGGAAAACGCCGGCGCCGATTGGATCCCCATCAGCGCGAACATGTAGGTGAGAATCATCAAACTGGTCCAGGCACCGCCCGAGCTGTCGAAGAACATGGCACCGGTGCGTTCCAGAAACGAAGTTGATTGTGGCCGGGTCGGTATAGCGACCATGTCCGGTTTGACTTGAGCCAGCGCCGACAGCCCGTGCTTAAAGGAACTCCAACCCCCTACCAGATCCAGAGCCACAAAACCGAGCACCACGATGCCGAGCGCCAGGAGAATGCACTGCACACAATCAACGTACGCCACCGAACGCAAGCCTCCGGAGGCGACGTATATGAAAACCACCACCGAAAGGAGAATGGCGCCCCCTTCGATGGAACCGGCAAACGTATGTTCCAGAGCCGTCCCCTTGAGCAGTCGACTGAACAGCAAACCCGAAGCTTTGAGCTGGATCCCGAGATAAGGAACGCTGAAGATCATTGCCACGATCACTGTGAGGAAGCGCATGGCGTTGGTCTGGTAGTAGTCGCTGAACATTTCGCCGGGGGTGATATATCCGAATCGCTTGCCTAAAAGCCATTGCCGCTTCAGGAACAAAACCCCGGTGAATGGGATGGTTATGGCATAGAAGGAAGCGAAGGCATAGGGAAGTCCGGTTTTAAAGATGGTGCCTGGATGGCCGACGAAGGTCCAGCCGCTGAATGATGTGGCAGTGGCGGCAAGGACGAACACCCACATGCCGATGCCACGACCGGCGATAAAATAGTCGCTGGGGGTGCGGGTACGGCGTGCGCCTTTCCAACCCCAAAATATGCAGTAGGCCCAGTAGCCTAAGATGAAAATTAGTAACCAGGGGAGTTTTGACATGGTACTCGGTGGAGTTCCTTGCCCTGGAAGC
The DNA here is from genome assembly GCA_964401715.1 of uncultured Gemmatimonadaceae bacterium. Lineage (GTDB taxonomy): Bacteria > Latescibacterota > UBA2968 > UBA8231 > UBA8231 > CAYNZV01. The sequence goes on along the minus strand of CAYNZV010000157.1, from coordinate 1,319 downwards.
TGCGTTAGATTCCGCCGCGGACCCTTTCGGCTTCTGCGACCCGATCGATGGCGATGGCAAACGCAGCCGTCCGCATGTTTACGCCGCGGCTCTTCATCTCATCGGCAACACTCTTGTAGGCGGAGGTCATGATATCGTGCAAGCTGGAATTCACCTGTTCTTCGTTCCAGCGAAACACCTGGATGTTTTGCACCCATTCGAAATAGGAAACCGTGACGCCTCCGGCGTTGGCAAGGATGTCAGGCACGACGCTGATGCCCCGTTCATCAAGAATGGAATCGCCGATGGTGGTGATAGGGGCGTTGGCAGCTTCGACCACCATGCGCGTTTTCACATCGTTGGCGTTGTCCCGCGTGATCACGCCGCCCAGCGCAGCAGGTATGAGGATGTCGCATTCCAGTTCCAGTAGATCGTTGTTCGAGATCTTCTCCCCGACGTAACCTTCGATCGATCTGTGTTCGTAGGCATAGTCGAAGAGTTCGGAGACATTCAACCCATCGCTTGCAAAGACACCGCCGGAGGCGTCGCTAACTGCCACGATTTTGGCACCGTTCTCATGCAAGAAACGCGCGGTGTAGGAGCCAACGTTGCCGAATCCCTGTATGGCGACCCTCGCGTCCTTGATTTCGATGCCGGCATCGCGTGCTGCTTCCAACGTGATTATACTCACGCCTCGTCCGGTAGCGGCTTCACGGCCGGGTGAACCGCCCAGCGAGATCGGCTTACCGGTTACGATACCCGGAGTGTGGCCGTAGCGAGCGCCGTACTGGTCCATAATCCACGCCATTATTTGGGCGTTAGTATTCACATCCGGTGCAGGAATGTCCCGTTGCAAACCGAAGGCGAATCCGATGCGTGAAATAAACTTCCGAGTTAGCCGCTCGATTTCGCCGTTACTCATGTTTAGCGGGTTGCAAGTGATGCCTCCCTTGGCTCCCCCGAAAGGCACGTCTACCAAAGCCGTCTTCCAGGTCATTAGTGATGCCAGCGACCGCACCTCATCGAAATCCACCTCGTGATGAAAACGCAAGCCGCCTTTCATGGGCCCGCGGGATCCGTTATGTTGCACCCGATAGCCAACAAACACCTCCATGTTACCGCTATCCATTTTGACAGGTACTTCCACCCGGATTTCTCGAAAGGGCGTCTTCAGGAGGAGTCTCATCTCCTCGGACAACTCAAGCGTATCGGCCGCCTTGTCGAAGAGCCTGTTGGTATTCTCATAGTTGTTAATATGTTCGGCCATGTGTGCCTCGTCGGTTTGTTCGGTCTGCAATGCCGCTAAATGTCAAGCATCGTAACGTTGCGTAGGTCCGTGG
>CAYNZV010000156.1:0-6954 GCA_964401715.1 uncultured Gemmatimonadaceae bacterium | reverse complement strand
TGGTGAGCCCACTGGGGATCGAACCCAGGACCTACGGATTAAAAGTCCGTTACCCTACTTCCCCTAACCTTATATCCTGTCGATACTTAAACTACTAAATGACTGCATTACAAGTATTTGCATCGTCCCAATTAGTTCACGCCAGTCCCGCATGAGGCCGTAGTTCTTGTACTGGCTGTGATCCTCTATTTAAGGACACAAGGGGGTGCTATGGCCAAACATTTCACTCGGGCTCTCTATTCGAACGTAAGCTCAGTGCAATCTGTGAGGCCCATTATTAGCGCAGTTGACGTTCAAGATGGGCCTTGATCTGGCCCCAGGAGTTGGCCTCTATCGCAGTCCCGGAATCATCATCTTCCAGCAGAAACCAATCGGGATGATACTCTGCCTTCTGACCTGCTTGGGGTTGAGCGCCATTCATCACCATTCCATGTTTCAGCCCTGTTTCACCCCCGTCGCCATCTCCAACGCGCGCGCCAAAATGGATAACCTGATCGGGTCTGAACACATGCCGTACGCTTCCCTCCGGACTTGTACCATGCATGTCCCATAGAGCGGCACTGAACTCAATGGTCCAGGACACATTGGTCGCCAAATGCTGGGCTGCTGGAGGCGACAACGTCCAGGCAAGGTCGAACCACTCCGTGGACTCACCATTATAGATGTCCGAGCTCCAGCCTATTTCAGGGAGGTCGATATACTCGAGTAGGCTGTTGTATGCCACAGGCTGGCCGGGAAGGGGCTTCACGCGGAGATGGTAGCGTTGTCCATTATTAACCTGGTCAAGGTTTTCCCCCAAAAAGTTCCCGCCCGAATGGTCGGCGTCGATGAAAATTTGCACATGGTCATCGCTCCACCAACGTTTCGGGTCCTCCTCGAGTATCCGCAGGGTGTCGTCCTGAACTCTGATAAAGAAATATAATCGGTTGTCCGGCGGCGCACTCCAGCCAGCGTACCATACGAAATCTATTGCATCTCTTGAAGGTGCCAGTTCCCTCATGTCCCACGTCTGATCGAACCCTATCATGAACTCTTCATCCATCCAACCCCAGTCGTCCTCTTGTCCATCCATAATCATACCGCTGGGATTGGGCACTTGGGGCATAAAGTATTCTACGCTAGTATGTCCTGACACCGAAGTAGTCATAGCAAAAGGAAGCATGACCACAAGCGAAAGCAATGTGAATGTCCTCATTCCAAGATCTCCCCGTTGAGTAGGTTGGTGGAATAGAGTTAAAAAATACTTCGCTTATAATTGCCATTACGCCCAGCTTTTATCCCCTCCTCCCAATAGGCTAAGATGCACTCCTTACTTCCTAAATGCAACCTTTTTGTCCGAGAGTAGAGAGTAAATTGGCTATATTGTGGAACATCGACGAACATCGTTGTTGGCACAGCAAAACACGGCTCAACCCCAGAAAATCACATTGCCAGTCATTCCAGTGAAGTGATCGACAATGAGGTAGAAGCCTCCCGGTGAAACGTGTCCCAGGATCATGCCGAAGAAAAAAGGACGGGTTTTCAAGTAGAGTCCCACCCCTCCATATTTGAGCACCACTACCTTTATTAGCCAGGCTAAAAACATGTTAAACCAGAGAGCCGTCATGATCCAATGTGGACCGATCGGATACCCCAGGGGATGGAGCGGCCACCACACATAACGCCAGCGGGCGATCATCAACCCTGACATGATCGTGGCTCCGATCCCAGTGTTGATCCAACCCCAAAGGTGCAGCTCTTTCGGCGAGCGAATTAAATGTCCCATGTGATCGTAGGCCTCCTTCTGCGACCACACCTTCAAATTGAGAGCCCCGTAATCGTGGCTGAGGACCATTATTATCCAGATCGACCCGGCCATTGATACGACCACACCCAAGATCAGAGCCCAGAACAGCGGCCGTTTGCCGCTTGCGAAATCCTCCCCCAATCTGAGGCCATTAGCACAGGAAGTCATCACGAAACTGCGCACTCCGGCCGTCCAGAAATAGGTCGTTGCCAACATCACCAAGCCCTGATCCCCGATAGCCGACGAGCCTACTGCCGAAACTAAGATGCCGGCTGGCACCACCGGAGGCGAGCCATCCGACAATCCGGCCTCGGCCACCACCCGGGTGTAACCGTATATTATTACTGCCGCTAAGCAGAGGAAACTGAGCGCTACCCACAGAGGCATGCCCGCCAGCCACAACCACCCGATCAGCACCAGGTTGCCGATAATCAGAATAATCACAGCCGTCCGGTATGAGATCACCTCTCCGGAATCATCCACCGTCGGGTCCCCGGTAAAAGCCTTGCGAAAAACCCCTCCCAGATGCTTACGCGCAGCCCAAATGCCGCCCAAGAACAGTATCAGCATCGCCCCCATCGACTGATGCGCCAGAATCGGGTCCCGCACTTCGTGGCCGCCTCCCAAGGTTTCCGAACTGGTAATGCCAAAGACCCCGAAAATTCCCTGTACAATGTTGAACAACAGGTTGAAAAACCATAGACTGAAGGCTACCTCCGTCTTGATGAAGTAAAAAAATCCTAAGATATTCGGTCGCAACTTGATGTGTATTTCGGAAGTATCACGAAAGATGGGCACGATCAAACGGATCATGTCTATATCCTCCGCGATGAGGAACACATCCGGGAAATAGTTGTAGAGTCCGTGCAGCGTGCCCCATAGAAACGGTACTGTAAAGCCGGCCCACATCACCGGATTCTTGAAGAATGGTGGGATACGCTCGCCCGTTCCACCTCGCTCCGTCATGGCCAGGGGCACCTGTATCAGGGGATAGGCCAACCGTTCGTTCTCGACCCACTGCTTGCGCAGCACGATCATGCTAGCAATCATCACGAGAAACAGCGCCCCAACGAAAGGAGTCCAGGCCAAAAACGTCGGCACCCAAGCTTCCCAGGGAATCGGCCGCCCTTGCCCAACCCCTTCGTAGAACGCCTGAAGGATCTTGGCGTCGTGCGGCACCAACCAGTCGGGTATGTACGGTTGGATAAGATTACTCCAATCGTTCTCGGGGGTGGCATAGTAGAAGGGGGAGGTGATCTGGGACAGGAAGCGGCTGCAGAAGAGGGTGGGAATCGGGGAGGCCATTACCATCATGATATAAATCACCAGCAGGTCCTGCTGGTTCAGGCTTGCCCGCGGATGGGCCAGTGTTAGCAAAGGATTTACCAGGCCGGTGAGGAGGGCTAGGAGAAACACGGCGCCCACCGTGCTGGTCCCTAAGGCCATGAAAGACCCCTGCAGGTACAAGGTCCCATACGCAGCCCCGGTCGAGACGAAGAAGGCGAAGACGCAGCCGAGTAGGATCGCCCTGAGCCTGATCGCCGAGGTCTCTAAGGTGGGGGGAACCATGTTACCACGGCTGGATGTCCCTTTCGTCGAATGAAAACCCAGCGACATCACGCTTTCACCTTTCCGGCGTTGTCCAGACCAACGAGTTCATCGACGTCGACGGGAAGCTCTTCGCTGCTGCGGATAGTCACTGAAGTCACGGCGCGGGTCTTGGCTGACCACATCTGGACAGTCGAGCGGCTGGTCCACTTCGACCAACATCCCGTCTCCACGCATGATCTGGTTACACGTTTTTGGCTTTATCCGGCTTGGGTACCGCTGTTGATATTGCACGCGTTCGCGCCCTGTTGACTCGATAGCTTCCTCAAAATCGAACCCATCGAAAAGCATGGATTTGAGTTTGTCCAGTTCGGCGGCTACGTCCCCTGTGGCGGAGTCTAATAGATTTCGCTGCTCATCTCCGTCATCTACCAGGTCGAAGGCCAGGTCCTGTCCTGTACGGAAAGCGATATACTTATACCGTTGCGAGCGGATCATGCGGTATCCTTTGCCCACGTGCTCGACGATGACTCCTGGGCGGGCTTCCAGTGCCGGGCAGGCATCCCCCACCACCGCTGGCGCTAGATCGATGCCGTCCAGATCTTCAAGGAGAGGCGTGTCAGTCAGGCCACAGAGTGTGGGGAAGATGTCGCCCAGGCTAACTGGCGTAGCGATTTCCGCCGGCGGGAGCTGGTTTTTGCGGTGCTCAGGCAGTGAGACAATCAGTGGCACCCGCACAGAAGCTTCGTGCCAAGTCTGTTTCCACCACAGGCCATGTTCACCAGCCAGCTCACCGTGATCTGAGGTGTAGATTATGACGGTATTGTCGAGTAGGCCGTCGCGCTCCAGGATTGCTAAGAAGTCTCCTATGATCTCGTCTAATTGGTCTACGCAGGCAACGTATGCGGCCCGAGCACGCAGAGTCTGCTCCGCAGTGATCTCCTCGGTGGGGTGGCCTTGAGATTCGCCGCTATCCGACCGCAAAGCTTCCAAGGTCGAGGGGTGGTCTTGGGAATCACCGCTACGGCCCACCCAGGGTGCAGAGACCCCTTCGGGAAAGTAGCGATCGAAAAAGCGGCGGGGTGCGTTCATCGGGAAGTGCGGGTGGACGAACGAAGCGTACATCAACCAGGGCTGGTTTGGGTGAGCGTGACGATGTTCACGCAGCCAAGCCGTACCTTCACGCACTACAAACTGTTCCTGAAGAAGAGATTCTGGTATATCGCTAAGTCCGGCATCCTCGATGATGGACGGCATGAAGATGTGATCTTGAATCCCGGGCAGAAAAAGAGGATCTTTCTGGTGACCCGGCGAGGGAGCAGTAAAATCGCCGTACGGACGGGCACCGAAACCCGCATACTGACGGGAACCCGGCAGGTGCATCTTGCCCACAGCGGCGGTGGCGTAACCGTGCTGCCCCAAGTGCGAAGCAAAGGTGGGGGTCTCGGGCCATAGGACCGGGCAGCGGTGCGGGTACCGGCCGGATAGCATTGACATTCGGCTAGGAGTGCACAGGGGCATCTGACAGTAGGCGGTTTCGAAATGGACACCCTGCTCAATGAGCCCATCGAGCGTAGAGGTAAGACATCGTTCGCCACCGCGCGCCCGAGAGCGGGCTGAGAGGAAGCGGAAACTGTGTTCATCGCTTAGGAGAAAGAGGATATTGGGCCGGTTGGACATGTTTTGACCTCCTTTAGTGGTGAAATCATCGCCATTTTAAAAGGCGCACCATATGCTCGGCTGAGTGGAGCACTGCCGCGGATAGAGCCTCCGTAGTAGGCTTCCGATCGTACGAATGTGAAGTGGCTTTCGAGTTGCCCAGCACGCCGACGCCATGTGAATTATAGAGAGCCACCTTGGAGAAGATCCTACGTTTTGACAAATTGCACTTAAATACAAGGGTGAAAATTGCCAGCAATTAATCCGTTTTTCTACGAGTAGTTTATCAACACACCCTGTAATTACATCACGTGAATAGCGAAAACTATAAAAAATCGATAGATGGGCGGCAAGAATAAATCCGGTACCGTTCACGCCGCATCCACATCGGCCTGGCCCAATATATACGCCATCGCTATAGCCGCTATCGGCAAGGTTACCCTCGTCACAGTTTTCGCCCAAGCATTTGCTATCCTATATAAATGAAGTTAGAATTCGGTCGAAAGCTTGAGCACCTACTGCGTGAACGAGGCCGAAATATCGTTCCTTTTGATGAAACAGATGTAGTGTTGAGTTTTGATTATAGCATTGAGTCGGAAATGGAACTGTACACCACTTATGTGTACGATCTCGGCACACAAAAGACGCAGAAATCGGGCTCTTCTGGTAGCGATGGTGGTTTCCTAGATGGAGTCGCCAAAGGATTAGAACAGAGCATAGGGAAAACTCGTCCGCAACAGGCATTGCCCAAAATTAACAATAGGTTTCTGAAATTGGTAGCAATTGATCCGCAAGGGCTCTAAATACACCATGTTGCCACTAAAGATTAGACCATTGACCGCATGTTTCGGGGCGGAAGTGCGCGATTTAGACCTCATCAACACCGACGAAAATCTGAGCGCTGCCATTCTGGACCAGCTTGATGAATCTGCCCTTCTGCTCTTTCGCCGGCAAAGTCTGCACGACGAAGATCTATTGCGGCTGAGTCAGGCTCTCGGGCCGGTGGAAGAGCCAGCTGCCAAAGCGCAGCATGCACCTGGTTTCAAGGAAATCAACTATATCTCCAACCTGCAGGACGAGAGCGGACGCCCGATCGGTGGTGCCAATCCCGGCGCCGAAACGCCCTGGCACTCGGACCAGGCATTCCGCGTCCGCCCGGCGACCTTATCCACGCTCTTCTGCGTCCAGCCCTCTCCGGAGGGGGGAGCGACCAGTTTCGCTAGCACGCGGTTGGGTTACGAGACCCTCCCGGCAGCGATGAAGGCTCGGATCGCGGGATTGCGCGGCACCTATTCGCCCGGCCCTATGCACGTGGTCGAGTCCGTGGAGGTTTCGCATCCACTGGTGTTAGAGCATCCGATTAGGGACCGTCGGACCCTGTATGTCTCGCCGTTGACCAAGAAAGTGGAAGGGCTCTCCGCTGCAGAGGGTCATGCACTGTTGGAAGAATTGCTCGGCAGCGTGTTAAAGCACGAGCATAAGTACCGACACAACTGGCGTATGGGCGATCTAATCATCTACGACAACGCCCAGCTTCTGCACCGACGCGATGCGTTTACAGGGCTGCGTTGGCTCAAGGCCACGCGCGTCTTTGTCTCGCCACAGCACTTCGCCGTACCGGATTGACAGGACGACCGGATCCCCATTTTTGATACGACCAGATCCACGGCGCCAGCCTCACCACGGCCAGATCAATCGCCCGTCCCGTTGAGCGCCCCCCTGCTATCCCATTTTTCTCAATCTTAGCTGCCGGGATCTTATCCAACACATCCCAATATCCGCTGGATATCGGGATGCCCCACCCATCTGCTGTCCGCACCATTTACAGCCGGTCCCTTGTGTCCGCATTCATCACAGTGATCCCGCTCTTCGAATATATGAGCAAGAGGCAAACTGCCATTCCTCATCGATTGTTTGGACGTACAGAAAAAGGGTAGAGCCATTAACGGCCCTACCCTTAT
>CAYNZV010000155.1:0-6954 GCA_964401715.1 uncultured Gemmatimonadaceae bacterium | reverse complement strand
GCTTTACCAGCCAGCGCGAGCCAAATAATCTTGCCATGGCCACGTGAAATTTAAACCAAGCCATTTTCCGGATAATGCCAACGGCCAGGCCGTGCCAGATCCTGGCGCAGCCGCCGTAGGGGACGAGCCGAGCAGCAAATGACTGATCAGACCCTACACATACACAGGATCTACTTTCTCATCCATCCATGCTGCTGGGCGATGTCGGATGCGCCAGATCCAGACTATTTAAAAACCTACGGCGTGCTCTCTTCGGAATGGTACGCGGCGCGAAACCTTGAGCGGGAGGTGAACCATCGTCAGAAGGAGCTGATCGAATCGATGGGGCCCGGCGAAGCCATGGTCATCTACCCGATCGGCGACAGCCAGCCGATGTCCGATCTCATCAACGCAGCCGAGCGCGTCCTGGGCCCCCGCTGCATCGTCCTCAAAAGCCCGGTCTGCGCACCACCGGCTCATTTGGCCGAAATGTCCGAACCGATCCGCCACTTTCTCGACGACAAAGAGATGGCAGGCCGGCAGGAATTCTGGGACGTTGTGCCCGAATCGCTACGCCCTGAGGTCGAGCAGGAGATTCGCAATGCCTGCGAGGTGATCGGCTATAACTGGAGTCCACAGGCGCTGAAGGTAGTCCAGGGAAACCGACTATACGCTCAGGAGATCACCGACGCCTTCGAATCCCGTGGACTGATCATCGACCCCGAATCCGTGACGGCCGAAGCCTTCGGTGAGGGGTTCGAGCAGTGTGCTATGACCTGGAAGCTGATGATTCCCGGTTACCTCGGCTGGCGCAACCCGATCCGCAACGTCTACGACCTGTCGGTGAGTGGGTACCGGACGCTGTTCGACGCCCGCTTCACCGAGCGAATCGACCTGGACGGCGACATCTGCCTTTTTCTGTGGGAGAAGTGGCACGGACTACCAATGGCCTTTGTCCAGCGCGCTGCCGAACGCCTAGCTGACGAGCGACTTTTCACCCACTTACCCCTCGATGCGGGTGCGCTGGAGGTGTGGGAGACACGGCAAGCCATCTGGCCGTCCAACGATTCGCCGCTGCGCGCGGAAAACGGCGTGCTGAGGGTTCCGGTGAAAAGCGGCTCACGCAAGTACAGCCACTGCGACGACTGTTACGTCCTCGGAGCCGGCTACACCTACGACGACTTCCGCGCGATTCTCCTAAGTGCCAAGATCTCCACAGACCGATCTTAGAAACGATGGTTGTTGACGAGCGGCTACCGCGAAACCCGGCAAAAACGAAATTTAGATATATAACCAACAAAAAATCCGTTGAAGGGAGGGGCCTATCTATTGATGAATTTCGATTACTTCAGAACAATCTCAATGTGAAGACCGTATCAGTAGAGGAGTTGCAATAATCCAATGGCAGAAACTATGGAAGCAATATTCGGATGAGGGGAAAAGGAATGGGAAAATATCTAGGGCCTCTTTTTCTCTCCCTTCTTGGATTGGCTTGTCACTCCGTATTCAGAATTACTGGTTCTCATGTTACACCCGATGGTAGTCTTATAGAACCCTTCTTTCTTCTTCTAATTGGATATCTCCTAACTATGCTTTGGGTATTATTACCGGCCTAATCATTCGAATTCGCTCTGGTAAGAGGTAGCGGCTGATCTATAGATTATCTATAGTTTTTTAAAAATTAGTTTTTTAAAAATTCTGTAGATATCTCTAGTACCTACGGCTACGGCAATAACCCGTAGGAATAAGCGCGTCTCTCTGAAAGTGGACGCATAACTACCTTGCACAACCGAGTGTAGTTATGCTGACAACATCATTTTTATATGAGCATCATAGACACCGGTCTACTGATCGGCCCCTGCCCGTTTCGCAAAGTCCCGTCCTCCGTAGCCGACGTGGCGGCACTGCACGAGAACGCGAGTCTCGACCGCGCCGTAGCCACGGGATTCCGCTCGCTCTTGTACTACGACCCCATCGCTGGTCTCGAGCAAGACATGGAGCAGTACAAGAGCTTAGCTGACTGGCTCCACTTCTACGCTGTCATCAACCCCAATTTTCCGCAGGCTAGCGAACAGGTGGCTCGCGCCGTTCAGGAGCGTCAGATCGTCGGCTTGCGCCTCATCCCGGCATTACACCACTACGACCTCAGCACATCGCGAATTCGCGCGATCGTGCAGAGCGCAGGTGAGCACGGATTGCCGTTAAACTTGATGGCGAGGGTTTTCGACGATCGCATGGCTCCGCGATACATCAATCAACGCGTCCCGGCGCCCGCCGAAATTTGTAACTTTCTACGCACGGCCAGTGACGCTACTGTGATTCTGTCGATGTTCTACTTCACCGAATTGACGGCCCTCGAAGTCGACTGGTCCGCGCTCCCGCACGTCTATCTTGACATCGGATGCAGCAAGCCCAGTGTCGCCTCGCTCGACGAGTTGTCCAACTGGTTTCCTCCGGAGCGCACCCTGTTCGGCACCGGGGCTCCTTTCTACTACTGGAAAGGCAGCCGCCTCGGCCTCGAAGGCGCTGAGCTCAGCGAGCAACAGCGCCGGGGTATTCTCGGCGACAACGCCGCGGAAATCTTCCCGTGGGGTGACCCGTGAGCCTACTCGACGAGCTGCAGCGCTTCAGAGTCATCGACGCACACGCCCACAACTGGAGCCTTTTCGCCGACACCGAATATTTCGCGCGCTGTCTCGACCGCTTCGACATCAAGGCGATTGCCCTCCTCAGCAACCTCACCGGCGGTTACGACCCCGAGCCCGACGAGGTCGCCGCCGCCAACGAAGCAACCGCGCGTGTACGCGACGAGATCGGCGAGCGCATTCTGCCATTCTGTTACGTCAATGCCACCCACACAAATCACGCACTGGCGCAAATCGATCACTGGAGCGGGCAGGGATTCTGTGCCCTCAAATTCTGGGTCAGCCAGCACGCCACGAACGAACGAACCTGGACCGTGACCGAGGCAGCATTGGCCCGAGGCTGGACAATTCTCTATCACTCATACTACCGCCCTCACGGCGAGGCACCTCCCAACGAAGCGCCGCCGATGGAAATCGCCGAACTCGCTTACCGCTACCCCGATGGTCAGTTCATCATGGCACACATGGGCGCCCAATTCGAGCACGGCTTGCGAGCAATTGCCGATTGCCCCAATGTCGCCGTGGACTATGCTGGGAGCATCAATGAAAAGGGAGCGTATGAAATGGGCATTGAACTACTCGGAGTCGATCGCGTTTTGTTCGGGACCGATTTGCCTGGCGCCGACTACTATGTCAACGCCGGACGCGTCCTTGAGCTCGATGTAGCAGACTCCATCAAGCAGCAGATTTTCGCCCGCAATGCGGAACGTTTACTAGGACTGACATGACTGAATCAAAGGTTTCCGAAATCGGCGTGCCCGTGCGCACTGTTAACCGCGCCGCTCTCTACGCCGGCCACAATATAGAGGGATCACCCTGTCTCTATGCGACCATGTCGCAACAAGCCGACAACTTTTTTATCGTGCAGATCGATCCCGATACAGGGGCCACTCGTCAGTTCACAGCGACCCGCCCCAAATCGAACTACACTACGGCGGTTTTTATGAGCCGCACCGGAAAACTCTACATCGGTGCCGCGCACTCGGGCCACCTCTTTTGTTTTGACCCCGAATCCGACGACCTACTTGATCTAGGCTCGATCAACGGCGAAGCGGCGATTTTCCCGTGTCGTATCGACGAAGATGAAGCCGGTCTGCTATGGATCGGTAGTTATGGTACCGCCGATCTGACCAGTTACGACCCTTCCAACGGAAAATACACCCGATACGGCCGCATGAATGACGTCGAGATGTACAACTACCCACTCGTCAACGTCGACGGCACCATCGCCAACTACATCCTGCAGACGCAGCCACACGTAGTGGTCCTCGATCCTCACACCCGCGAAAAGCAGGTTGTTGGTCCTGTGGTCGAAAAGGGAGAAGGCTCGCTCAGCATGCATCGGGGAACTGATCGCCACCTCTACATCACTTCCAGTGAGGGAGATTTCCGCATAGACGGCATGGAGGCGATAGCAGTGGCTGAAGCGATCGAACCGGAGAGATCCGAAAATGCGCTACCAGACGGCCGCACTTTTCGCTTCGCCGACGAGCACGAACACCGCGTGGTGGAGATCGAACATTCCGATGGCAAAGTCGAGACTTTCGATCTCAAATACGAGGCCAGCGGTACCGACATCTTCTATCTGCACGCCGGCCCTGACGGCTGTGTGTACGGGTCCAGCATTCTGCCGGAGCGACTTTTCCGGTACCGGCCCCAATCTCATGGTGCGTGTGATCTCGTGGACCTCGGCATCTGCTCCGTCGCGACGGGTGAAGCCTATTCCATGGCCAATCTCGACGGCATTATCTACATCTCCTCGTACCCCTCGGCGCGAATTTCGATCTACGACCCAGCGAAACCATACCACTTCGGAGAAGACGAAGACGCCAACCCGCGCGATATCGGCCCCGTGGCCGACCTCTCTTACCGGCCACGCGCAACACTGCCCGGCCCCCTCGGTCGCGTCTGGACTGCCTCGTTACCCGACTACGGTCGCTGGGGCGGCCCGCTGGCTTGGTACGATCCGGCGACAGGCAAAAAGAAGGCCTATCCGCACCTATTTGGCGATGGCAGCTGTTACACACTGGCCCACCTTGCTGAGCAGCAACTCATCGCCATCGGCACCACCATCACGGGCGGAAGCGGCACGCAGCCCAAGGTCGAACAAGCCGCGCTGTTGTTGTGGAACTACGCAGCCGAACAGACGGTTTGGGAAGGAACGCTTGATCGACCGATCTCTACTTTCAGCGCCCTAGCGATATCTGCTGACGGTAAACTCTGCGGGACCGTTGTTGGCGGTGACGCGGACCCTGAGATCTTTGTTTTTGACCCCAACTCGCGCGCTTTCATCGATCGCCTGCCGTTGCCGTCGGGGCGACCGCTCGATCTCGGTCTGCAGTTCGGACCCGACGAGTACCTCTACGGCTTCACCTCAGACTGCATCTACCGCCTCGATCCGCATTCTCGAGACGCAGAGGTGTTATTCCACGAGCCCGGTGGACTCGCGGTCGCCGGTCCGATCCTCGATGGCAGGATCTACTTTGCCAGCGGCCATCGTCTGAGATCGCTTGTGTTGTAGGAGACGCAATTCATCTCGGTAGTGGTGATCGATATTGGTGAAATACCGGGTACCGCTCCGGTTTAATAAATATGAATAAGTAATGCCGATGAATTTTGCCAAAGGATGGACAAGGATTGAACGCGTGCTGCCGGTTGTAGCGGTAGCGGGCTCTGTAATTGCCGTAGGACTTTTACTTTTTACACCCCGTTATTAAGAACTTTATTGGACCTTACTTATACCTGCGTGGTTTCCATACCTTAGCGCAAGAATTATTGGCTGGATCGTGCAAGCCACACTTGACGTTGATTCCAATTTGATGCTGCGCGTTTTGCCCTGCACACGACACTTCCTGTAAGCCTGCAAAACGATAGCCCGGGTGCAGAAAGCTAGTGAAGCCGAACGTGCAGACCAATGTGGCCGAGCAACAGTTGAATATTATGACGTATGCGTGATGAAACAAACCGCTAACTACACTTGGACGAATTCAATTTTTCGACACTCAAAGACCTCGAATGCGAGATCCTCAGATGGCCCCTAAACCTTCTGCAGTGACCGCCAACGCTCCCACCAGAGCCGCACCTTGTCAGGCAAGGCAAGTCCGATGTTGTCGGCCATGCGCCAGCGGAACCTCTCGTCCAGATCTATCAACGGCTCATCCCGCTGGTATTTGCACAGGCCACCTGCCAGGACCAGCCGCTCTTTTAATCCCGGCGGCAGAATGCCCCGATGAATGGTATTCCCGTCCCAAAACAACACCTGCCCCCTCTTGAGGATCAGATTCTCCATCCCGACGATATCCATATGCCTATCAACAACCAGGGCTTCCCGTTCCTCGTCTGTGCGGTAGCGCCGCTGACTGTGCGGAACGAGCCATAAGCAGGGATCGTCGATTAGGGCCAGCTGCCAGCGCAACGCCGTCATCGGCCCGTTTAGCAGATTCATCTCTTCTTCATACGTCAGGTCGCGGCTGCTGTCACCCACGTCGCGGTGCCAGCCGGTATCGTAGCTGCCCGCCGCGTTCCGCAGGTGAACGTACCCCAGACGCAGCTCTGTGCCGAGAAAGGCTTCGACGTAGGGGGTCAGAGTCGGAGCCAAAAAATGCTCGCCAAATACCTGCTCGCCGAACTCCGGCGCCAGCAAACCAAATATGGCTCCACTATCGGGGCCGTTGTTGGCCACGTCAACTTCGCCGCAGCGGACTTTGTGCCAGACGTTCCGGGAGGCGGCTTCAAGCCGGTCGACCAGGTCGGAGGGAAATACGTCGTCGACGATCGAATACCCCTGGTCAGAGAACTCCGCTTTTACCTTATCGATGTTCATTCGCGTCGGTTATCATTGTCGTATACCGACGATTTCGAAATGGCCTCCTGACGGATCTCTTGCAGTCCATTGAATAGATAGTAATGCTGCTCAACCCCCAGCTCCTCCATCCAGGAACGCACCTCAAGCGTCTGCCATGGACCAGAGCCCTTCCCCTCACCACTATTGTTGTCCCATAGCCACAGCGGCGTTGGCCAGATACAGCATCGAGCGCCGACAACCTCGTAGAACTTCCTCTCCGCGCCGTGCTGACCGTGATGTGCCATCTGGATAATATCGGATTCGAGTCGACTCGCGTACGGCCCCGCCAAGAGCTTACGTCCGGCTTCCACACCCAAATCGCCGGGGAAAAGAATGGACCGGTTCTCGTCGTGCACCCGCATAACCACACTCGAGTTATTAATCGCGTTATCGGTAATCTCCGGGTTCTTGATACCCAGCACGTCGAAGTAAACCCCATCGAACACCAGCTCCTGACCGAGTTCGAGCTCTGTCACCTCTCGCCCC
>CAYNZV010000154.1:0-6984 GCA_964401715.1 uncultured Gemmatimonadaceae bacterium | reverse complement strand
TAGAGAAAAACCCAACGCCAAAGGAAGCCAAATTGAAATTCCACATGCTATCCAGCTATTTCCACGAACATCATGCCGTCGTCGACATGGGCCAATTCCCCCTCTTCGCCAGTGTCGTTTCCCAATCGATCGGCTACACAGCCGTCCTGAATAAGACGCTTCCCAGACTACGGTTGTCGAACTTTTTTTCCAGATAGCGCACCCGCTAATGTTTGCACCGCATGGCTTACTAGCAATCTCTGTCGTCGTCGGTTCTTTCGCTTCGGTTGAAGCTCATAATGGGGCGGTCGCAGTGACAGCCCCGGCTGGTAGCATCGTCATCGATGGTGATCTCAGCGATTGGTCGCCGAACGCCTCGTCGGCACCTGTCGAAGCATTTGGACTAGGTGATTCACATCTTCCCACACCCCGATCTGGACCACTTGTCCACACTCCGCAAAGAGTGCAACACGTAGAATACGGTGAGTTTCCGGTTGACGCCGCGGACTTCTCGGCAACGATGCAGACCGCTTATGATGCCGAGCGTCACGCCCTGTATGTTGCAATAAAGACCTCCGATCAATCCGTCTGGATTGATACTACCGCACAATCCACATGGAATAACCAGGATGGTTGCGAGTTGTATCTGGCATTACACGATACTACTGCAACGGTGGTACGTCAGTACTCAATCTACGGGGACGAACTTGCTCTAGGTAGTGGGACAGACGTGGATTACGCGGTTGCTTTGACCGATAGCAGTACGAGCTATGAAT
Source organism: uncultured Gemmatimonadaceae bacterium (assembly GCA_964401715.1). Lineage (GTDB taxonomy): Bacteria > Latescibacterota > UBA2968 > UBA8231 > UBA8231 > CAYNZV01. The sequence continues at coordinate 6,229 of CAYNZV010000154.1, read as the reverse complement.
GGCGCATCGACTTGGCGAAGGTTTTCGGTGCAGAATTCATAAGTCAGTCGAATGTTGCGCTCGGATTCGATATAAGCGTCTCCGATTACGATGCAGATGGCTCTTATAGCTGGTTATCCTGGGGTCCGGGTATCCGTAAGTTCCAGCGTTCCGAACGTCTAGGAGATCTTTTGCTCAGCCGTAGTTACGCGGTCGGGCTGGCCAGAGGCCGTCTGACCTGGCCCATCGATGGTCAACCCGCCGCGGGCCGTCGAATCCGGCTGCATGCCCACAGAAAGCCCTCTTTTTGGGTCGACACTCACAGTGACGATGCAGGGCATTGGCAGATCCAACTTCCCCTAGGCCGCTATTCTATTGACGAATCGAGTGTTGTTGATTCCAGCGAAACTACTATGGATGTGGTTGATGGACTCAGCACTGAACACATCTTCGTCCTGAGAGAAGCCAAAGGGCATCCGCTCGGAGTTGAAGCGGGCGAAGTCATCCCTGCTGGAGGCGGTGATTTGACGCCAGATTGGGTGTCATTCGGTCCCGAAGACGGGCTCCCTTTTCCCCGGGTAGATGCGATGGCCGAGGATCATCATGGTCGTCTATGGCTGGGCAGCAGAGTCGGTGGACTCTGTTATTTCGATGGACAGAACTTTGTCCAATTCACAACCGAACACGGGCTACCGAACGATCAGGTCTATTCTCTTGCCACGGATTTTGCGGGCCGGGTATGGATCGGCACGCTTCAGGGCCTTCTTTATTTTGATGGCTCGGACTTCGTGGCTTTCACCACACGAGACGGTCTTGTCGATGACCACGTCAGTGCTCTTATGGTCGCGCGCGACAGCACGATCTGGATCGGCACGACTCAGGGCATCAGCCTGTACGACGGACGTCGATTCATCGACCTGAAATCCGAGGACGGACTAACTTCCGGTGAGGTGCTCACCCTAATGGAAGATCGTCGAGGCCGGGTCTGGATCGGATCATTCCTTGGACTAGCCTATTACGATGGCTCAGATGTCCAGTCCGCGGGCGACGGACTGAATCAAACTTCTGTTGTGGGGCTCGTCGAGACCGAGGATGGTCAAGTGCTAGCGAGCACTTCAAAAGGACTTTATGCCGAAAAAAATGGTCGGTTCGAAAAAACGAACTTTACAGGGATGATTCCGACCGCTGCTACGGGTTCCATGATCATTGATCACGCAGGACTCATATGGGTTGTCCACGCCGACGAGATCTACCGGATCAACAGCGAAGGAGGTGTCGATGTGGTCCGGGGTGGGTCCAACCGGTACGTCAGGCGGCTACTGAAGGGTAGGCATGGGTACCTTTGGGCAGGAACCGAGCAAGGATTGTGGCGCTGGCATTCAGAGACGATCGTTCCATACCGACGGGGCTGGTTAAAGACTCAGAACGGTTCTAAGTCGTGGTATTCTGCAGGCTCTAGAGAAACCGTGTCAGGACTAGAGCCCTTGGCAGATATCCTGATCCCGCGTAGCGATGGTGGGGTTTGGATCGCAGCAGATAATAAGGTCGCGAGTGTAGATAGCAACCTGCATTTCAACGAAGAGGTCTACCTAGACAGCACTCAGATTGTCAAGAATCTCCTCGAAGATAGTAACGGGACTCTGTGGATAGGTGTAAGTGCAAAAACACCGGACGAATGGTTGTTTTCATACCGTGGCGGTCAACTCGATTCTCTGCAGCTCGGGAAAAGCGAGTCACGAGTAACAGCTTTGCACGAAGATGCGGAGGGCACGTTATGGATTGGAACCCAAAGCGCGTTGTGGCGCATGCGTGGCGGTATTCTCGATCGTTTCACTGTAAGCGAAGGGCTAAATTCCAGTTATATTCGATCTATCGGTAGTGATCCAAGAGGTTGGGTCTGGATTTCCACCAAGGGGGGGATATGCCTTTATAGCCGTGGCAATATCCGCCAATGGAAATTGAATGCTCCTGGGGAGTTTCAGCGGCTCGTTTCTGTAGGTTACTGCACCGTCATCCATGTAGACCAGAACGGGCGTACCTGGTTCGGATTCGACAATGGGATGTTCGTTCTCGAACCCAGTGTGTTCGACGAGACAAACTTTTTCGATCCTGTGGTTCAAACGGATCTAGAGGCTTCGATCATTCGAATGGATGTTAACGCGCCGAACGCGTTTACGCAGGATGATCGTGGTAGACTATTGGTCGGCGGTAGGCTCGGCATCACCCTTTATGACACCACCCTGTCCCAGACCATCGGCTACCGCGATGGTCTGATTCCGCCCGTTTTTGATCTCGCGCCGATAGGCGACCAGCTGGCGGTCCTTGCCCCTAAGGGACTCTTGATATTTTCGCGCGATGGAGAAAAGCCGCGCATTGAGATCCAGGAAGTTTTCGGTGAGCGACGCTACGATTTGGATACCTCTGTTCTTGAGTTACGGGCGTTTGAACAGCATGGCTGGAGCTTCCGACTACCGTCTCTCAATTTCGAGTATCGCGGAACAAGTCTCAAAACGCGCCCGAATGCATTGGCCTTCCAGTATCGATTGCTCGGTTATAGCGACGATTGGACCGTGACGCGAGATGCACGCGTTGCATTTCCACGCGATGGCGAAAAACACCTTGAACCCGGCGAATACAAGTTTGAAGTCCGCGCTATCGATCGAGATCTGGTTTATGGCGAACCCGATTCTGTTCCCATCAAAATCGTCTGGCCGATCTGGTTGATCGCGCAAAATGTCGGGCTCTTGTTCGGCATCTGCGCCGTCGTGGGCTTTATTCTACACTCGCGAAAATCGGCTCGAGAGCTCGGAGTCCGTGTTGAAGAGCGCACAAGGGAATTGTCCATATCCAATACCGCTTTAAACAAACGCATGGCCGAGCAGGCCTGCCTCTATCGAATATCCAGCTTGCTTGATGCGCCCGATCTGTCCCCCCGCGAAATGGTCGATCGGGCATTGGAGATTCTGCCCCACGGATTTCCCAAACCCCACGAGGTTCGGGTTAGAGTGCAATTGGGCGACTATGAGAACTCGTCGCCTCTTTTCAGTGACACGCCACTACAGTTCAGTCACCGCGTCGAGCGGCGCCAATTCAGCGTCGCAGTACAAATCGCTTTCCCCGATGGACGAGAGTCTGTCGAGGACGAAGATATAACGGGCCTCGAAAAGAAAACGGACACGCTCAAAGAAAGCGATACGGTTGTTGCTGTAACTGAGGCTTTGGCTTTGGCAGCCGAGCGTTTCCACGCCGAGCAGCAACTCCGCGAGAGGGAAGACTATTTGCGCTCGATCGTCAGCTACCTAGTCGACGGCTTGGTGACCGTAGATGATCAATTGCGCATCGTATCGTTCAACCCCGCTGCTGAGAAAATATTTGGCTACACCGCTACTGAGGTCTCCGGTCAGTCGGTGAATTTGCTCGTGCCACCTGACGAGAATAAGTCCGAACATCTACTGTTCCGCATCGCTCTGGCCGAGGGCGAGAACCATCGCGATAACGGCCAGCAGATGGCCGAAGTATTCGGCCAGCGCAAGGGCGGCGAAATTTTTCCCATGGACCTAGCCGTCGGCGTCTTCGACCACGCCGAGGCTCGGCAGGTGATCGGTCTGGTTCGAGATATCACGTCGCGGATCAATGACCAGCGGCGCCTTAGTCAGGGTCAAAAGATGGAGGCCATCGGCCAGCTGGCCAGCGGCGTAGCCCACGAGATCAATACGCCGTTGCAGTACGTGGCCAGCAATCTTTCGTTCGTCGGCCAGGGATTGAGCGAACTGGAAGCATTATTGGTGGGGCTGATTCAATTAGCGGACTCGGTACAAGGAGGGGAGGGCATGCCCCCAAATCTGCGCAACCTGCTCAACCTGGCAAGCGATACAGATCTCGAATTTGTGCACGAAAGACTGCCTCAGGCTATCGAGGATGCGGTAGTAGGTACCGAACGCGTTTCCGAGATCGTTCAGGCCCTGCGCGAAGCAGCGCATCCGGGTACTGGCGAGAAAGTCGGCAGCAACATAACCAACATTTTGCACAACGCGGCTATCGTCTCGCGCAATTCGTGGAAATACCACGCCGAACTCCTTGAAGACTACGACGAGTCCTGTCCCCTGGTACCGGTGTTTGTCGGCGAGCTCAGCCAGGCCTTTATTAATCTGATTGTCAATGCGGCCGATGCGGTCGAGGAAGAGATTGAGCGATGCGAACCAAAGGGCCATGCCAGGGGTGAAATTCGGCTCGCGTCCCGAAAGATCGATGATTGTGTGGAAGTCCAGATCTCCGATACCGGCGGCGGTGTTCCGCCGGATATCGCGTCGAAGATCTTCGATTATTTTTTCACGACCAAAGCACCGGGAAAAGGAACCGGACAAGGCCTGGCAATCGCCTACGACGTGATTGTTAATAAACACGGCGGCGAGCTCTCGTTTGAGTCCATTCCGCAACAAGGCACCACTTTCACCGTGCGCTTGCCAATCCACCCCGGATAGAAAGAGCTTCTCAATGAGCGAAAAGAAGCCCACCATACTCTTCGTTGACGACGAGCCGCTCATTCTCAAGGCCATCGAAAACAGCCTATTTCGCCAACGTAAAATCTGGTCGATGAAATTCGCGACCAGTGGTCAAGCGGCACTTGAGATACTCGGTGAAACGTCCTGTGCAGTTGTGATCTCAGATATGCGCATGCCCGGTATGGATGGCATACAATTACTGCAGGAGGTAAAGGAAAAATATACCAATATTATCCGCGTTATGCTGACCGGCACGGCCGACATCCAGACCGCAATCGATGCGATAAACACCGGTGAAGTGTTTCGCTTTCTTGCAAAACCGACTACCACCAAAACGCTCAACGACACCATTGAAGCTGCTTTGAGGCAGGTTCGGCTCATTGAAGCTGAATCCAGGCTGCTGCGAGAGACGCTCACCGGTACGGTAAATCTGCTCTACGACCTGATGGCTTCCATCAATCCAGAAGGACATAGTAGAGGACTCTGGTTACGGGATACAGTCCGCGAACTCGCACAAAGCATCGATGTCCTGCAAGGGCGCTGGGAGATCGAAGTCGCCGCGCTCTTGAGCCAGGTCGGGGCAATTTCTCTGCCCCGGAATTTGACAGACGACCGATTGTCGGGCAACGACGAAGATTATGAAGAAAGCGTGTCGTTAAGCAAAATAATCGAGACTGGCTCCGAACTTGTCGGTCGGATTCCCTATCTCGGGACGGTGAGCAAGATAATATACTACCAGGACAAGCGATTCGATGGTAAAGGTTTCCCCCCCGACTCCGTGGCGGGAAAGGATATTCCACTCGGTGCCCGTGTATTGAAGATCCTTCACGATTTCAGAAAATACGATAGAGAATGCAAGAATCGGTATCGGGTCCAAACACGCATGCGTGCCGTGCCAGGGGTCTACGATACAGAACTCTTGGAGCTTATTTTGCCCATTTGTCCACTACCGTATGGAATCGAGACCGAAGCGGGGGACCATATAGAGGTCTCGGCCGACGAACTGAGATTAGGTCACAAACTGCTCTCGGATGTAAAGACGGTAGATAATGTAATCGTGGTCAGCGCAGGCAACCGACTCTCGCCAACCTTCCTTGCGCGGATAAGACACCTCGCCGAAAACACTGGCATTCAGGAACCGATTTTAGTTCTCGCGACAAATTAGAAAGTATTGGGTGGTGAGTGGACTTTTTGCCGGAAGAAAATCAACCATAAGGGCCCTGTTCTAATCGATATCCGGCCTGAACCGGGCACATCCTTAGGCACAGGGTGAGATTCTGGGTTCAAGTATCTTGACTTGAGTCTAAAAATAGTCGGGTTCCGAGCGCGACGGTATCAGTAGGTCCTCAAACTATCCATGTAGAGACGACCCCGATAGCGGAACATTCCGCCACGATGCTTATTTCCGTCATGATCGCCAACCGCAACTTACCCCTAGCCACCGCCCTTCTGGCCTTGCTGATGATATGGGCCCGATTCGACGAGTTTCCCGTCGGTTCGATGGCCGACGACGCTGTGTATGCCGAGTTGGCGCGGTCGATCGCCGAAGGGCGAGGTCCCGTCCTGCACCTGGGTCCGGATGAACACACGGTTACCCCGACGACCCAGCCCAGCGGCTATCCGCTGCTGATCAGCCCCATCGCCTGGCTCTTCCCTGATTCGCTGATCGCACTCAAGCTCACTTCGGCGGGGTTCTACATTGCCTATCTCGCCGTGTTCAACGCGCTGCTTACACCGTATGTTGACCA
>CAYNZV010000153.1:0-7286 GCA_964401715.1 uncultured Gemmatimonadaceae bacterium | reverse complement strand
GAGGGTGACATAGAGCAGCTGCGGATCGAACTCGGCGCAGCAGAGGCCGATTTGGGCGCCGCACGCGCCGCTGCATCGCGCGAGGACTTCGCTACAGCGAGCAGCAAAGCTTCGAGTGCAAAGATTGCCGCTGAGAACGTTTCCAGTGGTGTCGAGGCGGCGACACAGAAACACGCGGAAATGGTAGAAAAGATGAAAGCATGGTACGAGCGGATTTAACGTAATCCACCTCGTTAAGAAAACCGGCCGGGCGATAGATAAATGCGCCCGGCTTTTTTTGTGTCGAGTATGTTTCACAACACCACGAAAATATCACTAGCGTTGTTGCTCATTGGCTTTTCGGTTGTTCGAGCAAGTCAGCAGTCGGTCCTTATGGAGCAGCAGCTGCGGAATGAGTACTACGAGCTCCTTCACCGGCTCGATGAGCTAACTCCTACTACCCCGTACATTGTCATAAACACTCACGAGAATGTACTCCTGTTGAAAGACGAGGGTCAGATTTTGCGCAGTGCCGTCTGCGCCACCGGCAGCGGGCGAAAACTGGAAGGTCCGAAAAGCTGGAAGCACGATTGGCACTTCGAGACGCCTAAGGGGGCATTCAGCGTGTTGCGTAAGGTGAAAAATCCAATCTGGATCAAGCCCGAATGGGCGTTCTTGGAAGCAGGGGAAGAGATTCCCATCTTTGCAGAAGACAAACGTAGGTTCGAGTTCGGCGCCTTAGGATCTTACGCTTTGTACTTCGCCAAGGGTTACATGATTCACGGAACTATCTACGAGATAAACTTAGGCAAGGACATCACTCATGGTTGCGTGCGCATCGGCGAGACCGACCTGAAATATTTCTATGACCACGTTGAGACGGGTTGTCCGGTGTTCATTTACTGAGGCTAATTGAACCAACGAGTTTGTCCGTCGCAGATCGCCGAGAGCATCCGATGATGGGTCTTTGGCTTGAACGTCAAACCGTTTCACTGCGCCAAGATCTACCCAAACCCGTTGTCGTAGACGGCGAAGCGCTCGTCCGTGTTATACGCGCCGGCATCTGCAACACTGATGTGGAGCTCTCGCGAGGTTACTACCCATTCACCGGCATCCTAGGTCACGAGTTTGTCGGCGTGGTAGAACAGGGCCCAGATCGGTTGGTTGGCCGTCGGGTAGTTGGTGAAATCAATCTGCCTTGCGGATCCTGTGGTACCTGCCGCTCAGGATGTGGTAACCATTGTCCCTCGCGTAGCGTACTTGGTATTGTCGGTCGACATGGGGTATTCGCCGAGTATGTAACCCTGCCTGTTTCCAGCCTGCACACCGTTCCCAAGGATCTGTCCACCGATGCTGCCAACTTCACCGAGCCATTGGCCGCTGCACTGCAGATCAGGGAGCAAATCCAAATTGGATCTGGCGATCGCGTGATAGTGGTGGGGATCGGCAAACTAGGTCAGCTCGTGGTCAGGGTGCTACAAGCTACGGGTTGCCATCTGGTTGCACTCGTCCATTCGGAGTCGGCAAAACAATCGATGTTGACGGCTGGTTTCCAGTCGATAACAGTAACCGGCCTCGAGGAAGGCGGCTTCGATGTTGCCATCGAGTGCACTGGGAACACGGCGGGTTTCGACATCGCGCGTCGAGCGCTACGGCCTCGGGGCACTCTGGTTATGAAAAGCACTTACGCCGGGCGTCTAAATGTGGATGCCGCTGCGCTGGTCGTCGATGAGATCACGTTGGTCGGGTCCCGCTGTGGCCCCTTCGAGCCGGCGCTCAGATTTTTGGCACATAATACTGTCGACGTCGAACCGTTGATCGCGGCAAGGTATCCGCTGCAACAGGCGTTGGAGGCGTTCGCTTTTGCGCAAGATCCCGGAGTTCTTAAGGTCTTGTTGACCATGCCCGGAGGGACAGATTGAGATCAGCGCTCTGCTTGCTGCTTATGTTCTGGTGGCATCCCCAAGACGGCAGGACTCAAGATTTCGACTACGAGTATGTCAATCGCAACTTGCGACAATGGCTCCAACTAATCGATTCGGATCGTTCGTACCTGTTGATAGACAGGCATATCAACAAGGTAATGTTGATGCATCGCAAAGCGGTTTTGCGAGCGGTTCCGATCGTTTCATCGTCCTTCGGTGAGCGAAGCACATTCCCAACGACACTGGAACGCCATCTGCGACGTTATCGTCCAACATATGCGCCAGCGACAATCGACGTTTTTCCCTTTGATTGGGAAGACAATCTGGCTGTTATGGCCAATCCTCGGTGTGCGCTGTTCTTTGCCAACGGCCTCCTGCTCTTTGCCGACCCCGCATGGGGGAAACCAAAACCTCCCTGCATCGAGATAGGAGCTGCCGACCTTACGGTGTTGTACGACGCTATGGTGGTGGGTACACCTGTGGTGTATCTGCCACCGAACTGGAAGGAAGCACTTGGTCGTGAATAAACTGCAGGCGGGAGTTGCCGTTGGCGACATAACGCCACCCCTTGGTGTCGATATGGGCGGATACTGGTCGCGACCTTCCGTTGCCAGAGGTATCAACGATAAGCTTTGCGTCCGTGTAGTTGCATGGAGAGATGGTAATAGTCAGGCGGCGTTGGTGGTTCTAGATCTGGTGGCATTGCACCGGGAGACGATCGCCAAGCTGCGTCAACGGCTGAGTGCAACCACCAATATTCCAGGCTCGTCCGTTCTCATCTGTTGCACCCACACGCATTCGGGACCGTTGACCTATCCGTATCGCGGTATGGGATCGATGGATGGGGATTACATGGCATCCATGGAAGAGCGCGTCTTGGCCTGCATACAGGCTGCTACCGTCGAAATGAAGGTAGTTGAAATGTCCTACGCGAAAGTACCATTTCAGCTGGGACTCAACCGCCGCAGGCTTCGAAACAGCAACGAAGATGGCGACGTGGTGCCGTATCTACACGTGATTCGTTTGCACGCCGGGAATGAAACCGTAGCTTCGATTTTCAGCCACCCTTGTCATCCTGTGGTCTTGGGCGTCGATAACTGCGAGGTCAGCGCTGACTTTCCGGGAGTGGCGGTAAGCTGTATCGAGCGCCATACAGGAAGCCCGGCGATATTTGTGAACGGTGCATGCGGCGATATAAATCCGCGCGTCACGAATGGTACGTTCGAAGACGTTGAAGAGATAGGCGCGCAGTTGGGACAGGGGGTGCGACAGGGTTTGCTTGAAGCGAAGCCGATACGGGTCTCTCCCCTCTGCATGGCCATGCAGAAGGTACAGCTTCCGCTGTTGCCACCACATGGGCGCTTCACCAGTGACATACTTCTCGGAATCTCTTGGTTGAATCGGGCCCACAAGTGCATCGTACGTAAAAAGCAAGGTCGGCGAAGGGATCTGGTTTCTTCCGCCAAATTGGAGTGGATTAGGGAGGTCAGACGTTGGCGCCGAGAGGGTGCCAACGCGCGATTTCACGATCTATATGTCCACGGAATTCGCCTAGGAGAGCTGGTGCTTCTCGGTTTCGAAGGGGAGTTGTTTGCCCGGTACCAACGCGAAATCGAAGCCGAATCTCCGTTCCGTGTTACCATCGTTTGTGGTTTAGCGAACGGCTGCGTGGGATATCTTCCGACCACCGATGAATATCAACGCGGTGGCTACGAGATCGATCTGGCTTACAAGGTCTATGGTGAAGTGCAGATGTTTGCGCCCGAAAGCGAGCAACTCATCCGCATCCAAGCACGGCAGGTCTTGGGTGCTCTCGATGTCGAGACTCAGTAGGCGTCGAAGAATCGGCTTTCGGTGCCCCCGCGGCCGATTTTGAATTCAACTCGCTTACCACATCGTGGACACGCACCGGTGTAAGAGGTGTTTTGTTTGTTGATATACACTCTTGCGTACACGCGACAACACTGAAACATGACCCCCAGAAATTTCCGTTTTTCCGCCATGGATAACCCTATTTGCGCGAATATAGAGGGGCTTCTTCTCAAGTGTCAAGCTAGCCTTGCGACTCTTAACGCCAATGTGCATTATTCATTTTTTACAACGCGTTTTTCCGGTGGGTTTTTCCATGTCTGAACTCTCAAGAGAATTGCAAGAGTTGTACGATCAGGTCCCAGCTACTCGATGCGAGCAATCAGGTGAATGCTGCGTGCTCACCGATGCGGAATACGACGAAGAGTATGCAACCATGTTCCCCCTCTATGCTGCGGAATATCTCAATATCGCGGCTTACGTTAAGAAGTACTTCTCGCAGGAACGTGCCGAGAAACTGTTGTCGTTCACTGAAGAGCGTCCACGCAAATGCCCTTTCTTGGGTCTGCAAAACCAATGCACCATTTATCCGGTGCGACCTCTGATTTGTCGCACTTATGCGGTTATGAAGGTAGAGACGATTTCTGAGGCTGCCAGCAAGAGCAAGGGAAATGTGCCCGAGGACTGGATTTACGGTTTCATTCTAAGAGAATCGGGCATGATCTGTCCTCGAGTTGCGGTAGTAGAGCCTGACAAACTCGAGCGTCACGCTGAAAATCTTATCCACTCGCGTTACGAGAAGGAACTCACCCGTCTCAGCAGAGAGACCGAGCTCAGTGATATGGAGCGTCGACGGACCTTCAGGCAAGCTAGTAAAGCGAAGAGATGGCCGCTTCGATGGACATGGGGGGGCTTCAACGCCATTTGCAGCACGTCGATGGTGTGGATTAGAAGTCACTTCACCAGTTACTGGAAACGGGCAATTCTGGCGGATGGGTATTGATATGCAAACCATATTCGGTCGACCAGGCGAGGGTCGGTGACATCATTTCGCAACCATTTCTGAATGCGGAAGGCAAAGTGCTTTTGCCGAAAACCGCTCGAGCGAAGCAACGGACGAGGGGACATAGGGAGGCTCACAACACCAAAGACGGCGATGTAGTATTGTTTTTCCTCGTTATTTTGCGCATCGACAGAAAATCTAAAGTCGTCGCGGCGATGCTTGTTTGCGAGGACATCTCGGAACAGACCCGCCTCGGAAAGAAGTTGCTGTGGGTAAACAGCTCAAAGAGCGGCCAGATGGTGATCACGATAAATCACAAGATCAACCAGTGTGCTCAACTTCATCTCCAACAACGCCCAAACTATGCGCCTTCTGAATCCAGATATAAACGAGAAGTTGATCGCAAGGTGGCAAACGATCGGAGAGCAGATCCGCCGCATCTCGGAGATCATCGTTTGGCTACGCGAGATCGCGGACGTAGCGACCAACGACTTATGGGTCCCAAATGGTCGATGTCAGGCACATGGCGAATGATGGATAGCGAGCCGTTGCTATGAATCGCCTACTTCGAATGCTGAGTCTCAGGCGAAATGAAGTTCCTCGCCTTATTCACGCCGCCTCAATTTTTCTCCTTGTGTCCGTCAACGACGGCATTGTCAAGAGCGTCGCCGCCGCCGTGTTCAACTTTCGAGTGGGTGTCGAGCATCTCCCGGCAATGTACAGCTGGATCGCCGTTTTGTTTTCTCTCTTTATGGCGATTCTTTCGTGGTTAACGGCGAAAGTAGCGCGGCAGCATTTACTTTTTGGATTGCTCGGATTTGTCACCGTTGTGCTGCTTGCCAACAGCCTGTTGCTTCATCTCCAGAGCCGCGAAATTTGGCAACTGGAAAACACTGGTTTCTACCCGTTTCTCTTCGTGTCTTCCGAGCTTGCCCGAAATATGGTGGGGTTTCATATCTGGATCGTCGCCGGCGGGATTTGTTATACGTCAAGGGCCAAGGTCCTCTTTCCGCTGCTAGCTGCAAGCGCAATTCTCGGCGATATAACCGGCGGATTCGTCGTGCGCTTGTTGGGGCCGAGATTGGATTCATATGCTCTCTACGGTTTAGCTGTGCTGAACATGGTTGTAATCATTCTGTTGTTGAGGCCGCTTGTGAGGCGCTATTTCATCACCGAAGCCGAGGACCATGAAGAACCATCGGCTACGATCGGAGAAAACCTCCGTTTCATCGGTCATTCCACCTATCTCAAGCTTCTCTTTATTCTTTCCATCGCCATTTTTGCCATTTATACCGCGATTCATTATGGACTCAACGTCGTCGTTCGCCAGCACTACAACTCCGAAGCGGAGATCACCTCGTTCTTCGGTCTTTTTTATGGAACCACAGGTGTGGCGATGTTGGTATTTTCGATCTTTTTGCTTCGTCTGGTCCTGCGCTGGCTAGGGACCGGCAATATTTACATGTGGGTCTGCTCGGTCTACGCCGCCATTTCCATCGCTTTGTACTGTGCTTTCTCCGACATTCTACCTGTTTCTACCGTCACCGCCATATTCGCGTTCAATTTGATTAATTACCTCCTATTGGACAGCGTGATTGCGCCGACTTACCAGGTGTTGATCAAACTAATACCCAGCCGCAACAGCGATGGTAGCAGGATGATCATGGAGGGGGGCTTCATGCTTCTGGGAGGTCTCGTCGGTTCAGGGGTGACGCTGCTCCATGCCCGCGAGTTTCTCAGTCTGGAACAGCTCTTTATGGTTCTCACACTCATCGGGGTGCTGATGTTGGCGGCTGGTTGGTATCTGAAGCAGAGTTATACAGATGTTTTGGTTCGGGCGGTGCGCGAACAAGATATCGACATGGATGATGAACATGCCATGCAGTCCCTGGGACAGGTTCTTTCCAGCGCTCCAGAGGTGTCGCGAGATCTGCTTCTGCACACCAATGACGGCGTTCGTCAGATGGGTATTGAGATTCTACGCAAGAACCCGGGACCTGCCGCGGAGACGGTTTGTTTGCCGCTGGTCGAACACGAAAATCCTCGCGTCCGCGCGGCAGCGTTGGAAGCGATAAATCCACGTGCGGCAGGTGTTGGATTGTTCGATGCGGTGATACCGCGGATCGATGACGACGATCCGGAAGTGAGGTTGAGCTCTGCCCGGACTTTGGCAAGATTGTTGAGTACCACGAAAGTCAACGGTGATAATACGAGGCTGGAAAAGGTGGCCCAGCGTCGTATTGCCGACCTGATTGTTCCACGCATCGCTGGTGATGATCCGCCCACTGTACAAGCCGAGTTTCTCACCATTCTCGATCGATTGGACCACGACGAATCAGTCAATCAACGGAAAGCGAAACTGGTGGAATTGCTTAACAGTGAGGAGACAGAGGCGATCATCGCTGGCATCGAAGCTGTGGGAGCGATGGGCGATACTTCACATTACAACAGGATGCTGGAGTTGGTCAGCAATCCGCATCCTGCCGTCCGCGAGGCTGTGGCAGCCAATCTTTCAGACTACACCTGCGAAGGGGTGTTCGAGTCCGTAATTGGGCTGCTGTCCGATCCTG
>CAYNZV010000152.1:394-7292 GCA_964401715.1 uncultured Gemmatimonadaceae bacterium | reverse complement strand
GCACGCACGACCTCGGTGCCGGCAACCAGCGCTTTGAGCTTCTCCATCGCCATTTCGCGGGGCAGGTACTTCATACCGCAGTCCGGCGCCGGCATCAACAAGTATAGGAAGAATAAACGCCGTTATCGACAGTTGCGCCCAGGGTCCGTGGCGCTCTTTTGCGGCGTTTTTCGGGGGCACTCGCAGTTTATGGGTGGCGGATCTTCGGAAACGGCCGCGAAGGGCTAGCGTGGAGCTCCTCTTTTTTAGTTGCCATTCATTCGAACATGTTAGGTAATCTGCTGTGGCAACAGATGGTTTACATCATTCGTCCGATAAAGGTACAAAAAACTTCCATTTTGAATTATTACCTCGTTAACAGAGGTGTTGCTTATCTCAAAAAGAACAGCCGTCTTTGGATTGACACCGGCTAGAGTAGATACAAGGAAACAAATCAGATTTCCATGGGCGACAATGAGAATCTGATCATCCCAGGTATGTTCAGAAAGAATTTGACGAGCAAATTCCTTTATTTCTGCACGACGCTTGCGGAGGTCCTCCTGAACTGCTTTTCCACCGGGCACACGACCTGGCTTGACCATAAATCTACCGATCTCCCGCAAGGAGGTCGTGACTGTGAAAGGCGTGCCTGGATGAAAATGTCGTATAGCACGACCTGTTTAATATGCCCTAGATAAATCGCTTGTGTATATGTGGGTAAAATGTTCTTTGGCTACCCGAGCGGCTTGTTTCTCTCCTAAAAAGTAAGGGGTGCTCCTAACTCTCCTATCCTCTCTCCACCACCGGCCTGTCCATGACGAACAAGTACAATCTTGAAATCGTGCAATTCTGATCGTGTAGTTTTAGACATTCACTTGCTCCCATAGCACCAATTTTCTCAATTAACAATTTCGGTCAACGTTTTAGCGATTCACGGACCCGCCAAGCAGCTTTCTGCGAAGGCCGTATGGCTGTCGGCGCAGAACAAGGAAGTGCAACCCCCATAGAATCAGAGAGTTGCACTTCCTTCGAATTGGTGGAGGGGCGGGAATTGAACCCCGTTCCGTAGATTCGCAACCCTCCGCAAAATCTGGGCGAGATAGCGCTAAAGCGTTGCATTCCAGCGCCTTGCCATCAGAGGCCAAATCTGGCGAAACGCAGAAGTCCGCACAAGGCAGGCAAGATGCCGGCACTTCTCCGCGCCAAAATTGTGCACCGGAGCCAGTAATGCCCTCGTCCGTCTCGATCTTGATGAAGTTCAGCGTGCGCCAGCTGCCTTCGCAGGAGAAGACGTCGATGGAAGTGATTTTCACTTCGCGTTCCTTTCAATGTACTTTCGGCAGCGGCGCTTCGTCGCCGGTGCGTTCCTGCCAGCGTGCGATCCTCCCTCTGAGATCGCGGATGCGCTCTTGCTGGCCCGGATCGTCGAAGCGGTTGGTTGCCTCGTGCGGGTCGGTATTCAGGTCGAAGAGCTCGCACTGATCCTCCGGACTGAGGTTGAGTTTCCACCGGTCGGCGGAAATCACCGTCCGCCACGGCAGCCCCAGCACGCGCCTGGTCTCTTCGTCCGCCGTGGTGAAGGGCGGCCCGGGACGGTTGTGGCCGTCGTGCGACTCGATGAAGACGTCCTCCTGCTCCAGACGCTCCTCGCCGCGCAAGACAGGAACGCGGCTCTGGCCCTGCAGTCCGCCCGGAACGGCCTCTCCAAGCAGATCCAACAGCATCGGCACCAGGTCGATCTGGCTGAAGTTCCCGCGGATTCTCCTTCCCGCTCTCTGCAGCCACGGCACTCGAATTAAGAGCGGCACTCGCACCGCCTCCTCGTAGAGCACCCCCTTGGCGAAAATACCGTGGTCGCCCATCATATCGCCGTGGTCGCTGGTGAAGACCACGATGGTGTTTTCCGCCTGGCCGCTCTCCTCCAGCGCGTCGAGGATCGCGCCCATTGCCCGGTCCACTAAAGTCACCAGCCCCAGGTACTGCGCCCGCATCCTGCGGCACCCCGCCTCGGTGCTCAGGTCCTGCCCCTCCCACTCGGCCTGCATGAAGTAGTCGGCCAGCATCCGGTTCACCAGGGAGGTATTTTTCGCCGGTTTCTGCAGAAACTGTGGTCCCACGGGAATCTCGTCCGGATCGTACATATCGTCGAAGGGTCCGGTGAAGGGCATGTGCGGCTCGAGAATATTGACGTAGAACACAAACGGCCGCCGCTCGGTTTCGCGCAGCAATTGCGCCGTCTGCTGCCCGACGAAGGTCGCCTTGGTATAGGGTTCATCTAATTTCGCGGCGAAGGACCGGCTGAAGACCTGGGCGTCCCCCTGGTCCACGTCGGGCTCAAAGCCGTGCTGGACGAGGAAATGGTGGTAGTCGCTCAGGCGCGAACGATATTCAGGCTTCGAAAGGTGGGCCCGATACTTGTCGTCTAGACTCACCCAGTGCTCGAAGCCGTGCTGGGGAATGACCTCGTCGCCCAAGTGCCATTTTCCTATGTAGGCGCAGAAATAATCGTCGTCCACCATCTCGGCGATCGTCTTTGTATCGGGTTTGAGCGCGATATTGTTCGACAGGCACCCCGTGGTGTGCGGGTAGAGTCCGGTCATAATCGTCGAGCGCGAGGGCGTGCAGATCGGCTGCGTCACGTACGCACGCTCGAAGACAAAGCTCTCCTCGGCCAGCGCGTTGAGCCTGGGCGCTTCTACGAAGTCGTTGCCGTAGCACTTCAGGGTGTCGAAGCGCTGCTCGTCGGTGAAGATGAAGAGCAGATTGGGCTTGTCCATGATCAGTACTCCATGGAAATCGATTCGCCGATCGCCGTGATATCGCTTCTACCGTTCCAGGTTACAACACGATCCGACTCATCCCCCATCAAGCGATCGCATTCCGCAAAGGTGAATCCGGTGGCCGGCTCTAAATCCGGTTGAATCCTGTTGGGCGTCTCCGAAAGGAGCTCGACGGCGATCCAGCCGCCGAATGCAGATCTCCGGATCTACCGGCCCAACCTCCAGGATCTCCTCGTCGGGAGGAAGGCCGTGGATCATACGAACATCCGTCTCTCCTCCATCCCTCAGCCTCCGGTTCTCCATGATTCGGTCTTCGCGACCCGTGCCGACACCCATGGCCACGGGAACCATGTTTGCCCATGCTTCTTTCACGGCTCGGACCGTCCGTTCCTCAACGTCCAGGCACATGACGACGTGACAATGGCAGGCATTGATCAGGAGGTTCTGAGGTCTCAGGCTCAGCTCTTCCTGCAGCTGTGCGCGCACGTTGGCCAGGAAGTCGTTTTGAATAGTGCCGATTTCGGCGATCGCCACCGCTTCCACGGAGACGAGGACGGCCGTGTTGGTACCGTCCCCCAGTGCCAATGATCTGGCGTACACGGGGTCATTGACCGGTTTTGCCTCCGCATCGGTGATCTACACTTTGACGACCCCAGCGCGCAGCTGCGTCGCAACAGATGTACTCTTTGTCGTCTCCATCCGTCGATGTTTCTTCCCGATACCTTCGTGGTAATCCCGAAATGGCCTATTGGCTTCCCAATCACGCTCGCGAGAAGCTCGCCACAGCTACGATACGTTACCGGCTAGAGGCAAACTGGAAGCTGTACAGTTGGGCATCCTTGAGGTAGAAACGCAATCGCACGGGTTTGCCCCGCAGTGTAGCTAGCGATGCGTCTCCTTGCCATTGTACTGTATGCCGTACGCTGTCCCCGCTGAAAGGCACACACTCATCCTTACCTAGTTCGGCAATGGGTGAGCCATCCACGTTCAGGACTTCGACCCGCAACACACCCTGGCCGGCCTGTGCATTCACGACCAACGCATCCCCACCCGCAACCAGCGGTCGAGTCGTCAACTGCCCCTCATCTAGCCCGGCATCGACCGAGACAAAGCCGTCCAGACGTAGCCGGCCCAGCCCGAGGGCACCACCTCGCCGTGGTTCGTCGCTGCCCCACGGTTCGCAGTACCAGTAAGAACCGTGGTCGCCATCATGGCCATCGTAGTAGATGTATATCTCATCGCCCACTACCACCGGCCGGCTAGCGGCATGCAGGTAAGCACCATCGAAACTCTCCTGGGGCCCGATAGGGATCAGCGACATACGGCTGAAAGCTCGCTCCCAATGGATGCTGTCGCGGCTGTGTACCAGTTGCACATGGATGCCGCCATAGTTGGTACCGCCGGGCACTTTGCCCGTCACACGAAACACCCACAGCAGTCCAAGGTACATGCCGGCGTACGGAAAACCGCACATGCCGTAAAACTGGGTGTGATGGCCGGGGCGACCCAGTGTCCAGCCTTCATCCTCGTCGTCAGGCCGCAGTATGAGTTGTGGATCGCTCCAATGCACGAAATCCTGACTGGTACCGCGTCCCACCATCCGGCGCCGGTAACCCTCGTATTCGTCGGTCACCTTAGCGAAGCTGATGTACTGCCCGGCTAGTTCATCGTAGATGGTCGGCGCCACGTCGCCGCGGATGCGCCACACCGGGTTGTCGGGATAGTCCGACCAGTGAATGCCATCGGCTGAGAAGGCAACCTGGTAACCGCCCGTGTCCCAGGCGAACATCTTGTAGCGCTGGTCATCATCCGGCTCCTGGTGTGGGGGCACGTAGATGACGCTCTGCAACCAGCGCCCACTTTCAAATATGTTGTTGGCCAGCGAACCTTTGTAGGAAATCAACCCCAGATCAGGCTTATCCCAGTGGATACCGTCGGGGGAGGTGGCATAACACGACTGCAGCGTATACCGCGACTTGGCGCCAGGGCTGCTGCGGGCATCCTGATTGTCGCCGACCACATACCAGGCCTTGAAGAGGTTCGCCGCCACGTCCCAGATCACGGTGGTGTACTCAATGGAAGTGCCTTCCGTGGACGGCTCAGGACGCAGAACCGGGTTGTCGGGATGTTTCCGGACGGCGTGCAAGGACCGTGTAAGTCCCTCAATCTCCTCGACGACGTAGTCATCCACGAATAACTGTCGGACTTGATCGATGTGCAGCACTTGGGCCTGTTCTTGATCTGGCATTCTCTGTCCACTCTTAGATCAGCATACTAGAATAGTATCCTGCGCATCGATTTCCCAACGGACGGGCTGGCCGTCAATCCGTGCGACCAGGACACCCGATTCCGAGCCGAACGGTGCAGCCCCATCCGCAGCATACGGGTTGAATGGAACAGTCGGCCAGCGGAACTCAGCCCCGGAGGGGACCGCGATGCGGCAGCGCTGCACTTCGATCCACTCGCCGAGTTGTGGCGAATTCCAGCGCACAGCCGTATCTCCCAGCTTCATCTCACGGCCTGCGTTAGAGCGCACGCTGTCGCCCCGATATGTTCGCACCACGAACTCCTGTAAGGCAGGGCAACCTCTGCCGTGCCTTCGATAACGACCTTCCGCTCTTCGAACCACAATCGTAATAGACAGCGGACGTTGCCGTACGTGAGGGCAACGCCGGTCCCGTCGGACAGTAGTTCAGCCTTGCTCGGTAGCAGGAGACCGTCGGCTACGAAACTGGACCATTCCGCCTGATCCTTGGAGTTGCCGCCGCCCAAGAGCAGGCCGAAACAATTATGCCACAGTGACAAAAAGGTCTGCCGGTCTTGACCCCAGCGGCTGGCGACTGGCGGACATGTGAAGCCACTCAGGCACGCGAACCAGGGTCCGTCGCGATAAACAACAGCCAAGTCCTGGTACGTCTCGCGGAACGAGACGCGGTCGAGGTTGATAGCTGCCTCCTCACCCTCAATAAGGCGCTGTACGGTACTGGCGATGGCGCCACCCTGGAAGCCGAGCAAGTCGCGTTTGGAGTCCAGACGCTCAGCCAGGTGGCGCACCAGGCGCCGCCCCTTGGGACAGGCGGAGAAACCGACCCAACCCATGCGCATGATGCGATCGTGGTACTTGAAGCGGCCATCGACGGTTTCGACCGGCGTGCCATCTGGGTAGATGAAAGTCTGGTGGAAGTCTATTGCGGCCTTAAGGGCCGGCAGCACGTGATCATCGCCAGTGAATTTGTAGTAGAGCCCTAGCCCGTGGACATAGACGTGGTTGTAGAACGTGCTGGGACCGCCGTGTTCGGCCCAGTAGCCGCCAAGCTGCTGCGCGGAGACCACCGCCCGGGTCATGGTTGTGCCGGCTTTCTGCCAGTCCGATCGCGAAAAAATCTGACCGGCCCGGTAGCAGCTCATTGCCTTCCAGCAGGGGATGTTATGGACTTGGAGATCGCGGATTTCGCGAGCCTGCCCATCGTGGGCCAGGATTAAGCCTTCCTCCCAGCGTGTGCGACGTGTTTCGTCTATTTGGTCGCGCAACAGTCCGTAGGCCTGGACCCAAGCGTAGTTGGTCCAAGGCATGAAGATCGGCCCCCATCGGCTGCCGTCAGCCTTCAGGAACTCGACCTGTCCATCGGGGTATTGAAAATCGCGGATAGCATCGCCGGCACTCAGAGTCATATTTAGGATGGTACGATCACCGTGGAAGTCGCTTCCCGGGATCGTATACAGAACGGCCAGAGGATAAATGATATCCTGATTAGTGATTGTCCAGCCGAGGTCTTCAGGCTTGGCGCCTGGCGCCGGAGGACCCTCGGGCTTGCTCAGGAAACGCCCCGTCCGTTCGTCGAAATCAGGCAAGGCCTTGGCAACAGCGTCAGCCATCACCTTCAGTACAAGCTGTTTTACATCGGGCATCTGTATTCCTTCTTTCGCATCTTGACTATTAATACCAGTACGCGCCTGTTGAGGTCAAGAATAAGATCGTCGGTTCGACATTTGGTGATGAACTGATTGTTGACGGTGAAAAATGTTGAACCGCTCCGCAGAACGAGTTTGTCTCTCCAATAACTTGTGCAAACAAGACGTTAGGAAGCGCAAAAAAAAGCGCGCCCCCAATAACTGGGGACGCGCAACATATGGTAGCC
>CAYNZV010000152.1:0-274 GCA_964401715.1 uncultured Gemmatimonadaceae bacterium | reverse complement strand
GGAGAGGCCGGTAATAATCCAATATTTTCAATAACTTATGATTTTGTAGCCATCTCAGGAGCCAATGTATTCCCGGTTAACCGGGGCTAATAGTGGCTATTGGCGCATGGCTGCATGTTCGAGCGCGAGCACATTGCGTAGCCGATAGCGCACCGCTCTCGAGCCGAGCTTTATAGAGGGTAGCACCAAGCGGTGGTGTGCGCCATTCTGGATATCGTGCAAGGTCCGGCCCGTTTGGTGCTCAATGAAATAATCCGCAAGGCTGTATTGAAGT
>CAYNZV010000151.1:6892-7297 GCA_964401715.1 uncultured Gemmatimonadaceae bacterium | reverse complement strand
GGGGAGGGGTTTGCCCGGGGCCGACCGCCCCCGTTGGGCGCCGATCGCCACGGTGCCTTTAGATTCCGACACTTCATAGTCGATCCGGGCTAGGAATGAATTCATTCGTGATTTAATGATGTGACGCAAGCCTGTGGTGGTGATTAAGACATGCTCGGACTCCGAGACTCTCATTCGATGCGTATGAGACAGAAGATCGCAAGTCGGAGTGTTCTAATCGGACTTATTCTTGCTATAGCGAGTGCTGGATTCGCTTGTGCTGAGTCTGACGACTTCGATTTCAAACCACGAACGGATTCGGCGCGCTGCCAAACGGCTTGTGGATGAGTGAAAAGCTTCGGTGTGTTGATTGGGCCCACGTCTGATCAAGTAGGGTCGGGTCGATCCTGAAAGTACGGATGTGTG
>CAYNZV010000151.1:6185-6882 GCA_964401715.1 uncultured Gemmatimonadaceae bacterium | reverse complement strand
CGCCCGATTCGGGTTCATGGAGGGATCGAAGCGAAGTTAACGCAACCACCGGTTGATAAGTTTCCCGAGCAGGAAATGTTTGCGGTCGGGGTACCACCAATATGTGTCGCCCTCGAACTCGAACAGGCTGCCGTAGGTCGCGATCTGGGTTTGTGCGATCGACTGATGGGTTCGGAGTCGGCGTGATGGGTCCAACATCACGGGGACGCCGTCGCTGTCGGCTAGGACGTGTGGCTCCCCGAAGGCCAGCGGCTGGCCTCCAGGATTGTCGATCGTGTGCCCGATCGATAGCCACGCAGGCCGGCGGTTTCGCTGGGCATCGGCTGGACCGTCGCCGCCATTGGCGGTCCCGACGTTGTTGTGAAAGATCAGCGCATAGCGACCGTCAACCAGACGATAGAGGGGACAGGGTGATATTGGATTTGGAATCGACGCACCACAAGGTTCAAAGCGCAGTTGCTCAGCGTCGGACCAGGTTTTACCCGCATCGCTAGACACGGACCACCAGATGTAGCCTGTCAGCGTGCGCATTAAACAGATGATCCGGCCGTCAGGCAGGTTCTGGATTGATGGTTCCTGCGCCACGCTGTGTTCGGGGTCGTCTGGCTTGGGTACTCGTATGCCGTGAGGCGCGTTCGGCCACGTGGTCACATTGAGTCTCTCAGGATCGAATTCCGTCTAGATGTTGTCGAACCGT
>CAYNZV010000151.1:0-6175 GCA_964401715.1 uncultured Gemmatimonadaceae bacterium | reverse complement strand
TCTTCGCGAACGGCCGTTGGATATCGGACTACCACCATCTTTTGAAGTGGTTGCTGCAAAAGATGTTGGCGAACCGTAGCAAAAAGCATGCGGAGTGTCTCTGAAACAGGGGACTCTCGGAATGAAAGCTGTTGCAGGCCCAGCGTGTGAAGCCGCATAGCACGTTGCCGTCTGGACCCTGGATGGGCGTCTGATAACAGATCCAGTTCTCGGGCATGGCTGGGTCTGCGGAGCTGATGGCCGAGCGTTCGATCGGGGCCTCGTGGCGTTCACTCCAAGTTTCACCGTCATCATCAGAGTATTTGAAGGCGAGGGTGCCGGTCGTGTCTTCGCGCACATCTACTGCCCCTACATTCTTGTTGTAGAAGACGTAGAGGCGACCAAGATCTGGTGCAAGGATTGGGAACCCCCATGAGGCGATGCGGTCGTCGTTCCCGTCCGGACCGTCCAATACGACTGGCGTCGTCCATGTGTGGCCGCGGGCGTTTCTGTATGCGAACTCCACTCGTTGAGCGGGGTTGTTTTCGCGGCTACTTTGGGTCCACACGGCCAAGAATCGTCCGGATGTGGAGGGCAGGACGAGGAAATGCTGATTGGTGGCGTCATCCGTGTCGCCATCGATCGGTACATAGGCCACACGATCAGGGCCGGTTCGAAACACTTCTGGCGGTAACGACACCGAATTCTCTCAATTCCTCGGGACCGTTCTAGGCGCGGCATCCACCGCGGATGGCTATTTCACCTCGCGCTTAGCCAGGTGGTCAAGACAGAGGAGATTAAATGCGAGCTTCGAAGGTGTTCAACGTCACGGGTCCACGTTGAGTCCAAGTGGTTCAACTCGGTGTGCGCTCGCTCGACGGTTATCGAAATATTCGCATGTGCGAATGGTGTAAACGATACAAATTGAAATTTGAAATACTAGAATGGTCAAACGACAGGAACATAACCTGTCATACCATCAATGGATGTTGGGGGAGAATCGATGAGTAGAAGATTCGCCTTAAAAATGATGGCAACGACTGGCCTTGGTGCTGGAGCTGCTGTTGTTCTTGCGGCGTGCGGTGAGACCAAGATCGTTGAGGTCGAGAAGATTGTTGAAGTCGAGAAGATCGTTACACAGACGGTTGAGAAGATCGTCATCCAGGAAGTCCCCACGGTCGTTGAAGTCGTTAAGGAAGTCGTCGTCGAAGCTGCTCCGGCAGCCGCCGCCACGACTCCGATCCGCTTCATGAACTACTGGGCTGCCGGTACTCGTTGGGAAACGATGAAGGCTGGTCTTGAGGAATTCGACAAGCGGTATCCAAACATTCAGTACAAGCTCGAGAAGCTCCCACCTGGGTTCTACCGGGACAAGGTGAACATCATGTTTGCCGCCGGAACCATCGGTGATGTTCTCGTGTTGAACGGCGCGCGGATGCGTGAATTTTCATCCATGCTGCTGACGCTGAATGATCTTCTTGGCCCGGCTAACATCAACATCGATGACTACCTCATTCTGGCGCGTGAATACCCAGACAAGGTTGATACTGAAAACCTCAGTGTTGGCCCGGCGCTGAAGGGTATGCCCTTCATGTCCGCTGTTAACGGCTGGGTCTACAACGTCGACAAGTTTGAGGCTGATGGTGTTGGTAACCCCGGCGCGGACGCGACCTGGGACAGCCAGACCGAAGATGGTAAGAAGCTAACGGATCCTGAAAAGAATCACTACGGCTTCCACAACGGTACAGGCGGAGAATTCCGCTGGTTGCCGTTGATCAGCGCCAACGGCGGCTGGCTCTTCAGTGATAAGAAGCGCCCGGCCACCTCGTCTGGCTTTAACACCAAGGGTGGCCAAGAGGCCTTCCAGTGGTATGTCGACCTTGCGTACAAGCACAACGTTTCCGTGCCTCTTGGCGAAATTCCTTCCTTGCTCTTCGAGGGCGTAACCAAGCCCTTCGCAACTGGCAAGATCGGAATGGAGCCCGGCGGTATTCACGGCCCTGGTGGTCGGAAGCTACGTGTCGGCGGTCGATTCACCTGGGACAACATGCCATCACCGAAGTCCCCGATCGGTGAAGTCCGATACTCGACTAACGAGCTCGGTCACTTCATCAGCCATCGGGCTGAGGACCATGGCACGGTTGAGACCTCGATGACGTTAATCTCGTTCATCGCCGGCGAATACTTCCAAGGCCTCGTGGCCGATGGACGTGGCGCCATCCCAATGTTCCGAAGCGTGATCAACAGTGATCGGTACCTTGGCTTCCAGCCAGGCATGCCGAAGAGCATGGATCTGATTCGGGACAACTTCTTGTCGCCAGACCTGTATGGCTTGCACTTCTTCGATGGCTGGGCTCAGTGGTGGAACATGCTCCACGACGAAATGACCCCGGCAATCACCGGAGAAATGACCGCCATGGAAGCAATGGCCAACGCCGCTGCTGCTTGCGACAAGCACCTGAAATCACTGCAGGCCGAATAGTGATACACCACCAACACCGCGTATAACGAGGAGTTGGTGTGGAGGTGGTGCGGGGCTGAACAACAGCCCCGTACCACTCTCCAAAACTCAACGAATTGCTTTAACGTATAGTCTGATTTACGAGGGAACCTGAACTGTGCGAACAACTACTTGGCAGCGCTGGAGTGGGATTTTATTTATTTCGCCCTGGCTTTTCACGTTCGTGTGGTTCACCCTCGGACCTTTCATCGCCTCATTCTTGCTGAGTTTTACAAAATATCGATTCCACGATTTCCCAATCTGGTTTGGGTTGAATAACTACGTCAATCTCTTTACGGATGACTCTAAGTTCATCCGCAGCATCTTTAACACCTTTTACTACACCGCGGTCCACGTTCCGGGTTCAATGTTCATGGCGTTCTTCGTGGCCATTCTTCTAAACCAAAAAATTAAGGGCCAACCGATTTTCCGGACGGCTTTCTATCTTCCGTCGGTTACAACGGGTATCGCGACGGCCTTCCTTTGGATCCTCCTACTCCAGCCCAATGGCCTCATTAACCAAGGCCTGGGATTGATCGGGATTGAAGGCCCACGTTGGCTCACGAGCCAACACTGGGCGATGCCCGCACTCATTCTCATGAGCTTCTGGGGGCTCGGAACCACGCTCATTATTTATCTGGCAGCGCTGCAGGGGATACCCGAGCATCTCTACGAGGCTGCATCTATTGATGGGGCCGGTCCATGGCGCAAGCTGTGGCATGTGACCGTTCCAATGATGACACCTGCCATCTTTCTTACCGCAGTGCTTCAAATTATTGGCTCGTGGCAGGTCTTCACTCAGGCACTTATCGTGACCAATGGTGGGCCACGTGATGCGACGCTCTTTGTCCTCCTCCATCTCTATCGCACCGGTTTTGAGTACTATCAAATGGGGTATGCGTCAGCTATTGCCTGGGTCCTCTTTGTCATCATCATGATCTTCACGCTTATTCAATTCACCGTGGCTCGACGCTGGGTGTATTACGAAGCATCCTAGGAGCAGAGATCCGTAACTATGGCTGCTAATACCACGATGGACTCAGGCTCTGTAACCCGGGCCTCACAGACCGTACGATCGAAACGAATCCGGGCTCTCCATATCCTACAGATGTCCGCCGTGTATCTGGTTCTCATACTGGGAAGCGTGGCGTACGCCATTCCTTTCGGATGGATGATTCGCGCGTCGTTAATGAGCCTTGGACAGTTTTATGAAGATCCACCGCCTTTAATTCCAGACCCTATCGAGTGGGGAAACTATGTTGACGCATGGAACGTTGGACCCGTTCACTGGTGGCTTATTAATAGCCTCGCGGTAGTTCTTGTCGGAGTTACGATTGGGTTAATAGTGAACTGCCTCGTCGCCTACGGGTTTGCACGACTGCACTTCCCAGGCCAAGCCTGGCTCTTCGTTCTTGTCATCGCCACAATGATGATTCCGCAACACGTAACTATCATTCCGCAAGTCATCTTGTTCCGTGAGATGAATGTACTCGACACGCTCCTGCCACTAGTCCTTCCTCTTTTGGGTGGTTCGCCCTTCTATATTTTCATCCTTCGACAATTCTTTATGACACTCCCACGGGAACTGGACGATGCGGCTGCGATCGATGGGGCGAACCGGGTTCGCATCCTTCGGAGCGTCGTCCTCCCGCTAGCAAAGCCCGCCATCGCGACGGTAGCGGTATTCACCTTTATCAGTCATTGGAACGATTTCTTCTTCCCCTTCATCGTGTTGCAGTCCGCTGAACGATTGACTCTTGCGGTCGGCATGCGCTGGCTCCAAGCTGGCCAATACGATGTCCAGCAATTGCATCTGCAGATGGCGATCGCGTTGATGGCCGTCGCTCCGATCATCGTCGCCTTCTTCCTCGCACAGAAACATTTCATACGGGGAATTGCGCTAACAGGCGTGAAGGGGTGATCGGCGAGCCTCGCTTGATCGACATGTGCTGCTACTCAGGCATTCGAGCTGACGCAGCCGCGCCGCGATCCGTCGCGATTCTCTAGGCGGGGGCCCTGGTTGCGCACACAAACTCTGTTTCCTCGATGCTCTCCTGCTTTTCCAGCACCGTGGCCAAGATGGGGTCATGCCTCATATGTGTATACAGATGTAAAAGCGCGCTCCAGAATTCGGAACTCTGAAGGTGGCTAAGACTCTCCAACCGACAACCAATCCGCCTTCTTCGTCTGAACGAGGATTTCAATCGGTCACGATTCGATCGACCTCGGCCAGGTTCATCCGAGTACTCCAGAAAGTCACCACGTATGGAGTTCTGATCGGCGGCAGCGCTATGTTCGCCATTCCGTTCTTCTGGATGGTGCGCTGGTCGTTAATGAGCCAAGCACAATTCTACGATCCAGACCACGGGATAATTCCGACCCCTCCCAACTGGGAAAATTACGCTGCCGTTTGGCGTACAGGTCCGCTGGCTTGGTGGATCTTCAATTCAACGGTTATTACCTTTGTTTCCGTAACAATCGGCACACTCATAAGTGCCCTTGTCGCGTACGGTTTTGCACGCGTTGACTTCCCGGGACGACGAGAGTTGTTCATCCTCGTTCTTGCAACCATGATGGTCCCGCTGCATGTGACCATCATTCCACTCGTGATCATCTTCCGTGAACTTGGGTGGCTCGATACGCTCTTACCACTTGTGATACCAGGGCTTGGCGGCGGCGCCTTCCATATCTTCATTCTTCGACAATTTTTTATGACGATTCCGATCGAGCTTGACGAGGCCGCCCGAACAGATGGGGCCAATAGACTTGGAATCTTTTTCAGGGTCATCCTACCCTTATCAAAGCCAGCTGTTGCGACGGTAGCGGTTCTATCCTTTATTGGCAGTTGGAATGATTTCTTCATGCCCCTCGTCGTGCTTAATTCATCCGAACGCCTGACCCTAGCGGTTGGAATGCGTTGGTTCTCAGCGGGACAGTACGGGGCTGGCATGCACCAACTGCAGATGGCTATCTCATTCATTGCGGTGCTTCCCATAGTCGTGGCCTTCTTCTTCGCCCAACGACACTTCATTCGCGGGATCACCTTGACTGGTATCAAAGGCTGATCCTAGGCCACTGCTACCACGGCAGATCGCACCAACCCAGCGCGGCAAACCTCCGTACAAAACATCTGCGCATTCACAGGCAATGAGAGCCACGCCTGCAGGACCGCAGGCTAAACAATCGCCACGGACGACGTCGGTACGCTGGGGCGATATTGACACCCCTTCTTATGAGTGGCACCGTTGGCCTGCTGACTATCCTCCATTCGAGGGGATAGGTCTTAGCAATAACTACGTCGATCAACTGGTATGTAAGGGACATGCTTAAAAATCGGCCTAGGGGGAGAGTTTATGAACGGATCTATTACCCGACGCAGAATCATGGCTGCACTGGGCGTTGGCTCAGTCGGCGTGACTGCGCAAGTCCTCGCTGCGTGTGGCGAATCGACGCCAACCGTAGTGACCAAGGAAGTTCCGGTCGAGAAGACGGTCATCAAGGAAGTTCCAGTTGAGAAGATCGTCGAGAAGGTCGTCGTCAAGGAAGTTCCAGTAGATAAGATCGTCGAGAAGACGGTCATCAAGGAAGTTCCGGTCGACAAGATCGTGATCAAGGAAGTTCCAAAGATCGTTGAGAAGACGGTCGTTAAGGAAGTCGTCGTCGAAGCTGCTCCGGCAGCCGCCGCCACGACTCCGA
>CAYNZV010000150.1:0-7345 GCA_964401715.1 uncultured Gemmatimonadaceae bacterium | reverse complement strand
GACACCATGCTGTTTGCAGAAATGGTGTCAGCCGTGAGCCGCCATCAGCTTCCCATCATCGTCGATTTCGACGGCGCCGGAACTGAGTGTATGGCTTGGATCGGAGCCATTGGTGAGCTTACTGCCGATTGTGGTGTTCCCGTGGCACTGAACGAAGTCCCTTATCATTACGTCGGTGAGCTCATAACGGCCATGCATGCGTTCCCGACGGTAGATGCCGGCATCCGTAGGCTCTTCTTGGCCGGTAGTCTGGAGCTGGCTTTTACGCAGGGCTTGATCGACAGATTTCTTTTTGCCAGCAACGCTCCACGCTATTCAGTGCGGGGGCTATTTTATCATGTGCTAGGCGCCGACCTGCCTGACAGCGCCAAACAAGCGGTTCTGGCAGGCAACGCCCTGCGACTACAGCGCAAACAGTTGCCCGCATCGCCCCGTGAAACCGCTGCCCAACTCGATCTCCCCCCCGAGTCAATCATCGACGTGCACGCTCACGTTTCCAGATTCTTTCTGCCCCAACCTATCGACAGTTTCGATTGCACTACCGTCCCTCAAATGTCTGAAAAGTGCAACATTGAACTTACCATCGTATCCTCCTATCATGCCATCGGCTACGACATGGCCGTGGGCAACGACCAAACCGCCAGTCTCCTTGAACAGTATCCCAACCTCCGCGGGTACGTGGTCTGCGACGCCCGCGATGTTGCTGGTTCGGTGCTACAGATGGAACGGTACTTCGCCGATTCTCGCTTTGTAGGGGTCAAGCTCTACTGTCCGTTCTGCGGACCGATGGCCTCAACGGGGATGCAGGAGATGCTAGATGAGGTCGCACGCTTCGGACGGCCGACGAAGATACACATGGACGCGTCGCCTTATCCCGGCCTCCGCAAAGCCGCTGAGCGTTTACCCAACCTGATCATCATCAAAGCCCATGGCGATGACCGGGAAGGAGCACGGCAGATCGCCGACCTACCCAATGTATATTTCGAGTACTGTAGTAGTAGTCTAACTGCGGGCAGGATAAGGCGCACCACCGATATTCTTGGTGCGACGCGGGTTTTATTCGGCGCTGATCAGCAGATATTTGCGCCCAGGTATCAGCTGGGTATTTATATGGACGCCATCGCCGATCCGGCTGAAGCCGAGCTTATATATCGAGAAACCCCGCGACGTATCTTCGATCTAGATTTATAATGAGTAATGTTAATCCAACTTAGAGGAGGACAAAGTGAGTGAAAACTATCGCGCCGCAGTTGTAGGATGTGGCTTCATCGGCGCCGCCGATCAGGTATCAGGAACGGCTATCGGCCAGCAAGTCGAAAATCTGGATGGCACCCACTTCGGCGCCCTGAGCGGACACCCCAAGATCGACCTGGTGGCCGGAAGTAGTCGGGATGAGGGACGGCGCGAGCGCTTCAAGGAACGAGCCGGAGTCCGCGTCTACGCCGACTGGAAAAAGATGCTAGAAGAGGAAAATCTCGACATCGTCAGCGTGGCCACTTATGCACCCAGCCATGCGGAGATCTCTATCGGCTGCGCTCAAGCCGGAGTTCGGGGGGTCTACTGCGAAAAACCGATCGCCAATCGGGTCAGCGACGCCGACGATATGTTGAGTACTTGCGAACAGAACGGCACCCACCTGGTGATCAATCACAATAGGCGCTACAACCCCAACGGCAAGGCGACCCAAGAGCGTATCGCATCGGGAGATCTAGGTGACTTAACCTCTGTAAATCTTCAATGGGCCACAGGTCGCACTGGTGGCGTTGGCACTCACATCATTGACGCCATGTGTATGTATCTCGGGCAACGCGTAGCAGCAGTGTCGGGCACCATGGATCTCGCTGGCAAACCGGATTGCCGCGGTCCTGAGTTCAAAGATTACGGCACTTGGGGTGTGCTGCGCATGGACAGTGGACTCATGGTTACTGTCGACGCAGCCGACTATTCAGTCTTACCTGCGCAAATTTCGATTAACGGCACCAAAGGGAGAGCGATCACCGCCGGTGATGACGTGGAATTCGAATATTGGGATGGTCGCCGCGATCGTCTGCCGTCGCAAAAAGGGGAGCTGAACTCCATGGATCGAGCCGTAGCAGCCATGGTCGATACTATAGATGGCAACGCGAAACTTCCCTACTCCGCAGTGGAATCGGTGAACGTGCTCGAGACTATTGTGGGGTTTCACCTCTCTCATGATCACAACGGCGCCTGGGTGCAATTACCTTTGAAAGGGGCCGATCGCCAACGAGAGGTACTGTGCGCCTGACAAAAGCTTGGACAGACAAGTAGATTTGACCGGCAATAATCCAAAAAGCGACATCACCTGGAAACTGTTTTGAACACGCGAGCACTTAAAGCTGCTATGGTCGGGCTGCGCCACGGGCATATGGGCAAGGTTGGTCCCGAGCACACCGGATACATCGGTACTTTCAGACAGTTGGATGGAGTGGAGATCGTTGCATACTGCGAGGATACCGACCCGTCCCTGCTGGAACCCGTTGGCCAGTTTGATCCTGATGCCAGCACCTATACCTCGATCGACGACCTGATTCGCAACGAAGAGTTCGAATTGGCAGTAGTCGTGCTGCCCGCTACCGAGGTGCCTGATGCAGCGATCAAGCTGGCAGAAGCCGGGAAACATATGTACGTGGAGAAACAGTTAGCCCGGCGATCACCCGAACTGGCAGAGCTGACGCGGGTAGTGGATCGCAACGGCGTCGTTGCCATGCCGGGCTACCCACATCGATTTAATCCCGTCTGCCGCGAGCTCAAGCAGTTGATCGACGACGGTATGTTGGGACGCCCATTGGACGTGGAGGTTCGTCTGGTCACCAGCCAGGTTCGACCCGGGTTACGCGATCCTGAGAATTTTTTGTTCACGGACGCGGGCGAAGGGGGCGGAGTATTGCACATGCTGGGTTGTCACTATTTAGAAGTCGTACGCTATCTCTTGGGATGCGAGATCAAGTCGGTCCAAGCGATGACCGGTCGACCGGTCGGCTTCATCGACCAGCCGCTTGAGGATATTGCATTGGTCGCCATGGAGTACGAGAATGGCGCTTACGGTTCCATGCATGCGGGTTACCTGCAATCGACGAGAAGTGAATACGACCATACCCTCATAATTCGCGGCACAGAGGGCGAAGCGCACTGGAGCCCAATGGGTGGTCCTGCCCTGCTTGCCAAGAGCACGCATGATTCGTGGAAGGAGGCCCCTGAACGCACCATATATCACCGGCTCGAGCCGGGTCCGTCAGGCTACGCAAGCTCGAAATGGATGTTTAATTGGATGCAGGAGTTCGTCAATCGCGCCCGCGACGGCCGAGAAACCGAGATCACCATGAGAGATGCCTTGAGGGTGTTGCAGTCGATTGACGCCATGTACGCGTCTGCTGCGTCGGGAAGACGAATTATGGTTGATTACACGAACTGAAGACAAAGGAGAAACAAGGAAATGGGATCATCTCTAGCCATTGATGGCGGCACCCCGGTACGCACCGAGCCGTTCGAGGGACCGGGCCATGAATTCGGCGATGCCGACATCGACGCCGTGGCCGAGGTCCTGCGGGCGGAGCTGAAAACCAACAAACGGGACGAATTCGAGCAGGCGTTCGCGGCGCGTCACGGTGCTCAGTACGGTGTCACCACCAACTCGGGGACTTCGTCGATGCACACCTGTGTAGCAGCTATCAATCCAGAACCCGGTGACGAGATTATCGTCACGCCGTGGACTTCGGGAGGCAGCATTATCGGTCTGCTGTTCCAGAATTGCGTGCCTGTGTTTGCCGACATCGACGACACTTATACCCTCGACCCTAAAGACGTGGAAACAAAAATAACCGACCGCACCAAAGCAATTCTCGGGGTACACCTGTTCGGCAATCCGTGCGACATGCAAGGATTACGCGACGTGGCCGATCGTCACAATCTCTACCTGATCGAGGATTGTTGCCAAGCCCACTTGGCGGAGTTCAACGGCAAGACCGTCGGTTCGCTCGGCGACATAGCCGGCTTCAGCTTTGGCGGCAAGCACCTTTCTGTCGCCGGCGGCGGCATGGTGACGACCAACAAAAGAGAATTGTGGGAGCGGGCCATACTTTTCCGGGACATGGCATTACCGAGGGATAACGGTCCCCTTGAAGGGAAGGATTACGCCAACTACTTTCTCGCCCCCAACTACAAGATCAACGAAATGATGTGCGCCGTTTTGTTGACCCAGTTAGAGAAGCTGGACGGCTACATCGAACGCAAAATAACCGCCGCCAACTATATCATGGACGGCGTTTCTGATATCCCGGAAATCGTTCCCCAGAAGATTCGCCCTGGAGACCGTCACACCCACTGGAGCTTGGGCTTCACCATAGACACCGAAGCGCTGGGGATTGACGCCTTTCACTTTGCGGACGCGACAGCGGCCGAAGGTGTGCCGTTCGGCGGTCCCTACATCGGCTCAGGCCGGTTCGGACCCTTGTACAAAAATCCGTTTCTCGCCGATCCGGCATGTTACGGCCGTTCCCGCTTTCCTTTCGACCATAATAGAGATGGCGCGGTGGATTACACCAAAGCCTGGTGTCCATACGGCGAGGAGTTGATGGGTCGAAGCATTGCTACCAACATGCGGCCCAGTTTTACCCAGAAAGATCTGGATGATGCGGTGGCCTCCTTGCGTAAGGTCGCTGTGCACTACAGGAACAGAAAATGAACGTGCTGACGTTGGTTGGCTGGAAGGCACGGTTAGTCCGTACCGCCTTGGCTTCATTGATCTGGGTGCTTTCTCTATCCGGTTGCGGAGACAAACAAGCTGAGGAAGAGATCAATGTGGGAGAAGCGGGCATATCTGGAAGCGAAATCCCAGCAGACACTCCACCTATCCTCAGGACTGTACCGCCCTTTTCGTTGACCAATCAGGATGGTTTCTCCATCGACAACAGTCGACTCTCGGGTCGCGTTTGGCTTGCCTCTTTCATCTTCACCCGTTGCCCGGCAACCTGCTCGCGCTTAACCGGTGCTTTCGCCCAACTGCAAAAGACCTTCAAGCAAGACCCCGCCTTCGAAGCCGGCCGTTTGGTCAGCTTCAGCGTTGACCCTGAGCACGATACCCCGGAGGTGCTGCACCAGTACGCGCGCAACTTCGATGCCGACCCCATGCTGTGGACCTTCCTTACCGGCGACAGGGTGTCCATCTGGTCGCTGGCGAAAGAGGGATTCAAGCTGGCAGTTAGCGAAAACCCTCACGCCGAAATGGTTATCGCCCACAGCCAGCATTTTGTTTTGGTGGACCGACGGGGGCGCATCCGTGGCTACTACGACGGCCTCGACGAAACAGCCATCGAGCAGCTCAAACACGACTTCCTCGCGGTTAAAGACGATCCCGGCTGGCCTCTGCCTGAGAGCGAGGAGCCGTCGTCTGGCTGATTCACCACACCACACGACCAAACGTTGGATTCCGCTTTCGTCGGCGATCGTCGCCACCGCGATCCTGGTGCTGATCGCTTACCTCCAATGGCGAGACCGCATCCTGCCTATCAGCGAGCTTCCCACTGGGCTTCATTACATCTCACCGGAAGATTGGTTCTGGGACGAACATAAAGCCCGGTTGTTCCAACAAACCGGCTGGGTACTACTCCCGCGGACACCCGCTGACCAACCAACTTCCAAGCAGGCGTCCGATGATTGGAGCCGCTCACTGGTAGGACCCAAGGTGTGTGGTGAGTGTCACGCGGATAAGTACGAGACATTCATAGAGACCGCCCACGCCAAAACCTCGCTCCCGGTATCCCACGATGTAATTCGCGGCAGCTTTGTAGCGGATGAAAACCGGCTTGCGACTCGAGATCCAGGGTTGGAGTTCGTTATGGAGGCGAGAGAAGACGGTTTCTATCAAAAAGTATTGGTCACGCGCCGCGGAAAGACTTACAGCCACGAGCAACGCATCGACATCATCACCGGCTCAGCCAATCACGGACAATCCTTCCTGTATTGGAAGGACGACCGGCTCTACGAGCTTCCGGTTACTTATTTCACCGCTTCAGACCGCTGGATGAACAGCCCCGGTTATCCGGACGGTACCGCCGACTTCGCCAGGCCGATCAACGCCCGCTGCTTGGAGTGCCACTCCACCTATTTCCAGCACGTGCCGGAGACCGAAAACCGGTTCGTACCCGGCAAGACCATTCTCGGCGTTACCTGCGAGCGCTGTCATGGCCCCGGAAAAAACCACGTGATTTTTCACCGTCAGCATCCAGACGAGATAGACGCTCGCTTCATCGTCCATCCCTCCCTTCTACCCAGAGAACGTGCCGTTCAGGTTTGTGCTCAGTGCCATTCCGGTGCCGGCAAGGCGCGCTTCAAACCTCCCTTTACCTACCGACCGGGAGAAGACCTTGGTGACTTCATGATGCTTGACAACCGGGAAACAGCCCAGGCAGGCGGTGTGCACACCGCCAACCAACTCGGGAGGTTGGCGTTGAGTCGTTGCTTCAAGGAGAGCGACGAACTTACTTGCGCCTCTTGCCACAATCCGCACCAGAATGAAAACCAAAAAACAGCGATATTCGTGGAACGCTGCCTCAAATGCCACGACATGGCCCAGTGTGATAAGGCTGAAAGCATGCATTCGGGCGATTCGCAAAACTGCATCGCTTGCCACATGCCTATGCAACGAGACCAAAACATCCGCCTGAAGGGCCCCAAGACCGACGGGCTTCCCCTCATTCGCGACCACTTCATCAGGGTATTCTCTAGTTCCTGAAGCGCTTGCTTAACCTGAAGATCAACGCACTCAACGTTTAACACTGCTGCCACCAGTGGCGCCTCGCTCAAATCGTCGGACGAGAACTTCGACGTCCGGTTCGGCATTGACATCTGCACACTGGATACTGGCCATCGTCATCAGGAACTCCGACACCAAAATCCGTTTACTCAACCCTGTCTGAGTGCCTCCGCTCAGTCCACTCCTGCCGCCTCCTCGGGCAGCAACACTACGCGCACGTAATTATCCTTATCGAGATATCGTTGCGCAGCTCGCTGCACGGTATTGGCCGTCAAGCTATCCACCATGGTACCATAGCGCAGTACTTGCGTGGGATCGAGACCGTGGAAGTCTGCTGAGCTCAACGTCTCAAGCCAGAACCCGTTCTCTTTAAGGTTCACCTCGTGGTTACGTTTGGCCGCTTCCCGCACCTTCCGCACGTACTCCACCTCGGGACCGAACCTCTTGAGACTGTCGATCTGTTCGAAAACCACACTCGTCAACTCTTCCACCCGTTCTGGATCACAACCGAAGGTCAGGTTGATTCTGTAGGTCTGCTGTGGATAGTGGGAACCACCGCCATTGACCCATACG
>CAYNZV010000149.1:0-7347 GCA_964401715.1 uncultured Gemmatimonadaceae bacterium | reverse complement strand
CGAATGGCTGGCCCTGCTTCATTGATTCTCCTACCTCTGGCAACTCGACGAACACAATATCGCCCAGCTCAGATTGGGCGAAGTCGGTTACGCCTACAGTACAGATCTCGCTGTCTTGCGAGACCCACTCGTGCTCTTCTGTATAGCAAAGATCGTCAGGGATGTTGGTATCGCTCATATCCATTTTCTTTCTTGCTTAGCTGCGCTCGACATACATCCCCGTGCGGGTGTCGACTTTGAGAATGTCGCCCTGGTTAACAAAGAGCGGTACGTTCACCACCGCTCCGGTTTCAAGAGTCGCAGGTTTTACAGCTCCTGTGGCGGTGTCGCCCTTAGCGCCCGGTTCTGTATGGACGACTTCCAGCCGCACGAAGTTGGGGAGCTCCACTCCAATCGGCTTGTTTTCCGCCATGAGCACGTTGGCATTGTGGCTCTCTTTCAAGAGATCGGCGCTGGTGCCAATCAACACCCGTTCTACCACCAGCTGGTCGTACGACTCGTTATCCATGAAGTGAAAGAGGTCACCTTCGGCGTACAGGTATTGCATCTCGCGTTTTTCCACCCGCACCTGATCGACTTTGTCGCCCGAACGAAAGGTGCGCTCAATCACTGAGCCTGTCTTAATGTTCTTCAGCTTAGTACGGACGAATGCCACCCCTTTCCCTGGCTTGACATGTTGAAACTCGACGATGGAGAATAGAGACCCATCGAGCTTGATTGTGTATCCGTTTCTGAAGTTGGTCGTGTCAGCCATTTATCGTGACCACTTTATCCACTCAACTCCTCAATCTTATGTTTGTATTCGTTGTTGTCCGGGTCTCGCTCCAAAAGTTGCCGGTATATCTCGATAGCTCGTTGAACAAACCCCTGTTTTTGATAAAGCTCGGCCAGTGTTGCGGTGGCAATGCCGCCTCCAGCCAACGGGTGTACTTTAGGGCACCCTTGAGTGTGGTTGTCGCCGTCTATCTCATTTACCAGACGGGTTAGTGCGTGGTCATCCGTCCGAGATAGGCTGGCAATGGTGCCTTCCTCTTCCTCGTCTCCTTCGAGGAGCATGTCCTCGCTGGAGTTGGTCAATCTCCCTGGAGCGGGCGCGATCCCATCGAGATCTGCGACACGGCTTTCCGGGGCGCGGATGGGTTCACCAGCCAGGACAAGGAAGGGATCCGGCGGCATTTCCGGGTGAGATTCTTGCGCAGATGTCGACGATTCCGAAGTGGGCAAGGCTGCAAGTGAAGTCAGATTGACCAAAACCGAGTCGGCAATAGATGAGGGTTTCGCTGTCGTGTTTACATCGCTGCCTTCGAAGGGCTCTTCTGGTTGGGTTACGTCTGGTGCAATGGAGTTGTCCACATCTGTAGAAACACCATGGTCACCATGAACGTTGGCAATGGGCACTGCCTTCGTCCACGTCGCATTTTTGACCAGTTCGGTGCTTTCTTCGGATCCGGACTGGTTGGTCACCAACAGGGTTTCCGAGCTGTCGGAACCAGCAATGCTTTCGGGCTCTTGGAACATTACGAGTTCCGAGGAGGCTGTGGCCAGCTCAGGCGACATTGCTTGCACAAGGGGGATTTCCTCCTCCGCTGACGCCGGCGTTTCGTCCGACGTAGAGCTTTGGTCGATACACATCAACAAGGGATCAACGTTTTCGGCTTCTGCGGGTTGGTCGGCTGCCGGCACATCGGTACTCATCTTATCGAAAAAAGCGTCGATATCCTCTTGGATCTCTTTAGCTGATTTCATCGATTTACCAGCATCATTCCCCGGATCGTCGCATGGGGATTCCTATTCCGGTATATTCTGAATCCGGCCGAACGGTTCGTCCTTTGCCGGCGCCTCTGTTGGTTTCCAGTGAATCCAGTTGGCGAAACGACCTCAACCTCTGTGGCGCTTGGTACATCTGTGAATTGACTGCTTCCGACAAAGGCTCATCCCGCACATCCTGGGGTGATTCTGTGGGGAGGGCACGATCTCAGGTTTGTCTACAACCTCGGCCGGTTTTGCTTTTTCGTTGATGCTTTCCTGATTCTGTGACAGCTCGGCAAGCTCGTTTACCGCTTCTTGTGCTTCATCGCTGAAGACATCTAGGTTCGCTGTCTTTTGCATGCTGCTTAGCGCCATAGACAGGTCCCCAAGTTCCTAGAAAAAGCGCGCCAGACGACCGAACCCAGACGGATTTACCGGATCGAGAAGAAGCCCCCGAAACATCGCTGTATGCGCGTCTTCCAAGTCGCCCTAGACTTCGTGATACCAGCTCAATATCACGCATCCAGTTGCATAATCCGGGTACAACTTACAAGCCAACAAACAAGAAGTTATACGCTCGGGATACGCCCCCTATACTTTAGGCAGATCTCCGCGAGATACGCAAAGAACGGTTTTGAGGATTCCGGCGATACGCCTTTTTCAGTTTTGACACACTTAAAGCCATGTACATCAAGGGTTTGAAAGAATCCGCCGCCGAGAGTTATTCTACGTTACACGCCATCAAAAGTCAAGCAAGCAGAAGAAGTATTCAGGGCGCCATTCACCATAGCGATCGCCTTGACAACCACCTCCTCCTACAGCTACTTTTT
This sequence comes from uncultured Gemmatimonadaceae bacterium, assembly GCA_964401715.1. Lineage (GTDB taxonomy): Bacteria > Latescibacterota > UBA2968 > UBA8231 > UBA8231 > CAYNZV01. The sequence continues at coordinate 4,768 of CAYNZV010000149.1, read as the reverse complement.
CCGCCGCTTGGAAAGGGCGCCTATAGCTCAGTTGGCAGAGCGGCTGACTCTTAATCAGCGGGTCCTAGGTTCGAGTCCTAGTGGGCGCACCATTCCAATCACACAAACAGGCAGTTACGTAAAGACTAATGGCCTTGGTAGCTGCCAATTTTTTTAGGTGCCTGCAGGGTGACTAAAAAGGTGCTGAATTGCGCCCCTCCAGCAGGTCCGCTTGATCGTAGGCAGCGTCGGGGCCTACGATGGCAGGGTTGATGATGTGAGATACGACAACTACAAATTTCGTGTCGATTTCTCTTCTCCTGCGTGATCGCTAAGTGTTACTTCTCAGCCGTACCCGCTCTGCAGACATAGAGCAGCCTCTCTGATTATCTGAAGACCCCTCTACAATCTATGAGTGGCTGACCTCGCGTTGAGGGAGCCCCCTGCGCCAAGGTTCGATTACGCTTTACCGGCACCGCCGTTGACCGGATGCTCGATCGCCTTATTTTCTCCAAGGCGAAAACCGTCTGCCAGCAACCCTTCGATGTTCGAGAAGGCAGACGGGACGCTCGGAAAGCTCTCGCCTGCCGAAATTCCTTACAGATTGAGTTGGAAAAAGCTCAACCGCTTGGTTCCGGGGCGATCTTGCGCAGCTGCCGGATGTAATCTCTCAGAGCGGTGCCGTCGGTCGGCAGATCAAGAACGTCTGAAAACGGCCACATATCCCCCTCAAGGAACTCAACTGCCGCTTCTTTTTCTTGATCGCTGCCTGAACCACTGAAGTCCTTGACCGCCTGCAGAATAACGGCCGCCGCCAAACGTCGGTGTCCGTCAAACTGTGATCGGTAGGAGGTTTTTCGATCCTTTGACATGATTGATTTTTGACTGTCCTGTTCTTGCCGTACACAATGTCAGCTTATCATGGATAATATAGACGATTGAACCTCGTTACACGATCCCGGAAATCGGATTTTTGGCTACTTTTTTGGATTTCAGACAAAAAATCCGATAATGCAGCCCGTCAGCATCGTGGCTAGAGTGCCCGCCACCATAGAGAGAAGCCCCAAACGGGCCAGATCTCCGCGGCGAGCGGGTGCAATCCCACCAATGCCGCCAATCATTATGGCTACGGAACCGAAGTTCGCGAATCCACATAAGGCATAAGAGGTGATGATAAATGTCCGTTCGATAAGGGGTTGCGGTCCTCTCATTCGCGTCGCCAGCTCCAGATAGGCGACGAACTCGTTAAGTACGGTTTTCAGCCCCATGAGCTGTCCCACTACTGCCGTCTCTGTCCAGGATACCCCCATCAACCATACCACTGGTCGGAAAAGCGCGCCGACAGCGGCCTGCAGACTCCAGAATCCGGCTTCTGATCCATTGGCAACACGATCGAGCCAGCCGACAAACTGATTGGCCAACGCTACTAGGCCGATGAATGCAATCAACATCGCTACGATGTTGAGTACCAGCTGCATGCCTTCCGAAGCACCGCGAGCAGCCGCTTCGAGTCCATTGTGGGTGTCTTGGCGAGCAAGTGCCACGTGCGTGTTCGCTGTTTCGGGTTTGCCTGTTTCCGGTTTCATCAGCTTGGCAATGGCAACGGCAGCGGGGGCGCTAATGAGGGACGCGGCGAACAGGTGACCAGCAATCTCTGGATGGGCATAGCCGAGAATGGTTGAGTAGATGACCAAAACGGTGCCGGCGATGGTTGCCATTCCTGCTACCATCAAACAAAACAGCTCACTCTCGGTCAGACGCTCGACGAACGGCCGCACCAGCAGAGGGGCTTCGGTCATGCCCAGAAAGACATTGCCGGCAACACCCACGCCTTCCGCGGAAGAGATCCCGAGAGTCCGCTGCATGAATCGACTGAGGCCGAGAATTATCCACGGAAGAATCCGATAATGATACAGGACCCGCGACAGAGAAGCGACGAAGATCAATATGCCGGCGATTTCTAGGGCTACGATCGGTCCGTAGGTTTGACTAAATTTTGAGTTGGTTACCCCTGCAAACAGCAAGGATTCGTTCGCCTTCAAAGCCGTTTCCCGTAACAATCCGACGAAACGTCCCACCAATGCAAAAAGCGGCTTCCTGATTTCCGAATGCAGAAGTACCGCAGCCAGCACCAGCTGTAACGATGTGGCCACAGCTAGGGTTTTCCAAGGGATTTCACGCGAACGATTCCCCACAGCCCATGCGATGCACAACAGGGCGCAATAACCGAACAGGCTATGTAAGAAAGTCTGCACGAACGTGCGGGATTGATGAAATCATTATAAAGGTTAGTCGCGAAAGATACTTACGAGGCTCAAGATGTCAACATATTTTGCTCTTAAGGGGGACACCAAAAAACGCCATGAGCTGCCACGTAGGTTACTGTTCCCGTACTTCCCCGAGCACTCGAATGACGTCCTCCACCACCGTTGACAGCGGTCGATCTGTGTTAATTCTGCAAGCACCTGACCAGATTCTGGATGCCGTCGTTTTGCGGGCAAAATCCTCGAACCAGGGAGAGTCGACTCGAGATCCGCGGTCTGCCATGCGCGCGCGCCACGTTTCCAGATGCGGAGCGTCGAGGTGGATAAGACGGAATGATGCCGGTTTGATCCGGTAAGCCAATCCGGTCCACAGGCGATCGACAGCGAGTTCGGGACCCCAGCCCCCAACCAACAGGACAATGCGACGCCCCACGAGATTTTGACAGGCCAAGGCGGTGGCTCCAGCGTATTCCAATGGTCGCAGGGAAGACCAATATGCCTGGGTTCCGTAGGCCGATTCCTCTGTCCCCCCCGCAGCGTGGCTTGCCTGAAGAATGAACCCGGATGTAGCCGTGTCCTTCTCGACTCGGATGGTGTTAGGTAATAGTTCCATTACCATGCCGGCCACCGCCGATTTACCGACCCCCGGAGGCCCCGCCATTACGACCAGCAATGAGCCGCGCGTACCCGGCTGAGCCGCTTCGAGGACGGCCGTCACCGTCGCATCGGGAGCGAAATCCGAATCGACATAACCACCGCCCAGCCGGGAGCTTTCAACCATGGTGTGACTCTGGCTTCTCGCTGTTAGTGCGACTGATTTCCAGAACCGCTATACCAAGGGCGATCGCAGGTGCAAACAGGACCAGTATCCATCCCGACACCGGAGGAAGAAAACCGAGAAGAAGAATTGGCGCGGAGGTTAGAAAAGAGATGAGGTATATAGCCAACACTGCACCTCTTCGGGACATGCCTTGGCGGACCAGTCGATGGCTGATGTGGTTGTGATCACCAACCCAAGGATAGGCGCGCCGATGGAGACGTATGACTATAACCGAAACCAAATCGTAAAGTGGAACGACAAGCGGCACCAAAGGAGCCAGGTGTTGCGGCTTTAAATCTGTTTCTATCGGCGCTGCCGCGGCACCGTGCAACATCGCCACGCTGATTACCCCCACCACAAACCCAACCATCAAACCCCCAGCGTCGCCGAGGAAGATTTTCGCAGGTGGAAAATTGAAAACGAGGAAACCGGTCAAAGCCGCAGCTAACCCGATACCAAGCTTGGCCAACATGTAGAGTTGCATCTCAACAGCGAACAGCGCCAAAAGAAAAAGGACGATTGAACCCAATCCTGCGGCCAAGCCATCCATATTGTCGAGGAAGTTGAAGGCATTGGTTACCGCGGTGATGAAGATCGCTGTGATCCCCACTTGGAGAGCTGGCATTGACTCGACGAAGGGCAATTTGCATGTCGGTAGCGAAGTGGCTATCCAGCAAGACAAGCCAATCTGGATCAGAAAGCGGACCAGAGGAGGGCTGTTGCGCCAGTCGTCGTGAAGACCGAGGATCAGAATGGCCACGCTTGCGGCTAACAATGAATTGGCAAAATCGGAGGTGGCCAACAGAGTCCCCACCACCGCGAATCCACAAAACACGGCAGGACCTCCGCCGTACGGAATAGCTTCAAGGTGGGACTTGTGCGGTGCATCCGATGGACGGTCGAGAAGGTCAAGCTTGCGGGCCAATCGACCCACAATTGGGGTGGCGATGAGCGTGGTGACAAAAGAAGTGGCGAAAATAGCTATGCCAATCAACAGTATATCCAATTGGCAGCAAAGAAGATCTGCGGCAATATAGTCGCGAAAGCGCCAGTAACTGAGACCGTAAATGACCTGTGAAACGGCCGTAGAAAAGCGCAACAGAAAACCATCATATTCGTCCTATCCCATTGACTAGTGTACTACTTAGCTGATTGACACCGATTTCAGACCCGAGTATCTTTGCTCTACCCAACCTAACAAAGGAAGCCTCATTGAAATTCGCCAATCGTGGGCCTCAGGGGATTGCCGCCCTGTTTGTCCTGGCATGTTGGCTGTTTCCCGGATCCGGCGAAACTCAGATCCAAACAATCATTACCGACCATTTCCGCATCCATTACATGTCTGGTGCCAGCGGCACGGCACGTCGGGTAGCCGACATCTCGGAGGAGGTCTTCGCTTCCTTGGCCGCCGCCTACAACTACTACGACGAGTTCAACCTAATTCACGTTATCGTCGTCGATAGCTCCGACATGCTCGGCAATGGCTCGGCGAGCTACTACGACAACACCATTTACATATGGGCCACCCATCTAGACACGGATCTGCGCGGTAGTCACGATTGGATCAAAAACGTGTTCACGCACGAATTGGCCCACATCATGACCCTGAATATGGCGCGCAAAAAGTGGCCGTTCCAGTTTGCACTGTTTTCGATCTCCCGCTTCGACTCTAATCCGGACGTCAGTTTCGGATTTCCTCTCTATC
>CAYNZV010000148.1:0-7683 GCA_964401715.1 uncultured Gemmatimonadaceae bacterium | reverse complement strand
GCCCGGATTTAGTGCAGAGAGAGCGGACCACAAAACGGTTTTTTGCGGTTGGTCAAGATAAAACAGGAGGTTAGAGATCAGTCTTCGAAGGCAGGCACCCGCTGGTGCGGTAATTGTATGCAATGGGGCGGCGCTGACGATGCTTCGTATGTTTAGGAAACGACAGTTTCCTGCCCAAGCCTTGCGGACGCGGATTCGGCTCGAGGTTGGGTGGTAATCGACGATGGTCGATCAGTTTCTCGACGTGCGTGAGCCGATTGTCAAGACGATGCCACGATATCTTGTGAACATCTGGAGACAGCATGATGCGCAAGGCTTCTTGGCCAGCTGCAAGCATCTTGTGGGAACTGAATGGGACGGGGCAAAAAGAACTGTTGTGAGAAAAGCAAGCCCAATCGTGGCTAAATACCGGTGGTTGGTCAATCGACTTGACGCCTGTTGCTGGTGCTACTTGTTTCGATCGAAATAGTATACAAAGGGAGGCTAAACAAAGCTTGGCAGTGTTGGTAACAGGAGGCTGCGGATATATGGGGAGCGCCACGGTGGAGTTATTGCGCGGTTAGGGCGAGCAGGTGGTGGTCCTGGACAATCTTATCCATGGGCATTGTGCGGCTATCGCCAACGACGTGTCGCTTTATATGGAAGTGCTATGAGATCGCCAGGTGTTAACGCGGTTGACAGGCGAGAACGAAGTAGAATCGTGTGTTCACTTCGCTGCTTTGGCGTCGGTGCCGGAATCCGTACGAAAGCTGGGATTGTATTTCGGCAAGCCCGTCGAACAGGGTATAGTGATGCTGGAGCACCTGATGAAATCTGTGTTGCTTTCGGTGACTGCAAAGAATTGCCGCTGGTCGAGAGTTACCTTCAGGTGCCGCAGAATTGGCAACGATGGGCAAGCTCTGCATGAGCAGATTCTCGCCAACTACAGCGCTGCATACGATCTCGACTTCGTGGCCTTACGCTATTTCACACGCCGCCGGCGCTATTGCCGACTACGGCGAGTGTGATCAAGTGCTTACCGGCCTATGGACCGATTACGACAAGCCGGACGGCACTGCTGTGCGCGAATACATCCACATCGCGGATCTGTCAAACGTCCATAACGTCTGTGATTGGCAAGGCAAACACCCCAATGGCTACGCTTGAATAAGTGATGTCGGAACGTTCCGAACTGGTCGACTACTTCACGCAACTGGCAACTCCCAACCGACGCGCCCGCATCGACCAGGTCTTGGCATTTCGTACTCGGTACATCACTATCGTTCTTGAGGATATCTACCAACCCCACAATGCTAGCGCCGTGCTTAGGTCTTGCGATTGCTTCGGTCTTCAGGACGTCCACATCATCGAAAATAGGAATGCCTACCAGGTCAATCCTGACGTGGATATGGGTGCATCCAAATGGCTCTCCCTGATTCGTTACAACGAATCAGGCGCAGACAACACCGCTTGTTGCCTGACAGGCTTAAGACAACGCGGTTACCGCCTTTTGGCGGCCTCACCGCACAAAGACGCGGTGCCGATCGATAGAATAGATATATCAACTAAAACTGCGGTGTTGCTGGGTACCGAGGAGGCCGGGTTGACGCAGGCGGCTCTGGGGGCGGTGGAAGGAGTTTTCCGTGTTCCGATGTTCGGGTTTACCGAGAGTTTCAACATTTCTGTCTGTGCGGCCTTGATCCTCAGTAAGCTGACCGAAAAAATGCGGGGAGTTGGCCTTGACTGGCGCCTTTCGGACGAGGAGCAGCAGGTATTGAAGATCGCCTGGCTAAAACAGACGGTTCGGGGTGCCGACGAACTCGAGAAACAGTTCCTCGATCAACGTCAGTCCTAGGAGGTTGTTTGCAGGTTCGACGTGTCCTGACGGGACGATTCGTTTGCAGTTACCGGTCGATGATCAGCGGTTCGAGCTTAAGCGTACCCCCCAGTTGCCTGGCCACTTTTCTTTCCATGGAGGCGACGCTGGAAGCCACGTTCTGCCGTACGACTTGGATTCCACTTTGCCGTGTTTTGTTTGATACTGGGAAAGTTTAGTGAACGAGGTTACGAAAAATAAGATCTGCAAACGGCCACAGTAACAAGTTTCTACATTCGGGCGATTAGGATACCGTTTGCAAGATTGGATTTACGACACTTCGAGGGGGGACCTGCATGCCGGCTGGATCAGGCGGAACGATGAATATGAGACTCGTCGGATATCTCGGGCTTTTGGTGATAGCTGCCTACGTCGTATTCGGGGCGGCGCTCTACTTCCTTCAGGGTTTTCTTATATATGCTCCAGATCATCTCTTAAGCCGTAACCCGTACAGTGTGGACCTCGCTTTCGAGGATTTGGAGTTCGTTGCTGCCGATGGGGTCTCGCTGCACGGTTGGTGGATACCTCATCCAGAACCGGCCGGCGCCGTGCTTTTCTGTCACGGAAACGCTGGAAACGTTTCCAGCCTGCTGGCTCGGATCGAATCCTTCAATAAGCTCGGGCTGAGCGTACTTGCGTTCGATTATCGCGGTTTTGGCCTCAGTGATGGCAGTCCTTCGGAAGTGGGAACCTACATGGATGCGGAAGCCGCTTGGCACCACCTAGTTGACAAGGTGGGAATACCGGCGGACAAGATCCTAGTGTCCGGGTTGTCTTTGGGCGGGCCGCTGGCTGCTCATCTCGCCTCCACCTTCGAGCCGCGTGGCTTGGTGCTCGAGGCCACCTTCACATCGATTCCCGATCTCGCCGCAGATCTCTATCCCATGTTCCCAGCGCGCATGATGTCCCGTTTCCGCTATAGTACCATAGAAAGCTTGCGGAACGTCAAATGTCCACTGCTTGTGATACACGGGCAGCAGGATGAGTTGATTCCTTTCGCGCACGGTCGCCGTTTATTCGACGCTGGTAAAGGCAGGCGGTTTTTCTTGGAAGTCGCCGGAGGCCACGGTGACTGGTTCGACCATTCGCAATTGCCGTACGAGCGTGAGTTGAACGATTTCATGATGGCGATCGGTTTGGCGGGGTGATTGCGGCGGCCCTAGACCTTTCCTTCCCGCTTCCAAGTTTGATAAACTTCCCGGCGCTGCTCCTCTGACTGTTGCAGATCCTTCTCGGCACGCGCCGCATAAAAAACGAATCCCAACGCTCGGCGTGGACGTTCGGAGTGGTTGGGGTCGGCGCGGTGAATCGTCATGCTGTGATGGGCGGTTACATCTCCAGGTTCAAGTAAGATGGGGACCTCCAGTGCTCGATCATTGTCGCCGTAGTCGTTGATTCCTTGAGAGAATCCCATGACATTGGAAAGCTGATGTGGCCGCATGCCGCGACGGTGTGAACCCCGCACGAAACGAATGCAGCCGTTTTCCTCGTCCACCTGATCGAGGGCTAGCCAACATGTTACCGCTTCGTTTGGATTCAGCTTGAAATAATACCCGTCCTGATGAGGGGGCGTCTCGTTCCCCACCCGGGCAGGTTTTGCAAACCACTGGGCAGTTTGGGGGTTGATGTCATCCTGCATGAAGGTCTTGGCAGCGGCGGCGAAATCAGGATGGTCGTAGAGTTCAGAAAAATAGGGGTCATGGGTCTCCATGCCCTGAAGCCTCATGATCGTGGAGGCATCGCTCAGATCTTCGTAAAAAGCGGCGTCAGGGAGTCCAGGCAATATCTCGTCTATGAACCTCTGAATGCGCTGATTGATCTCGACAACCTTGGGGCTGTCGAAGAATCCCCTCATAACCACAAAACCATCCTCTTGAAAGGAAAGGTTGAGTCTCTCATGATCGAACCGGGTCGCCATTCGGTGCAGTCTCCTTAAATGGGTGAACAACGGTTGCCCATCTGAAAATAACCGCAAAATCGGCGCTGGAGCAATTCCCCAAGGTTACCGTAACGCCATGGAGATGCCGATCCGATCGCGGAGAATTTTTCCTGTTTGGGCAATACGATTCACCATATAAGCCAATAGTAAATAATTATAATCAATTGATAAATATGCACTTATTAATATTTACATAGGTGCGAATCGACCTAGTTTGTTGGCCTAGTGGAACGCAACGAATTGCTGGTCTTTTTTGATTGGTAACATATATTGTGTGGGTCAGAATGGTGTTGTTGGCAGTCGTTCTCAGAAGCTTCAAGTAGTGTTGTAACTTTGGAGGCGGAACGGTCTGTATAGCAACTATATTCCGAACAGAAAGGGGGGTAACGGTCATGGCAGAGCGTGAGACCGGCACAGTCAAGTGGTTCGATAATTCCAAGGGGTTCGGGTTTGTCTCCCGAGAGGGAGCGGAGGATGTATTTGTCCATTACAGCTGCATCCGCGGAGAAGGGTACAGGACCCTTGATGAAGGGCAGCAAGTGGAATTCGAAGTGGTTCAAGGTCAAAAGGGGCCCCAAGCCCAAGATGTTGTGCCTGTGAGCTGATTCTAGCGGGTAAATGACGGTTATAGCGCGGCGCTTTATGTGCGCCGCGTTTTTTTTTTACTGGTGTGAGTTCTAGCAGGCGGCCGCGCAACGGTAGGATCGCACCGGGCCAATCGATCAACGGTTCGTCACAAACGAGATCTATACATGTGGCTCCAAGCTGATCGCAGCAGGTGCTGGCTAAACGCTCGAATGCTGGCCTTCCAGGGTCGGTGATTGCAATGTGCCCAATGCCAGCGGTAAGCGCCCTTTCCAAAAGGTCTTTCAGTGTTTCGATCATTGGCTCCTTGAAACAGATGTCGGCACCGATCAACCAAGTTACTCCCTCGAAAACTTCCGGTGCGATCTCGTCGAATGCGGCTTGGATCGTTTTGATCTCCACCTCGTTCAGGTCGGCGTGAATCTGTAGGTAGGGGAAGACCCGTGGATCGATGTCGACGGCGGTCACATGTGCCTGGTGTTTGACTGCGCAATAGATGCCCGCAAAACCCCACCCGCATCCCACGTCCAGCACCCGAGCTCCCGGCGGTATTTGTCTGCTGGTGAGGTAGTCCAATAGCAACCAGGTGGCACTCCAGTATTTGAATCCTTGGAGAGTGGGGGTCTTCGTCGATTTGAGTTTGCGCAGAGCCGGGTGGCTAGGCTTCAGAACGCGAATACCATATACTTGACGTTCCAAGTTGGTCGTTTCAGTTTTCGCCGTCATGAGTTCGGTGCTTTTCTTCAGACTCGCGTGCTGGCGCAGACTTCGGAACGTGAGACATTTACCGTCGGCCCAGTAGTCGACCGCGGATATGGTGGGATGAAGTCGGAGTGCACCTCAGCCTCAACTAGGATAGTAGCTGGAAAATCATTCAGCAAACGGAGATGGTATTGAACGAGGAGTTTCCGTTCACCGACACGGTAGCGTCGCTGCCAGTCACGGTTCCTTTCGTGGGACCCGAAGCCTTGGAGCGTCGATATGGTCGTACGTTCCGGGCGCGACTAGGGGCCAACGAGAGTGCTTTTGGCGTTTCGCCCCTGGCCCGCGACGCCATGTGTCGCGCCGTCGACCGAGCAGCGTGGTATTGCGATCCCGAGTGCTTCGAGCTGCAGGCTGCACTAGCTCGGCACCACGCTGTCGATCCCGATCAGATCTCGATTGCCGCTGGCATTGATGAGATCCTAGGGCTTGCCGTGCGAATGTTCGTGAGTCCCGGCGAGCCGGTGGTGACATCTTACGGGGCGTATCCTACCTTCAACTACCACGTACACGGCTTCGGTGGGCATCTGGTCACCGTTCCTTACGCCGACGATCGCGAAGACCCGAGGGCTCTGGTAGATCTTGCCGCAGCCTGCGGTGCCCACCTCCTGTACTTGGCCAACCCGGACAACCCGATGGGGACCTGGAACGAAGCGGACGAGATTCGCCGCGCCGTTAAACGTCTGCCCAAGGATTGTGTAATGATACTCGACGAGGCGTACTGCGAATTCGCACCAGCTGAATCTCAGTGGACGTGCGAGCCAGATGATCCTCGAATCATGCGAATGCGCACCTTCTCCAAGGCTCACGGCATGGCTGGAGCCCGCATTGGCTATACCATAACTCACCGCACCATTGTTTCGGCGCTCAACAAGATTCGCAATCAGTTTGGCGTAAATCGGATAGCTCAGGAAGGAGCGTTGGCTTCTCTGGGTGATCGCGATTTCGTGAAGTCAGTTGTCGCCGAGGTCCGACGTGGCCGAGCGGAATATGAGATGCTGGGCACCGACCTGGGTTTGCCGGCCATCCCGTCCGCGACGAACTTCGTGGCATTCGATGCCGGTGCAGGCACCCGAGCGCGACAATTAAAGAATGCGCTGCTGCGCGAGTCTGTTTTCGTACGTATGCCGGGCGTTACTCCCTTGGACAGGTGTATTCGAGTCACTGTCGGAAGACCGGAGGAACGCCGCCAGTTCGCGGACATCTTGCAAGCGGTCTTACCCGAGCTTCCTGATCAAAGATGAGAGTGTTGATCGCAGGTGCGAGCGGCTTCCTGGGTAGCGCCCTGAAACGGTCGCTCGTAGGTGACAATCACCACGTGGTGAGCTTGGTTCGTAGACCGCAGACGGACGATTCGTCGACTCAGTGGGACCCGGTTGCTGGCATTATACCACCGCTGGATCCCTTTGCTATAGACGCGGTGGTCAATCTGGCAGGCGAGAACATTGCCGGCGGCCGGTGGTCGACCGCACGGCGTCGTCGCATCCGCGAGAGCCGCGTGCGTAGCACCGAAACCCTGTGCGAGGCATTTCGGCAGATGTCGACTCCACCCAAGAAGCTCATAAACGCCTCGGCGGTCGGGTTTTACGGTGACCGGGGCAACGAAAAGTTGACCGAGTCTAGCGCAGCAGGTACCGGGTTTCTCGCCGAAGTCAGCCAAGAGTGGGAGGGTGCAACCGGAGTTGCGGCAAAAATGGGAATCAGGGTAGCCCTGATGCGATTCGGTATGGTATTGGGTTTGGAGGGTGGGGCGTTGCCGCGCATGCTGCCAGCCTTTGGGTTCGGTCTTGGAGGTCGATTGGGATCTGGTAAGCAATATGTTAGTTGGATCGAGGTAAACGACGCGGTGACGGCGATACGGCACGTACTGGAGAACGATCGCATCGACGGCCCGGTGAACTTGGTTGCTCCGCAACCCGTAACTAACGCCGAACTCACTAAAATCTTGGCTCAAACCCTTGGACGACCCGCTGTGCTGCCGGCGCCGGCATGGGCGTTGCGTCTGGCGTTAGGGGCGATGGCCACAGAGCTTTTGCTCGCCAGTACCAAAGCGGTGCCAGAACGATTGCTAAACTCGGATTTCACCTTCGCTCACCCTTCCCTCGATTCGGCTCTGCAGTTTCTCATGAGTAAACGCGTATAAACAGGGAATGAGAGCCAGTTACTGCGACGGCTATTTTGTCGAACTGCCGGTCGGCCATCCGTTTCCAATGGGCAAGTTCCCAGCCCTCCACGAAATATTGACTACTCAGGACCTAGTGCGCCCCGACGAGGTCGTCGAGGCCGGTGAAGCATCTTGGGCCGATTTGGCCTTGGTGCATACGCAGGACTATTTGTCCCGGCTTCTCAGTGGGCTCGATCGCAAGGCCGAGCGCAAGTTGGGTCTGCCTTGGTCGCCTGCCTTGGTGCGGCGCTCCAGATTAGCTGTTCAGGGCACGATCAACGCGGCGCGGATGGCTCTCGAGGACGGAGTGGCTGCGAATATGGCCGGTGGTACGCACCATGCTTTTGCCGAACACGGGGAAGGATTCTGCGTTCTCAA
>CAYNZV010000147.1:0-7709 GCA_964401715.1 uncultured Gemmatimonadaceae bacterium | reverse complement strand
GATTAACGGCACGATCTCTTCGTCATTTAAGACGTCACCTGTGCGAAGAGTGCGAATTCGCTCTTCCGAAAGGACATTCTGCAGCCCGTTGAAGGTCGCCCCCTCGGGCATGTAGGAACAGGTCATTGCGCGGCGCCAGTAGGGCGTCATGTTGGGTCCTGCGGCATGGGCGATCATGCTGTTGTGCAGCGCAGCGCCCCCCTTCTTCAGCTCGATCGGCACCGCTTCCACGTCTTTCAGTTCCGGGTAGGTTTCGAAGAGGTCGGACATGTCTGAACCGGTGGTCGCCGAATTCCTATCGTGTTCGGTAACCTTGTGCGATCCTGGCAGGTAATAGAGGCAGCCATTTTGAATTGTGACCGGATCGAGTGCGACCCAGATGGTTGCCGATTGATAAGAGTGAAAAGACCATTTGGGATTGTCCATGTGCCAGGCAGTGGCATTCGCCCAGGGTGCTTTCTGTAGCGTCTGATCATGCCACATGCGCACCCCGTCTATGTCTGCAAGACGGCAGCACATCTGGCCCAATTCGGGAGCGAGGAAATACTTGCGTATGGTCTCGTTGATCTTCCACAAGTTCAGGCGCTGCAGAAAAACTTTGCTGTAATTGGGATCGTCGACGATCTCGCGGGAATCGCCGGCGAACCGTCGTTTGCCCATCTGGGCGATGCACTGCTCTATGGCCGCCAGCAGCTCCTCGATTTCGCTCTCATCGATGAACTGGTCGATGATGGTGAAACCGTCTCGGTCGAACGCTTCGATCTGTTGCTCGGTAATCTTGGTATTCATGTCGATTAATCCTTAAAAACAGACTTGACTCCGGTTTGCACCGTGGAACTCAAGGTAGGAATATTCGCGTTAGATGGTCAATTGAGCCGCCAATTGTGAAGCGTTAACGAACGAGCTATTGTTGGTTGGGGGCTAGTTACAAGAGGACCAAACAAGGATCGAATGATGCGATTTGCGTGTATCGGTTGTGGATTCATCGCGCGGCGCCACTTGGAGCACCTCGTCGATATGAAGGGTGTATCCGTCCGCGCGCTCGCGGACATAGACCTGCAAGCTGCCGAGGCGTATCAGCAGGAATTCGGGGCTGATTACGTCACGGATTCAGCAAACAGAATCTTCGAGGACCCGAACGTTGATGCGGTGCTGATCTGCACCCGCCACGATTCACACACTCCTTTATCTGTAGAAGCGGCCAAGGCTGGAAAACAGATTCTGCTGGAAAAGCCGATGGCGCTCACGGTGGAGGAGTGCGAGCGGATCATCGGCGCCGTCGACAACGCGGGTGTCACCCTCGCCATCAACTACAAGTTTCGCTTCGCACCCACGGTGCTGGAGGGAAAGAGGCAGCTGGGACAACCGCTGTTGACAGTGGGCCAGTTGGCAATGGATCCGACGTTGAACTGGACTTGGGCAAAGGATCCGGTGCAGGGTGGTGGGCTGTTGCTGGGCACCGCTTGCCATGTTTTCGACACGGCTTATTGGCTGAACGAGTCGGAGCCAGTTCGTGTCTACGCCGAATCGGTTCCAACTGAGCCGGAGGATGGATGCAACGTTCAGGCGGCGGTTGTCACCGTTCGCTTCGCAAACGGAGCGGTCGCCAGCCTGTCGGTCAGCGAGGCGGGGGAAACGCCGCACCTGGGCAAGTGGGTATTCGAGGTTTTCGATGGCACCAAAGCGGCCCTCTTCGACAATCATTTCGCACAGGTCTGGATCACGGATGGCGACCCAGAGCATCTGGAATGGAAAGGCGAGGCTCACTCCATCGGGATCGCCGGGATCTTGACGGATTTTGTGGAGGCCGTAGAAACGGGAAGACAGCCTACCGTCACTGGAAAGGACGGATTGCGAGCGACCCTGTTGGCGCGGCGCATCCTGGCGTCCCTCCAATCGGGAGCACCGATGGATGTAACAGTCCCGTGGTGAGGCCGACGATGAGCGGTGAGGTGGGCCGGATCTGGTTTTCCAACCCATCCCACTGGCTGCACCGGTGGTAAATTAATTGACGAACAGGAGCCGAGCATGGTCATCGTCGACACACACTGTCACATTGGACTGCACATATACGAACCGGTGGAATCGCTTATCTATCACATGGAACACTCGAGGGTGGAAAAGGCGGTGCTCATCCAACACAATGGAACCACCGACACCAGTTGTCACGTGGAATGTTTGCATCATTATCCTCACTGCTTCGAATCGGCGATTGTCGTGGAGGAAACGGATAACAGCAGTGGGATCCAGAAGTGGGCAGATCAGGGAATTAATGGTAGCCGGATGGCGGCGAATTCCCGCGCCAAAGATTCTGATCCGCTGGCCCACTGGCGGGCGGCGATGGAGCTCTGTCGACCTTAATCGGCACCGAATTCCAAGAGGTGCTGATGTCCTTTCCGGATCTGCAGATCGCGATCGAGCACTTCGGCGGTTTAGGACTAGGTGCGCAGACGCTGACCGAGGAGCTCGATCTGATGAAAGCACTTGCACAACACGAGAATCTCACCATCAAGTTGCTAGATTTCGGCGATATGTTCGAGATTCCATATTCGTTCTGGGGTGTACCAGATACAGTGCGCGATGTGGTGGAGGTGTTCGGTCCCGACCAGATAATGTGGGGCTGCGATTATCCGTTGGTCAGCACCCGGGAGGGATACCATCACTCGTTGGAATTCCCGCTCAACTACCTGTCCGATCTCGGCGACGAGGATCGCGATTGGATCTTTGGAGGTATAGCGCTTCGGATTTGGGGTTTCGAGAGTGATTAGTCCACTAGTTTCGGATCGAGCGCATCGCCCGGAGCGTCGGCTGCGAACCCATGTTGGATCATACCAGGCAAAGCCATGAACAGTATCGGTGACGGCAAGAGGCTGTTGCAAGCAGCATTGCGAGGGATGCCGCCTGTCATGGTCTTGCTGCTGAGCGTCACGGCTATCCTCTTGTTCATCTTCCAATATTACACCCTGAGCAAGTTCACGGCGTTTCCTCCGAGCTTTAGCCACGTAACGTTCGAGACCTTTGCGGAGGAGGTGAGAGCGCGTGTTGGGCTAGGTGGATGGGATCTGCTCCTGGGGGGGATGATTACCGTTTCATGTTTGGTTGTGTTGATCCTGGAGATTTGGCGACGGCGACTGACCGAATTTCTCGATCCAGTTTTCACCAGCAACAGCAAGACCCTGTGGCTTCTGGTGATCAGCTCCATCGTATTTGCGCGGTTCTATCTCGCAGCGGGAAAGATAAACTGGGCTGGCGATGGATCCGCCCACTTGGCTTACGTCTATGTAACATCGCAGGCAATGGCGCGTGGTGAGTTGCCGATCTGGACCAATTATCTTGGTCTGGGCTCGCCGTATCTCCAGCTCTACGGGTTTCTCTTCTTCTACCTGGTCGGCGCTGTCGATCTCCTGGTCGACCAGGTAGACATTTCCTTGAAAGTAGTCATGCTCTTTGGCCATGTGCTTTCCGGCGTCGGAATGTTTAGCTGGGTGTGTGCGGCCACCGATTCGCGCCGAGCGGGATTTGTTGCCGGTATCGCTTTCGTGCTAGGGTTTTGGCACACCCAGCAGGTTCTAGTGATGGGTAGGTTCCCACTTAGTCTGTTTTATGGACTGGCGCCCTGGCCATTCTTCTTCCTTGAACGCTCGCGGTGCACGCCCGATCGCGGACCATGGATGGTCCTGGGGGGAATCGCACTAGGGCTGTTGGCCCTGACCCATCCCGGTTACGGATTTTGGATTACCATTTTCTTTGGGCTCTACTGGCTGACCCGAACCTGGTGCGATCGCGCGACGGTAAAGGGGTGGCGCGATTGGATCGGTGGACCGGTTATACTGGGCTTAGGAGTCATCTTGGGAGCGTTCATGACTCTGGGCATCTGGACCGAGCGGAAATACACCGGATTGTCCGGTGGATTCGACATGTCGTCCGTACCTGACCCAACGGTGGGTCAGGTATTCGGATGGTCGAACTTTCGGTTTTTTCTGTTGCCCCCAGACCCGTTCCATTGGTATGGCGGCTATTTGGGTCTTTCTCTGGCTGCCATTGCGGTCGTTGGGATCTGGTGTTGGTGCCGGCATCACAAGGTCAGCTCTCATATACCGATGTTGGCGGGGACCATACCCCTGCTGCTGGCCCTGTTGCTGGTCTTCGGTTACCGATTGCCACTTCTACAGGCGATTCCGTTCGTTACGGCCTTGAACGCTGGAAGGTACCTGCTGTTCGTGCTATTATTCCTCGCTTTTGTCGTCGGCTGCGGTGCCCACGTCCTACTGGCACGGAATCCGAGACTCTTAGGGGGGCGGCTCTGCGCCTTGATGGTCATATTGATCGTGTTGGATCTTGGTGCCACCACGTTTCAACAGCCTTACCGAGGTCGAAAATCGACACCCACGGGGTTCGATCCGGAGATTTACGAGCCCTTCAGCGAGGCTGCAGAGGCGTATCATAGCGATGGAAAGATTCCGAATTATCGCATCGTCTGGTTGGCGCCGCGCGTGCACCCCTTTCTGGCTATGGGGCGATTGTTATATAAAACCGATACGCCGACCCCGATGGCTCCCAGTGGCCATGTTCTGTTGGCGGTTCCTAATTTCTACAAACCGTTCGAGAAGTTTGCCTCGGAGTTGATGCAGGACTTAGATAGCGATGGTTTCACTAATCTCTACAAAGAGCTGAGGGCGGGCTTTGCCTTGATGAATACCCGATTTACCATGGCGACCCAGAAAAACGACGAAGTCATGAGTTTCGAGTGGAAACCGCGGACTGAGGTCCTAGTCTCGCCCCGGACTAGCAGGTACCCCGATGAGCAGCTGGAATTGCAAGCCAGCTGGATGGAGGCCAGCTTGGATACACTGGAACGCTTCCCGATCGTTTGGCTGGCTCGCAACATGAAGATCGATTTCGAACGTTCAACCTGCGAGCGGATCTACCTACTGGAAGGGGAAGAGGATCTGGGAACTGCTCCAACCGTGGAGGTACTGAACCACACGGTCCACAATCAACGCGTAGAGCTGCAGACAGCGGTTTCGGACGCCTGCTTCATGCGTTTGCCCTACGCCTATTACCCCCACCTGACAATCAAGGTCAACGGCTTTGAAATTCCATTCATGCAGACCGCCACCCATTTCATCGCCATCAAACTTAACCAGGGTATCAACGAGATAGTCATTGAACCGCGCTTGTCGCCGCTGCGTCGGATCTTGCTGGCTGTGGACTTGGTGATGCTGTGCGCTGGGGCCGTCATTATTTGGTGTAGCTGGGGAAGACGACGATCGTCGAGGATTACGTCATGAAAAGAAGATCTTTTATCGTTTTGTGGGCGGTGTTTGTTGTTGTAACTGGTTGTGCCGGAGTCAAGAAGGAGACGCAGTCAACGGTAGTTCCGGTGCCAGGAAGGTATGATCTCTCCCGAGCGCTGAAAGTTGACTCGCTGGTAGTGAGGGGTAGTCTGGCCAACGGATTCCGTTACCTGATTCGGGTCAACGAAAAACCGGAGAACCGAGCTGAGCTTCGGCTCGTTGTCGATGCCGGTTCTGTGCAGGAGACCGAAGAGGAACAGGGCTTGGCTCACTTCACCGAACACATGGCGTTCAATGGCACGCGGCATTTTGCCAAGCAGGAACTGGTGGACTATCTGGAGTCCATCGGAATGCGTTTTGGGCCTGACCTGAATGCCTACACCAGCTTCGACGAAACCGTGTACATGCTCACAGTGCCAACCGATAGCACTGTGTTTGTGGAGCAGGGTTTTCAGATCCTAGAGGACTGGGCGCACGGCATTAGCTTCGAAGGGGAAGAGATCGACAGGGAGCGGGGTGTGGTGATTGAAGAATGGCGCTTGCGAAAAGGGGCTGAGCAGCGGATGACGGACAAGTTGCTGCCGGTTTTGCTCAAGGATTCCCGCTACGCCGACCGTCTGCCTATCGGACAAAAGGCAGTATTGGACACCTTTGCGCACGCAGCCCTACGGGGTTTCTACAAGAAGTGGTATCGGCCTGAGTTCATGGGCCTGGTTGCAGTCGGAGATTTCGATCCGGAGTGGATCGAGGAACTCGTGCGCACCCACTTTTCGCGTTTAACGCCAGGTGCCGGGGCGGCCGATCGGGTGGTGTATGCCGTGCCCGATCATGGGGAAACCCTGTTTTCCATCGTTACCGACCCTGAGGCAACTAGAAACGCGATCAACATTTACTACAAGCGGGATGTTCGGGAGCAACAGACTTTGGCGGCATACCGGATGCGTCTGATCGAAGGGTTGTACCACCAGATGTTCAATCAACGTCTCTACGAGTTGACCCAGTTAGCGGAGCCACCCTTCCTCTACGGCTATTCCGATCAGGGGCGCTGGTTGCGTTCGAAAGAATTCTTCATTCTCGGAGCCGGAGTGCCGGACAACGGGTTTGAAGACGGATTGGAAGCTCTGCTCACGGAAGTCACGCGAGTGCGCAGTTACGGGTTTACGCAATCCGAGCTCACGCGCAATGCTAAGGAGATGTTGCGCGCCATGGAGCAGGCGTATCGTGAACGCGACAAGAGTCCGTCGAGTTCTTTTGCCAGCGAATATGTGAAGCATCTTCTGGAGGCCGAACCGATTCCTGGAATCGAACGCGAGTATGACCTCCTTAACCGCTTGGTGCCAGGAATTGAGCTGGACGAGGTTAACGCACTAGCTACCTCATGGGCCGGGACAGGGAATCGCGTTATTGCGATCACCGCGCCGGAGAAGCCGGACCTCGAAGTGCCAACCGAGGACGAGCTGTTATCGTTATTCGATGCCGTGAGCCAGAAGCAGATTGCACCGTACGCAGAGGAGGTATCTGAGCTACCCTTGGTTCCAGATATTCCTGCGGCTGCGAACATCGTTGAGCGAAGAGAGATCGAGGCGATTGGGGTTACCGTGTGGACTCTGGACAACGGCATTCGGGTGGTGCTTAAGCCAACCGATTTTCAGAACGACCAGATCCTTTTCGAGGGGTTCAGTCTCGGTGGATATTCGCTGGTTCAGGACGATCAGTATATCGCAGCGTCCACAGCGACAGCTGTGGTCACTCGGGGGGGGGTAGGAGCTTTCAATCTGGTCGATCTGCAGAAGAAGCTGGCGGGCAAAGTGGTGAGCGTCTCTCCGTGGATTGGCTCCCTGCGCGAGGGATTTTCCGGATCTGCCTCACCAGAAGACGTGGAGACGATGTTCCAGCTGATCTACGCCTACACTACTGCTCCACGACAGGATTCTACCGCTTTCCAAGCATACAAAGCACGCATGCAGGGTTTCATCGAGAATCGCAGCGCCCGTCCGGAGACGGCGTTCAGCGACACAATGCAAGTTACCATGGCCCAGAATCATTACCGGGTACGCCCCTGGTCGTTACAGTTAGTGGACGAGATGGATCTGTTTGCCTCGATGACGATTTACCGACAACGGTTTGCCGACATGGATGACTTCAACTTCTACTTCGTAGGGAACTTTTCACTAGCGCAGATGGAACCTCTGGTGCGTAACTATCTTGGCGGTCTGCCCACGACGGAGCATACGGAGATCTGGAAGGATGTGGGGGTGCGTGCCCCAAGGGGCGTGATAGAGAAGACCGTGTGGCGGGGCATTGAACCAAAAAGTCGGACTTCACTGGTTTTCACCGGACCGTACGAGTTCGACGGTTGGCGCAACGATTTCGAACTGGAGGCGATGACCGATGTTTTCGAGATCAAACTGC
>CAYNZV010000146.1:0-7762 GCA_964401715.1 uncultured Gemmatimonadaceae bacterium | reverse complement strand
CTTCAAGCAAGCAGACATGAACAACGACAATCAGGTCAGCGCCGTCGATCTAACGGTTACAACTTCTAACTTCGGGAACAGTGAGGGGTTTGGTGCTCCTCCAGTCTTCAAGTCTGTCGCACGTGGTGACAACAGCAACACCAGTCTCCGATTGAATCCCCTTTTCGACGTGGAGAAGCCCGCGTGGGCAGGACAGGAAGTAGAGGTGGAGGTGGTGGCGAATGATCTGGACGATCTAGCTGGTTTTGAATTCGATTTGCGGTTCGATCCGGATCGGCTGCGGCCAGTGAGCCACCAAACTGTGGAGGGAGATGTGTTCTTGGGGAATCCTTCCGGGTCCGTGTTCGAAACGCGGGTCGAAGGTGACCGATTGATGGTGATTGGCGCGCGCATCGGCAAGGAGTGGTCGGCGATCGAGGAAGGCACTTTGGCCAAGCTGAGATTCGAGATCCTGCAAGATGGGGGGATCGAATCCCTGGAACATGGCGAAGGCGTCTTGTTAAACCCGATATACGATATCAATGCTGTAACTTGGGGTAAGAGCATTACCGAGTTGCTGGTGCCAATGAAGGCCAGATTGGACCAGAACTACCCCAATCCATTTAATCCGTCTACTGCTATTCCTTTCGCCGTGCCATCGCATACCGATGTGAACCTGGCTATCTACAACGTTCTGGGCCAGAAGATCCGCACGTTGGCCGCAGGTACCATGCCTCCGGGATTTCACACACTGGTCTGGAACGGCAGGGACACGCGCGGACGTCAAGTTTCTTCCGGCATTTACCTCTACTTGCTGGAGATTGGTCGATACCAGCAAACCCGGAAGATGCTCCTGGTCAGGTAGTATCCCATGGCTATCCAGCGCATTCAAATCGGGTTGCTTTGTGTCCTAGTTGCGGGCGTAGCTTTCGGTGCTGCCCCAACGTTCGAGAATCGCACGCCGATAGGCTTTTCACCACAGGACAGCACGGTTCGCAACGATTTCATCGTTGGCGAAGAGATCAGTGTGCGGGTCGATCTGAGTCAAGCGGCAACAGAAGAGCATCCGGTATACGGACATTTCCACGCCATCGAAAGCGCGATGCAGGTCGATGGCACTGACACCGACGGCATGCAGGTGGACATCGCCATGGTGGACGTGGTGCCGTTCGGCACCAGCGCCAATCTTCCGGCGCCGGGGGTCACCGCAGCGACGACTACGCCCGTTATCCACATGGCCTGGATAGAGCAGGTAGGAAATACCAGGGGACGTATCTACAATGGCGGCATCACCCCAGTCTATCAGGTCATGTACAGCCGCAGCTTTGACGCCGGTAATACCTTCAGTACCGCCAAGAGCGTATCAAACACGCTGCGCTTCCATCCGCTGACACTGAACGGCTCAGGTGGACTATCCTACTCCACTCTTGATCTGGAGGTCGACAGTGGAGGAAACCCGCGAGTCGTCTATGCGTTTGTGTCCACGGCCGACCGGAAGAGAAACAAAAATGTTTATTTCTCGTATTCCAACGACGGGGGTAGCAATTGGTTTCCTACCGACGCACAGGGTCCAATTAGGGCGAATGATATCTCTACGGTGAATACGGAAGGTAAAAAATCGGCATTTCCACGCATGGCTATCAATGACCGAGACAACATCTTTATTACCTACGTTCGGGGGACCAGTACCGGTGGTGGCGGCGATGACGTCATGCTCGCCAAGGTCAATCGTTTCACCACCCCATTCACGATTTTGCCGGTTGGACAATCGGGAAACACCGCAAGCACGGGTGGTGTGAGAATTTCACCCGACGGGGGTCGGGAGACCGGCCCTGATATTGCGGTGGGCGACGGGGATGCGTTGCATATCCTGTATTTCAATGACGCTGACAACCGCATTGAACATAAACGTGCTCTCTCGGACACAAATTGGAGCAGCGTGGGCGCGAGCGGCTGGAATCAAAATGTGGATGGGGCCTCGGTGGCCACGTTTGTCGATGAAACCACTGGCAACGCAGCAGTGGAGACGGACGCCAGATACTTCTTTCCAACTCTGGCCATCGACCGCAATCGACTGCCAGATCGGGTCTACTCTGTCTTCAAGTTTGGAGACACCACACCTGCCGAAGGGGTGTATTTTAACCAATACGATGATGACGGCACTATTGGGACGGGGATCAACTGGGGTACAGCGACCTCCGTGTGGAGCAGCGCGACCTCTGTATTCGATGACGGCATCCGGGAGTACAACATTGAACTCGACTGGGAGATCACCGAACGGGTGGCCGCCATTGTGGACGATCGGTTGGAAGAGAAGGGAGATCTCCACATCGCGTTTACCGCTGGGTACAGCAGCAAAAACGAGCACGACATCTATTATGCCTTCTACAACGGAAATAGCTGGACGTTGCCTGAAAAGGTTGCCGATGACGATTCCGACACCGGCACAGAAGATGGCATCGCGGCAACTGACGTGTTTCTCTTGAGTCCAGCGCTTACGGAACATCCTGACCTTGATCAGATATACATGGCCTTCGCAGGCGGCACCGGTGAGGGATTTGGGTTGGGTCATGTGACTAACGTCAACCACCATGCTTATTTCAAGGTCTTGGGTAGAGCCACAACCCACGAAGATGTCTCGATTCCAGTGGGAGGATATCAATACACCCTGTCCTACACGCCCGTTAACCAGCAGACAGTCGGGTCAGAGATCACAAACAATCCGGTCTACATTCATGCTGCCGACCCAACGGATGGATCCAACCTAGGCGCTTTAGATGTCACCGGAGACGGTTACCTTGCCGGTTCGTGGGAGACGGTTGCCACGACGCTGGCCGATGACGACAAGTTTTTTGAAGGATTAGTAAACGAGGACGCTGCCTCTGCCAACGAGTGGGGCGATGATGGCGACAAGATTGGGCTGTTGGTAAAACTGAATGTCCTTGCCAGCGACTCGGTGACCAATGGATCTAATCCAGGCAACCTACAAGTCATTACCAACAGTACTGCCAGCAGCGTTGGAAGGGGGGTTGGGGCACGTACGGTTCGAGTGGGAACGTCACCCACAGGGGGTTTTGTAGCTGCGAGATCCTATTTCATGCTGGGTGCAAGTATCGACATCGTGCCCACCAACAGTCGTCCCTCCGTATCGATCTCTCAACCAGACGGTACGGGCGACGTGGCCAACAGCTCATTTGATATCGGATACAACCTGACCGACAGCGACGACGATTTTAGCAATAACCTCAAGGCTGCCCTCTACTTCTACGGTTCCGATAACCTCAAGTCAGTTCGGGATATTCGTATCTTCGCCACTTTGATCGTAGATCAGCGGGATGTAACAAGCGCTGCGGGCACCAACGATTTTATCGAGGGCAGCGGTCAAACCTATACCTGGGACGATCCGACGGCAGCCTTAAAGGACATGCTGTTTGCTTCTATCGAGCGAGCCCAAAGCGGCGACTACTACGTTTACCTGGTGGCGGACGACGGCAAAAATCCACCGGTTTTTGCCGTCAGCCCAGGTGCGATGTCGATTAAACACTCGCCCATCGTACAACAGATTGATCCGATAGTCGCCGACACCGTCGATACAGGTGTGCGCACGGGTCTCAAGGCCAACCCATACGACCTCGACTTCACCGTATTGGACTTCGATACCGAGGCGCGTGTGCAGCTGTTCTACGCTGAAGTCAGTGGGTTGACTTCGGTCTCAGCCACCGGTGTATATCCGAACCAGGAATTCGTTTTGGGAAAGAGCGTTTCAGGGACTCGTGGAAGGGCTATAACAAATTCAACTTCCCTGACGACCCGCGACACAGAATTTCCGTGGGATGTTACCAACCCACTGGTCGCTCAGGGCGGTTATTTCCTTTATGCAGTAGCCACCGATTCCACTGATGTGGCTGTTGGGAACAGCTCCCAACAGCTGGTGGTAAGACACTCGCCTGCATTCACGTTCTACGAACCCGCGACCGACACCCAAAGGGACATCGATTCGGGTTCGCAGCCGGTTTATACCATTCAGTGGCAGAAGGGACCAGGCGATAAGGATTTAGATGAAGACGCGACTATAAATCTTTATTTCACCACCGACAATCCGGCAGTTACCGACCACTCAACGGAGTCTGGGGCGGCTATCGGGTCGCTGACTGGAGATGCAGATACCAAGCTGATTGTCAGCGGATTGAAAGAGAATTCGGATGGTCCCAATGACATGTACGCCTGGAATCTGCGTACTCCGCCGAACAACATTCCGAAGAGCGATGTTCAAGTGTGGTTGTACGCCAAGTCGACCGATGGTTCCGGCAATGCCTCAGTCTCGCGTGGTGGGTCGATAACCATAACTCACAATCCGTACATAATCTTGAAATCCCGTTACGGTGATGTCGGCCAGGGAGACATTGTGCGTCTGGAATGGGATGATTATATGGTGGACGACCTGTTCGGGACGGAGAACGCCTATATCCGACTCTACGCTTCGAGGACGGCGGGGCACACGTCGTTGAAGACGTTAGAGGAAAATGTTCTGGGATCCGGCGGAGGCGACGATACCTTCATCATCAACAGCTCAGATGGTACCGCCAGCGGTACCATTACCACCATTCGAGAGGTTGGCAGTAACGCCTTCAATTGGGATACTCGAAGCGCCGCTCTCGCGGTCCCCACGTCCTCCTATTCGATTTATGCCGGCATCAGCGCCGATGCTACCTTTGTCAACAATGACGGCGGACGTGTTAGCGAGGCGTCGAACCAACTGAACATCGGAGTCGGCTCCAGCGCCAATCCAAACATGGTCATGGCCCCGACGAAGTTCCAGACGAGCATCGGTGATACTTTGACCTTCGACGTGCTGGTTCAGTCGGGTGGCGTCACCATAGATGCGGTAAGTGCCGTCGTGGAACTCGGCACCACAAAACTGAGCGTGGTGAATCCGACGAGTCCGTTCACCGATTTCAACGAGGTTTTCTCAGGCGGCACGGTTGTCGAAGATACCACCATAGGCACGACAGTCAGATACACCAAGAGCAAAAGTGGAGGTGGAGTGGTGGGTACCGAGCTGGATCCCGCGAGACTGGCTAGCTTCCGGGTGGTGGTCGACAGTAGTTTCTCTTCAGCGCTAAGTGTCGATTTCGACGAAACCGCTTCTTTTAGCCAGGCGGGCAGTGCGGTAGCTTTGACCAAATCGACCGGACTTTCGGTCAAAGGCAATGAGCTGCAAAATGTTTCCCGTGGTCGAATAAATGCAGAAGTCTTGCTGGAAGGCCGTACTACTCCCATCGGAAACGGCGAACATGCAACCTTTCTGGACGTCCATTTGCGACGTCCTGGTAGCACCTTCGACATCACCGATGCACGCTTCATATCGGCAAACGACGATTTTGTCGCTACGGCTGACACGGTTGAGGTGCAGACAGACAACATTGGGGCTCTCACTCTGGTGAGTGTGCCCACCGGTCGCTATGTCTTGACGGTCAAAGACACCAGCCACCTAAGTGGCCGAACTGACACGATCACTGTACGCAATGGCGAACTGGTTACCATCAGCTCATCCGAGGGATTTTTCGCATCTGATATCCGCGGTGATGTTTCGTTTCTTCTGGATCAGAGCGGCCGCGAGCTCAAGGCGGGCGATGTCACGGAAGACAACGAGATCGACGAGGACGACGTCAATGCCATCGATTCGGCTTGGGGAACAAACACCGCAGTTACTGGTTTTCATCGGGCTGATCTCAACAACGACGGCAGGGTAGGAGTGGAGGATCTGACGGTGACGACCTCGAACATCAGCAACAGCACCGGTTTCGGGGCGCCTCCCGTGTTCAAGGTTCCAGCGACAGTGATAAACAGCGCCGCAGGCTTGGAGATACTGGCACCCGATTTTGATGATGAATGGCGTCAAGGCCGCGAGGTCGAGCTGGTGTTCGCGATCAAGTCGTTACAGGACCTCGCCGGATACGCGTTCGATCTCACCTACGACCCGATGGAAATGGAGTTTTTGGAAAAGGAAGATCTGGAAATCGGCAGGATCTTTGAACCCAATCCACACGGCTACTTCAAGCGACTAGAGCAAGAGGAAGGTCGTCTCTCTGTGGCGGCCGCTCGACGCGGAAAGCGTTGGACGGCTACGGGCGACGGTGAACTCATGCGCATCAAGGTGCGTCTGTACGCGAACGGGTTTCCTAGTTCGCTGGCGGTGCAAAACGGCCAGCTGATGAGCTCTGATTACGAAAGTACAGACATTCGCTTTTTAAGCGATCCGCACCTATTGGCAGTTCCCAAGAGCTTCGCACTCGGGCAGAACTATCCGAATCCGTTCAACCCAAACACCATCATTCCGTTCGACGTTCCGGCGTTCAACACGGTCGCGGGTTTGGTTCCGGTGAAGATCGACATATTCAACGTGACCGGACAGAAAGTGCGGACCATCGTCGATGAGTTCATACAACCAGGTTACTATCATGCGACGTGGGATGGTCTCAATAATCGAGGCCATTCAGTGGCAACAGGGATATATTTGTATCGAGTGAGGGTACAGGACATCTCTTTGGTCAGAAAGATGACGCTTGTCAAATAAGCCGTCTTTCTTCGACACGATTGCCAACCGTATCTTCCCCGGCCCGAGGTATTTCTTCTTCAAATGGACGGACTCAGGCCTATAGTTCCCGCGCTGTTTCTGCTCTTCCTTGCAATTACTATCGTTTTCGTTCGGTTGATGCTACAACGCAAGAGAGCGGGTGAATCGT
Organism: uncultured Gemmatimonadaceae bacterium; assembly: GCA_964401715.1. Taxonomy (GTDB): domain Bacteria; phylum Latescibacterota; class UBA2968; order UBA8231; family UBA8231; genus CAYNZV01. The sequence continues at coordinate 1,037 of CAYNZV010000146.1, read as the reverse complement.
TGAACCTGTATCGCTTCGGATTTTTCTTTCTCGGGTGTCTGATGCTGATATGCCTCGTGCCATTGTGGCTTTCACGGCTGTTGAATCCTCTGAATCTGATCACTAATCTCAGTGTCGTGGCCGCCAACGGACTCGGGTATTTCCTCAGCCTCGACTACAAGTTGCTATATGGTTCCGAGTCAGAAGCGGATGAACCCCGAAAACTGCGTTCATACCAGGTGTATTTTAGGGGACAGCCATTCGCGTTAATCACCAAGGATGGTTTCAATCAGCTAATGCGGTTGAAGCTTTTGAAACGGCAGCGAACCTTGGAATTGGTCGACAACTATCAACAAGAAGCCCGCAAGCAGGGCGCTGAGGTTTTGTTGCTTGCGAATGAGGATGGTAGCAGAAAGCTACTAAAGGTGGAAGGAGCCGGAATCGAATCTTAATGGTCGGGAGCTAGGAGGTGAGCGCAATTGCTTCGTCGATCAACATGATCGGTATGTCATCCTCGATCGGATACAGATAAGCGCCATCTTCGCGAACCAGTCCACCATCGATCTTCTTTTCAACGGTTTTCCCGCCACGATTAACGACCTCGCCGCGCTCGATGCGACTGTTGAGACCGGCGATCATCTCGTCTTCGGCCAAGCGAACGGGTTCCTTGGTTTCCGGACAAGCCAACATGTCGAGCAGTTCCTTGTCAATCATTTGAACCGACCTCTTTGATATTGTGCCATCAAACATACGCTCCGTGGATGCCACCAGCAAGGCAACTTAAGTGACATCGATAGGAAAAAATATCCATACAAGGAAATATTTTCTCTCCGTTTAGTAAGAATAGCGATAGACGTAAGTATGATAAATAATCGATCAATTGGGTAAAGTTAACAAAAATAACATCTTAAGAATTAATTTCGACTTGGCATTGCGTTTGATCAAAACTGGCCTGCTTCTTGCTCCCTGTGCCTACCAAGCGGGGACACCCATTCTACAGCAAGGGAAGGTTAGAAGATGGAAAGGGCCGACACTCAGACAGCGGCAAGAAACGAACG
>CAYNZV010000145.1:0-7873 GCA_964401715.1 uncultured Gemmatimonadaceae bacterium | reverse complement strand
AAAAAACCCCACGCAGTTTCACCTATGTCGATTCATAATTTGCACAAAGGGGTAAAAACGACAGGCTATGCCGCCTTACTCCAAGCCTTACTTTTTACAAATTAAATTCCTGTCTTTCTGGGGATTAAAAGATTAGGAGCGGGAGTAGTTCAGGGGTAGAACGCAAGCTTCCCAAGCTTGATGTCGCGGGTTCGACTCCCGTCTCCCGCTCCAACTCACACCAAAAGTGGTTCCCCATGTTTTTTTTAAGTTATTTCGCTGTAGTGGTGCTTGCGCTAATGGCTTGCGGTCCGAAGACTATCAAGCCAGAATCCTTTCTGGATACCGCTGAAAACCACTACCAACGTGGTTTGCGGCTCTTGGAGCGCGCAGATACCTTCGGCGCCCAACGTGAGTTTGAGCGGGCGAGATCCCTGGACAATGACTTCGCAGGGTCTTTCGTTGGCACCGCGCTGGTAGCCATGGAACACAAGGATTTCTGGCGTGCCCGTCAGGATATTGAACAGGCGCTACACAAAGGAAATCGATTCGCGGACGCCTACATCACCCTAGGTAGAATCGCAGCCGCGGAGGGTCTACATAGTAGTCGGAAGGCCACAAGTTGGCTGCAGGAAGCGAATGCTGCTTTTGCCAAAGCCCGCAAACTCAAACCGCAGTACACTGAGATCTATTTGCGGCAGGGTCAAGCATACTTGGCAGCCCTAGATCTGCGTGGCGCGAAATCCTCGTTCATCGAAATAATTGAGTTAAACCGTGGTCCCCACGTCGAAACTGCGATGCGCGAAGTGAAGCGCATCCAGATGATTGAGCGTACCTTACCGGGGACCAAGGTTGGCCTCAAGATCAGCACGGCACGTACCCTGACCCGCGCCGAATTGGCAGTCTTATTACTGGAGGAACTTCAACTGCAAACCTTGGTGGAACGCCACAGATTGACGAACGGAATCCCTGCGTTTTACCCCCCCGGTTCCTCTGGTATACCCACTCCAAAAGCAACCGATATCGAGCATTCTTGGGCCAAAAACTGGATCGCCGAGGTTTTGGATCTGACTGTCCCGGGATTGGAACTTTTCCCGGACGGTTCATTCCAACCGGATCGGCCTGTTGACCGCGCCAGTTATGCGATGGTGAATCAGGGAATTCTGGTTTTTGTAACCGGATCTGCAGGTCTAACGACCCAGTTTCTCGGAGAAACCTCGCGTTTTCCCGATGTCCGTGGCGACAATTATGCGTACAACGCGATAGCCCTCAATACGAGCCGGGGAATCATGTCAGTCGACAAGATTTCCGGTCATTTTCGGCCCAACGACACCGTATCTGGCGCCGAAGCGATGGTGATTATCCGCGAATTGCAGAATGCATTGCGCATGGAGTTTTAAGTGCGGGGACCTCCGCTCATTTCGGCGTGCGTTGCTTGCTTGCTCGGCTCTACTGTAGCGTTTGGTGGGGTAACCAAATCCGTCCGTGTAAGTGGGGCTGCCGCAATAATCGATGGCGATACAGCGGCTGCCTTCCAACGCGCCAAATCCTCCGCCCTGCGCGAAGCAGTCGAAAGGGGCGTTGGCACTCTGATTAAATCGGAGACTCGAGTGCAGAACTTCGCCGTAATCGAGGATCATATTCTCAGTAGTACCTCCGGGTACGTATCCAACTTCACCATTGTTGAACGCGGAGAGCTAGACGCGAAAAATTACCAAGTAACTATAGACGCCTCCGTGAATCTAGGTTCGCTGCAGGCAAGCATCGCAGGTTTGAATCTGCTCGCTGAAGCAATCGATCATCCGAGAATCGTTTGCATATCTCGTTTGCGCACGTCGTCTCTGGATGGATCCTCTCGCGAGGATTGGATCCAAGCCAGCGCCTCTTTACAATACGCGCTGGCGGGACAGGGACGTATGGAAATCTTGAAGCCGCGCTTGGCTGCCCTTGAGTATCGACAAGCCTTCGACGATCCAGCCACTGCAGCAGTATTGGGCCAGGAACTCGGAGCCGACATTTTGGTACTGGGACGGATCGATTTGCAGAGCCAAAAGAATATTCCGATCCCTTTCGCTGCTGCTCAGCTCTCCGATTTCTCGATACATTCCGTCGTTGCAAACGCCCAGATCGAGGCCTTTTGGTCAGATTCTCGCGAGATGATAGCGAACATATCCACCTCGAAGCGAGCTGCGGGCGGGAGTTTCGAAAACGCTTCCCAGATTGCCGTCAGAGAGAGCCTCGATTACTTAGCGCACCAGCTCTTCAAGGAGATCATAGACGATTGGCGGGACAAGGTGTATTCGGGACGCACCATCTCACTAACCGTAGGCGGCAGTCGCCAGCTGGCAGACTACTTTGAGCGAGAGTTCCCTTTGCGTGTCACCGACATAGAGAAGCTCTATCCTCGGAGCTTCGAAAACGATATAGCCATATACGATGCACATTCCAAGTCCCCCGCCTTCGACGTTGCCAGGGAGCTGAGCGCAAAAGGACTCGGCAATCTCGACGTCGAAATCGTCGGGATTACGTCAAATACTCTGCGTTTAATGCTTTCGGATTGACAGCGATTCCGTGATCAAAATCAGCGAGGTTGAACCAGGCAGCTCCGGCGCCGAAGCCGGTTTCGAAGCGGGAGACCGCATCCACAGCATCAACGGCCATCCGATCAGCGACCTGATCGATTATCGCGTCTTCAGCGCAGATGCTCAACTTTGTATCGAAGTTGAGCGCGACAATGAACGTTATGAAGTGGATTTATACCGCGTTCCCGGCGAGACAATGGGACTCTCTTTCGACGAAATGCGGTTGCGCCGATGTAACAACAAATGCGTCTTCTGTTTTATACACCAAATGCCCGAGGGCTTGCGGCCTAGCCTTTATTTCGAAGATGACGATTATCGTTTGTCGTTTCTTCACGGTTCGTACGTAACTTTAACCAACATTAAGGAGGCAGATCTTCAGAGAATTGTCGAACATCGACTGTCTCCTCAATACATTTCTGTTCATGCCACAAACCCCGATCTTAGACAGCGCATGTTGGGACGGAAGCTTCCAGTTGATATCCTCGATCGGGTCCGCTTTCTCGCGGAGCACGGCATCGAAATGCACGCGCAGATTGTGGTTTGTCCCGGATGGAACGATGGTCCCCATCTACGCCAAACCGTCGAGGATCTTGCCCGTTTTTATCCGCAATTGAGGTCGATGGCTTTGGTGCCGGTCGGTTTGACCAAGTTTAGACAAGGACTTCCTGATTTGAGCCGGGTAACTCCAGAGCTGTCTAAACGCTACGTCGACGAGGTGTTCAGATGGGGCGAAGAGTATCGTCGTGTTTTGGGGGAGCGTTTAGTCTACGCCGCAGACGAACTGTTCCTGACCAGCGGTATTCCCGTGCCGGATTCGGACTACTACGACGCTTTTCCTCAGCTGGAAAACGGTATCGGAATGACACGCTCCTTCATCGATACCTTCGTCCGCGAAAGGAGTGGAATGCCGAAGCATTTGTATCACGAAACCCACGTGGCATTAGTTACCGGAGCTTTGGCGGCTAGTTTCGTGGGCCAGCTCGTGGCTCCTTTGAATCTGGTCCCAGGACTGAAGGTTGACGTAGTTGCTGTGGAAAACCGCTACTTTGGCGACGGCATTACGGTCTCCGGTCTGTTGACTGGGGCCGACATGATCGACCAGTTAGCAGGGGAAACATGGGACCATGTCCTATTGCCGCCTAATTGTGTGAATGGCGACGGCCTGACGTTAGATGATATGACGCCAGCCGGAATTGGTACCAAACTGAAACATCCGGTTTCGGTGGGCAGTTACGATCTCTGCGATTCCATCAAAGCGATAACACAGAACAAAATTTCCATGGAACAGCTCGGAACGGGGCGTCAGCTCAACGAACTCGGATATCGATTTCACCATCGATGAGCGAAGAGATTAGTACAGTCAATCCTCGGGGCCCAGTCGTTGCTATCATTGGTCGTCCGAACGTTGGGAAATCGACACTCTTCAATCGTCTGATCAAACGTCGAACCGCGATTACCGATGATCGGCCGGGCATCACGCGAGACCGCATTTACGCAGATGTCGAGTGGTCGGGCTGTGTTTTCACATTGGTGGATACCGGAGGATATGTTCCAGAACCCGAAGACGTGCTCGAGTCTGCAGTACGTCAACAGGTCGAGATAGCCCTTCGCGAATCGGACTTGGTCGTTTTCCTTGGCGATGCGACTACTGGAGTCACTGATTTAGATCAAAGGGTCGCGCGCTTGGTGCGTCGCCAGAGTGTCGAAACTTTGGTGCTGGTGAACAAGGTGGACAATCCATCGCTCGAAGAAGCTGTTGGCGAGTTTACTGCGTTGGGATTGGGGCCTGCGTACCCGGTGTCGGCGGCGACCGGGCGGCGAACCGGTGATATGTTGGATTTAGTGCTGGCGCGCATCGAGGCTCGTCTGTCCCTCGATGACAATGATAAAAACCTGCTGAAAATCGTCATCTCTGGTCGACCCAATGTTGGCAAGTCCACCCTTGTCAATCGTCTCGGAAACTCACACGTATCGATCGTCCACGAAGCACCTGGCACGACGCGAGATTCCACCAGTGTACGAATAAAATTTAATGGATGTTCCTATGAGTTGATGGACACGGCTGGACAAAGGCGTCGTTCAAGAGTAAACGACCAGGTAGAGTATTATAGTGGGCTACGTTCGCGCGAAGCGATGAACAAAGCTGATGTAGCGTTGGTGTTGCTGGACGCGGAAGAAGGGTGCACATCTCAGGACGCCTGCATTATCAATCAGGTAATGGAAGCCGGTTGCGCCTTGGTAATTGGGGTCAATAAGTGGGATCTGATAGACGATGCGTCTCTCAAAGCAGCCGAGTTCCGTGCTGAGCTACAGCGCAAGTTTCCGTTTTTGCAGCACTATCCGATCCTGTTTATCTCCGGATTGACTGGTAGGCGAGTTACCCGCTGCCTGGAGGTTATCACCAAGGTTGCTGACAGACGACGCCAGCGAGTACCTACCTCGCAGCTAAACCAGTTGTTCGAATCGATTGTCCGTCGTAATCCGCCAACTAGTCGGGGGCGTCAGGTCAATATGCTGTACGCGACGCAGCATGGTATCCGTCCGCCTACCTTCGTAATTTTCTCGAATAGACCGGATCTGGTCTCGGCGTCCTATCGCCGGTTTGTGGAGAATCGCTTGAGAGATAAGTTCTGCTTCGAAGGCACGCCGATTCGCACCATATGGCGAAAGCGATGACTTTAGTTAGACCTGAAACGAAGAAAGTGGGAAAGTGAAGCGCTCGCTAAAAACCAAGCTCTATTACAGCATCAGCGAGGTATCACGGCTGGCCGAACTGCAGCCCTATACTCTTCGTGCCTGGGAGAAAGAGTTCAACTGCCTGAAACCGCGCCGGGCACGGGGCAAGAACCGGGCTTATCGAGAAAAGGACATAGGAATAATACTGTTGATAAAACATCTTCTTCATCGCGAACGTTATACTATTGCCGGTGTGCGCCAGAAGATTAAAAGTGAGCCGGAGCTGTTGCGACATGCATCCGAAAACGTCGACCAATGGCTTACGGCTGCCCGTCACGGAAATGCCCCTGATTTACCAAATTTACGCCCTGTTTCCGAAAATGCTGACTCCGCGACGAATATGCCGGAGGAAGATCCACGGGGACGCAAAAGGCCGAACGAAGCGGAGCTAAAGGCACTTTTGGAAAACACCAGAAACGAGCTCCGCGCCGTATATAGAAAGCTTTAACTCTTTGGGTAAAAAGGAATTATGCCTGTCATTTAGGGGCATTCCTAAATCAATCTTGCCCAATCTACTTTATTGCCATATTTTCTAAGTTTCGTGGGCATTCGCCATGCTATCTGCGTATTATGGTTGATTCGCGATCGGACTGGCTCGATCAAGCTTCAATAAAATCGAGACTTACAACGTTATTGGAACCGGTCGTAAGCGCGCACGACGCCGAGCTTGTGGACATCGAACTCAAAGGTCCGATGCAAAATCAGACGCTTCGAGTGCTGGTCCACGCGTATACAGGTATCTCGGTCGACCATTGCCGGAACATCAGCCTAGAGGTCGGTGATATCCTGGATGTCGAGGACCTGCTACCGGGTCGGTATCGACTCGAGGTGACTTCTCCTGGGTTATCACGCCCTCTAAATTCAGATAGAGATTTCAGTAGAGCGCTGGAGTGCAACTTGAAGGTCGTAACGGTGTCTGGGAAAACGATCCGTGGACTATTGGTGGATTTCGGTGATGAACACATAATTTTGGCAGGCACAGCTGGCCCTGATGAAATCGCGCGTTCGGAAATTGCTAAGGCGACGATCGAGGCCGAATTGTAGGAAAGGCAAAGAAGGCAGAGTGAATAATTTCAATGTGGTCGAAGCGTTAGGTCAAATAGCGCGAGAGAAGAACGTTGATCGCGATATGGTGGTGCAAACTCTGGCCGACGCTCTCATTTCCGCAGCAAAACGGCGCTACGGCGACACCGAGAATTATACCGCTGAGATCGACCCAACTTCTGGGCAAATGGAAGTGTTTGCCCGCAAGCTCGTTGTTGAGGAAGTCAACGAGCCCAGTGCTGAAATCGCTTTGGACGAGGCTAGGGTCCTAGATTCAGACGCTCAGGTAGGATCCGAGATCGTCGAACGTTTGGATTTCGCCGACTTTGGTCGTAACGCTATTCAGACGGCCAAACAGATTTTGGTCCAGCGAGTCCGCGAGGCAGAACGGGAGAAGATATACGAGGAGTTCCGGGGGAGGGCCGGTCAGATTGAATCGGGAATTGTCCAACAGATCAGCCGCGGTGACATCATCCTGACGTTGGGTAGGGCGGAGGCGGCTATTCCGTTCAAAGAACAGATTCGCCGCGAACGTTATCGCCAAGGGGACGCTATCCGGGGTTACATCTACGAAATTCTTGCGTCGAGCCGGGGTCCGCAGGTGTTGTTATCCCGCACACATAACGAATACCTGCGCAAGCTGTTTGCGATCGAGGTGCCGGAGATTTCAGAAGGCATCGTCGACATCCATGCGGTAGCCAGAGAGCCGGGTGACCGGGCCAAGATTGCTGTAAGCTCTCACGACGAACGAGTGGATCCGGTCGGAGCCTGTGTTGGCATCAAAGGCTCCCGTGTTCAGGCTATTGTTCGAGAGTTGAGCGGGGAACGTATCGACATTGTACCTTGGAGCGAAGAGCCCGAAGTTTTCATTTCACGTTCGCTGAGTCCTGCCAACGTATCAAGGGTGATAGTGGACCACAGGAGACACCATGCCATTGTGATCGTCGATGAGGATCAACTTTCGCTAGCAATCGGTCGCTCCGGGCAGAATTCTCGCTTGGCAGCCCACCTGACCGGATGGGGATTGGACATCATCACCGACAAGGAGTACCAGATCCGTCGGTTGCAGATCGATGCGAGTCAACAGCATCTTCGCAAGTCGCTCGGAATCAGCGAACTCATTGCGCTGAGTCTGGCGACATCCGGGTTCATTTCCGTGGCATCTGTGGCGGAAGCAGACGAAGAGTTGCTAAAGACAGTTCCGGGACTGGAGGATCAAGAGGTATTAAGCGCACTGAAGGCCAAAGCAACCTCGTACGTTGTGGATCATGGCAGCGACGAGGAGATGGTCGTTGTCCCGAAAGAGGAAGAACAAGAAAAAGTGGTCGCCGCAGCTATGGAGACGGAAGGTGAGGTAGCAGATCCGGTAGATGACGGTGATTCAACTAATGACAGCATCGTAACCGATGTTTCAGTTACAATGGATGCCCCTGCGGAAGTGTTGGACGGAATCGACGATGAGGTAGCGGTCAAGAGTGCTAAACCAAGTCCTCGAGATGAGCAAACCAATCCGATATCGGAGTCCGGCAATG
>CAYNZV010000144.1:0-7968 GCA_964401715.1 uncultured Gemmatimonadaceae bacterium | reverse complement strand
GGAGTGCATACTATCGGCTCCCCACGCACGTTGAACGAGGTGTTGACGATCACGGGACACCCGGAAATGCTGCTGAAGGCTTGGATCAGATCGTAATAAGCAGGGTTTTCATCTCGACGGACGGTCTGAATACGTGCAGAATAATCGACGTGGGTAACCGCCGGAATGTCGGAGCGCGGGATGTTCAGCTTGTCTATCCCAAACAGGTCCTCTGCTTCCGTCGTCATTGGTATCTGACGACTCTCCAGCACCGGCGCAACCAGCAGCATGTACGGCGAATCGGCTTCCAGCTCAAAATAGTCTTGCACCGAATCGCGCAAAACCGAAGGCGCGAACGGTCGAAAACTTTCTCGATATTTGATCTTGAGGTTCATCACCGACTGCATCTTTGGAGATCTTGGATCGCCGATGATGCTGCGCGCGCCCAGGGCTCGGGGACCGAATTCCATCCGACCGTTGAACCACCCCACGACCTTTTCTTTTTTGAGCAGCTCGGAGACCCGCACCGACAACTGCCCGTTGCCCAAGTATTCACCCGGAGCGCCATTCGTTTCAAGAAACGCTCTGATCTCCTGGTCGCTGTAGGATGGCCCCAACATGGACGCCTTCATGGCATCTAACTTCTCGTCGGCCGGCACGATACGGCCGTTTCCGCAATATCGATACCACAACGATAATGCCACGCCCAAAGCTCCTCCAGCGTCACCGGCAGCCGGTTGGATCCAGATTTTTTCGAATGGTCCCTCACGAAGTATGCGACCATTTCCCACGCAGTTAAGCGCCACACCACCTGCTAGACAAAGGTTCGCTAGGTTTGTTTCTCGATGAGCTTGCCGGGCAATGCGCAACATCACCTCCTCGGTAACCTCCTGACAGGATCTGGCCAGGTCCATTTCGCGCTGGGTGATTGGCGACTCCGGCTTACGTGGCGGACCATCGAGCAATTCCTCCATCCGCCGATTGGTCATGGTCAGGCCGGCGAGATAATTGAAATAGTCCATGTTCAACTTGAAGGATCCATCTTCCTTGAGGTCGATGAGGTTGTCCATCATGCGGTCCACATACCGGGGTTGGCCGTATGGTGCCAAACCCATGAGCTTGTACTCTCCTGAGTTGGGTTTGAAACCAGTAAAGTAAGTAATGGCGGTATAGAGCAGACCCAAGGAATGGGGGAATTTGATATCAGCTAGGATATGAACGTCACAACCGCTGCCGTATCCGTAGCTGGTGGTGGTCCATTCGCCGACTCCATCGACTGTGACGATGGCAGCCTCAGCAAATGGTGAAGGATAAAACGCGCTGGCGGCGTGAGACTCGTGGTGCTCCCCGAACAACACCGGACCGTCGAATTCGAGTTCATGCTGGATCAGTTGAGGAATCCACAGCTTCTTCTTGAGCCAAACCGCCATGCTTTTCCAGAACAGTCTTAATCCTGTCGGCGCGGTTGCAAGGTGGGTCTCCAAAAGACGCTCAAAAGTGAGTAATGGCTTGTCGTAGAAGCCTATACAGTGGAGATCGTTGGACGTTATGCCGGCTTCAGCCAAGCAGTATCGGGTCGCTTGCAGGGGAAAGCTGGGATCGTGTTTGATCCGCGTAAAACGCTCTTCTTGAGCTGCTGCCACGATTTCGCCGTTGCGAATCAAACACGCAGCGCTGTCATGATAAAACGCGGAAATGCCTAGAATATATGTTGCCACTCTTACAAGGACGGTTCCTTGACACCGCAAATCGGGAATAGGATAATTAGGCGTAAAAGCTACTTACCCCCAATAAATATAGCAACATAGAGAATATTCGATGAGCCTATACTGCATGCTCACCAAGGATCAGGCCAGGCACCTTCAAAAGGAGTTTGGTACTCCGATCTTTGTATACAACCAAGTCGAACTGGAACGACGAGCACGTGCGGCGCTGGCGTTCCCGAACCCATACGGTTTGACTGTGCGCTACGCTATGAAAGCCTGCCCGAACGGAGCGGTAGTCCGGATCTTCAACAGGTTGGGGTTACATGTTGATGCCAGCAGCGGCTTCGAGGTACGTAGAGCCCTAGCCGCCGGGGTTCCGTCGCAGGAGATCCAGCTGACGGCACAGGAGCTGCCGGACGACTTCGAAGACTTGATTCGTGAAGGCATCTTGTTCAATGCCTGTTCGCTGCACCAACTCCGAGAGTTTGGTCGTCGTTCAAAAGGGGGTCGTCTCTCCATTCGCGTCAACCCGGGTTTGGGATCCGGCCACAGTAATCGCACCAACGTGGGGGGGCCCTCTTCCAGCTTCGGAATCTGGCACGAGTACCTGGATGATGTTCTGCAGATCGCCGACGAGTATCGGCTAACAATCGATCGATTGCACTCCCATATAGGCTCGGGAAGCGATCCGGGGGTTTGGCAACGCTGCGCGAGGCTTACGCTGGGCATTGCGGCTCGACTCCCGGAGGTGGTGTCGGTCAATCTGGGAGGCGGTTACAAAGTGGCACGTATGCCTAGTGAGGAAGCCACTGATCTCACCATGGCTGGCCAGCAAATCGTCAAGGAATTTGCGCACTTCCACGATTCCTACGGTAGAAAGCTGCTTCTGGAGATCGAACCAGGAACCTTTTTCGTGGCAAACGCCGGAGTTCTTTTATGCGAAGTGATCGATATGGTTGATACGGGGTCGAACGGCTATAACTTCATCAAAATCGACGCAGGGATGACAGAAGTTCTGCGTCCAAGCATGTATGGTGCTCAACATCCGGTACATGTTTTTCACGGCCCTAGTCCACATTGCAAAGAGCAAGAGTATATAATTGCAGGTCATTGTTGTGAAAGCGGTGACGTCTTAACCCCTGAACCAGACAACCCAGAAGGGCTATGCCCCCGTTTATTACCGTCAACCAGTATCGGCGACCTTCTGGTTATAGGTGCCACAGGAGCATACTGCTCGGGCATGTCCACGAAGAACTACAATTCCTTCCCGGAAGCCTCGGAGGTGCTGATTGCAAACGATGGGACCTGCCACCTGATACGGCGGAGACAAACACTGCAACAGGTCACCGAAAACGAAACGATTCCAGACTTTCTCCAGAGTTAGGTTCGTTTTTGAGAACGGCCTTGGAGCACGTCATGGCCAGTCAAATTGCTACTTGTTTGCCTTTCTGTGAGGAAGATAGACTCGTAGCTTTCTGGTGCCCTTACGGTCTAGTTCGTCTGTAATTGCTGATGTGCCCTTCTAATAAAATAGCGGTTGCCGATCGTAGTAATTGGTTCGGACCTAGGCAACTGTAACACAAGAGCTTTGGGCCCTTCCCCCGTTAGCAGCAGACCGAACCCTCGGTCGCACAAACTCTAAACGGTTAAAATGGCACAACAAATTCGTTCTACGGAATTCCTACTCAAAGGCGGCTTCGAGTATGGCTACGGCGTATCGGCCGTCGATCCCACCGGTAGCGGCCTGCCCGACCTGATAGCCTGCGACACCGATGTGGGGCTTTTTACTGGTATGAAAACGATGGTTACGAGTCATTTACGCGTCACATTATTCACGAGCGCAAGGAAGAGTGGCTGGAACAGCATACCATCGCCGACATCAATGATGTTGGTTCCCCCGAGATCGTCAGCGTAGACAACATCAACGGAAGCCTGCTGTGGTTTGGATTCGAAGGCGATCCACGGGACACGGCTTCCTGGCACCACTAGTACATTGCCAAGGGTACGCTCCCAGGTGCTTACGATGTGGCGGTGACCGATTTCAATGGGGACGGCCGGCTGGATATGGCTGAATCCAGCTGGAGGAAGTTAAACCAGTTCGCCTAGTTCGAGCAAAACCCAAACGGCTGGACCCAACATCTAGTTGAAGAAGCAATGAGTGAAACTCGGACCAAATGTGTAGCTGATTTTAATAGCAACTGTCTTCCTGACTTGTTAGGGACAGCGTTCATGGACGACCAAGTCGTTTGGTATGAGAATTCCGCTTCACCAGCCAGCAAAGGCTGGACGAAGCACACGATAGACACACCGCGGCAGCCGACCCACGGGCATCCTGTCGAAATGGATAATGGTGGCAATGTGGACGTGGTAATGGCGCTGGGAATGCGATCGGTGGAGGGCAAACCCGAGTTCAATCACGAGATCGTCTGGTACGAAAACGAAGGGGACCCAGCACGTTGCCCCTGGAAGAAACACATCATCTGCCCTTCGTTTCCAGGAGCCTTCGAAGCGATTGCAGATGATCTCGATAACAACGGCGAACAGGGGGTATTAGCCACTTCGCATGGCAGAAGAGGTGGTGGGCTAGCCATCTTCAAACATGATGGTGACCCCCGAGGGCCGTGGAACACCCAAGTGCTCAAAGAAACTTGGAACGCCAACCAGGTCATCATCGCAGATTTAACCGGACGGCTATCTCGACGTAATCGTCAGCGCCTTGGGGGGAAGATCCGGAGGTAAGCTGGTGGCGTAATGAAGGACCTGTCTGAAGGCTAGCCTGCTTTCATCTTGGGATCTAACGCGTCCCGCAGGCCATCACCCAACAGGTTGTACATGGTAACCGTTGTGAAGATGGCCGTACCCGGAACAACCACCAACCACCACGCCGAAGCGTTACTGCGGGCACCCGCCAATAACGATCCCCAGGTGATGGCTTCGGCCGGCACACCAATCCCCAGAAAGCTCAGCCCCGATTCCATCAGAATTGCGCCCGCCACACCGAAAGCCATTGGCACCAATAGCGGTCCCAGAGCATTTGGCAGCATGTGACGAAACATGATGCGGCGGCTTGAGCAGCCCAGGCCGCGCGCCGCGGCAACATAATCGTAACTCCTCAGTTGCAAGAATTGAGAGCGAGCTAGCCGAGCTATGCCTACCCAACCGGTCAGACCGATGATCAACATCACGAAGAACAAACTCGGCGGAAAGAATGCAGCTGCGGTTATGATCAAGAATATGGACGGTATGGCCGCCCACAGCTCGAACAGGCGTGACAGCAGGAATAGGTCGAGTCGGCCCCCGAAGTATCCAGCCAGCGCTCCCAACACGACTCCTATTATCAAGGAAATGCCCACCGCCACCAATCCGATCGTCAATGCGTACCGCGTGCCGTGGATAAGACTGGACAGTACGTCACGGCCTAGACGATCGGTGCCCAGCCAGTGGTCACTGTTAGGCGGCTGGTACTTGTGTGACAGGTTGATTTCATTCGAAGCATACGGCACCGGCGGGTAGATGGCCGCTTCAGCTCTTAGCTTCTTGAAGTTCTTGCGTCGGCGAAGCTCCTTGGGCCATTCCATTAGGCCCAGATGCACACCGTATTGGCGAAAGGCGGGGAAATAGATCTGTCCGCGATACTCCATGTAGTACGGCTTGTTGCCTGCGAGAAGATCGGCTGCTACGGCAATCACGGCGAGGATTCCAACCGCTACCAAACCGGCAACTGCTGGTTGATTCCGACGAAACTGCCGCCAGACAATCTTTGAGTAAGATTGCCCTCTGGGAAAGCCAGCTTCGGCTTCTGTTTCCACGCTACGATCGGTTCCTTCCAAAGCTCAACCTTCGACCCGCGAAAACTCAATGCGGGGGTCTACCGCTTTGAGCAAGATGTCGGCCAGCAGAATGCCCATTAGAAACAGCGCCGCGCTTATGGTGAAAATCGCCATGATCACGGGGTAATCGCGTACAATTACTGACTGGAATCCAAGGAAGCCCAAGCCGGGGACAGTGAAAATGGTTTCGATGAACACGGATCCTGCGAACAATCCCGGCAAGAGGCCCGCGAGCAACGTGACGATCGGGATCAGGGAGTTCTTCAACACATGGCGTAACACGACAACGTTGTAATGCAAACCCTTCGCCTGTGCCGTGCGAACGTAATCCAAGCGCAGATTTTCGAGGATACTATTGCGCATAAAACGGGATATGACGGCAAAACTGGAGTAGGAGGAAGCAAGGACCGGCAGGACCATGTGGTGAACATGGTCCTTGAACAACCGCCACGTACTCCAATCGTCGTTAGCATCCAGTGACTGGATACCAGCCGCGGGAAACAAGGAGAGAAACTCCCTGTTGCACAGGAACGTGATTAGCAGCATTCCCACCCAAAACGATGGCATTGACCACAATACGAACGTGCTGGAGGTCAAAAGCCTGTCGGTGCGGCTATCCTGCTTCAACGCCAGAAGAATCCCTAGGGGAATTCCGATGACGTAGGCAATCAAGATGGCGAGGATGTTGATCTCCACAGTCACTAACAGCCTCTCAAGTATTCGTTTGACAACGGGCTGCTGGTCTTTGAAAGAACGGCCGAAATTCAAAGTCACGAATCGGTAACCGAAGGAATGCCACAACTCGAGACCGGCACCTTCGTAGCTGTAGTTCCGTGCGGTCTTGATGGTCTTGCCCTGCCAGAAGGAAGACCGGACTATGCCATCGACATCGCTTGCTGAACGGCGTTGCCGATAAGCAGTCAGGAACAGAGTTTTGCGTTCAGTTCCTTTGACGGCTTGCAACTGGTCAAGTTCACTCGCCGTCAGTTCGGCCAGGGTTTCGTCCACCGCAAGAGCAAACCGATCGAAATCGCTCAGCCGCTCGATGCGTAGAATGAGTCCGGACAACCAGCTGAAGTACTGAACGTGCAGAGGTTTGTCCAAGCCAAGTTGCCGACGCAGCTCCTGCCGCGTTTTTTCGAAGTTTGACTGGCGATCGGTAGAGATACCCTCGCCTCCCGCAGAGCCACCAAGGAAGAGGTCGACCGGATCCCCCGGCGCAAGGTGCATTATCAGAAAGGAAATGAGGGTGATACCGAGTAGCGTGGGTATCGCTAGTAATGTGCGCTGCAGCGCGTACTGGAACATCTGCGCTCGAGGTTCTCGTCTGCGGTTTCCGGTTAACCAGGGCTCCTAATGGAGCGAGTTTTCATTGGTAAATCTGGTTCGGCACGTCAACCCACCATTCTCGCGTTTCGGGACCTGCAAGATACCAGTTCACACCTTCGAACCTGCGACTATACGCAGTGGCCGAGCGACTTTTCCACAAAAAGGTGTATGGCTGATCTTCGTGAAGAATCTCTTGGAATCGCTTGTACAGTTGAACCCGTTTGTCGAAATCGAATTCCTTGCGGTAGCTCTCAAGGATCTCGTCCACTTCCTGGTTCTTGAAGCTGATGAAGTTGGAACCGTTTCCTTCAGCCTGCGAGGAGTGCCAGATCTGATAACCGTCAGGTGGGAAACGCAGACTCCCCGTCCACCCCAACGTGACCGCAGCGAAGTCTTTGTTCTTAACCCGCTGCAGAAATATCGACCAGTCCAGCTCCCTTACCTCACACACGATGCCGATATCGGCGAGTTCATGCTGCATGATCAGCGCGATGTCCTTGCGGATCTGATTGCCCGAATTGACCAGAAACTCGAACTTAAAAGGAACTCGTTTGCCATCGATCTCCTTGTCCAATACCCCATCACCGTCAGCATCATCCCAACCCACCTTTTCCAACAAATCCAACGCCAAGTCAGGATCGTATGGAATGGTCTTCAGCTCGAGATGATACTCGGGCCGGAACTTGTGTATAGGACTGAGCACCGGTTCCCCGAGATTGAATAAGAGATTCGTTACCATCCCTTCCTTGTCGGTGAGATGGGTCATTGCCCGGCGCACCAGCGGATCTGAAAATATCGTGTGAGAGTTGTTCCACCCGATGTAGGTATAACCGCTACCGTACGCGATCCCCTTGAGGAAACGACCAGTGAATTCCTTTGACCAGCTCTTCTCCTTGAATTCGAGAGGCTGCAAGCCATGAAGGTCTAGATTCCCGTTGGTGAGCTCCACGAACGCAGCATCCATGTTGTTGATCACCTTAAATACCAACTTGTCTATGTAACCAGGCGAGGGTAGGAAATCGTGGCTGGCGCCCCAGTACTTCGGATTGCGGGTCAAAACTACCTTCTGCTGCGTCACGATATCTACGTCTGGGTTTTCGATGCTGTAAGGACCTGAACCCAGA
>CAYNZV010000143.1:0-7969 GCA_964401715.1 uncultured Gemmatimonadaceae bacterium | reverse complement strand
CCGCGCTGTCCCATTGAATAGAGAGCTTGAAGATCGTTGCAGTACACCGCTCCTCCAGTGACGAAATACAAAACGTATTCACAGATTTCGATGCCATGGTACTAACTTCTGTTCGACTGTGGAGAATGACCATCCAGACAGCCTCCTCACACCTGGTAGGCAAACACCTTGGCCTGGAATACCGTGAGTCTGATGGCCAGCATCTCGCCTATGCGGGAGATGTCACTCCTGCCCTGCCAGGTAACCACTTGGTCAAGACAGTCGCCGGTCAAGCGGTCGCATTCTCCAAAGGTGAAGCCGGGAAGGGGGTCCACGTCTCCGTGCATCATGGAGGGAATCATGTGCAGCAGCTCCGCGCTGACCCAACCGCCAGGCTTACAACGGTAGTTCAGCCGCAGTTCGTCGTTGCGGCGGCTGATGGTGGGTATGGTGAATCGCCCTTCTGCGACCGCCTCTATGCCGCAAAAGCGATGAGGCTGCCAGAGGGCCCATCCTGTCTTTCCTGGTTGTCGCCGAGGGAATAACGATGCCTCAAACCCCTCCTTGATGTTGTGCAGTCTCGAATGCCCTGTGTAGGGAACACCCCAAGAGCCATCTGGCAGCTGCACGACGCCGGACATCCACCCCCCAATCATGCAATCTTCGCCACTACCCGGAGGGCCGAGGTTTATGATGGCCTGTCGTTCTGGGCGGTACCAAATAAGACCGTCGCGGCTGAAGGCTATCTGCACATCCATCTGACCTGTGCTCTGGTGAAAGACGGGTACAGTCATGCCGTGGAGGTCCTTGCGTCCCGGATAAGGGAAGTAGTTGTGGCTGTAAAAAGAGATGTCCAAGTCATCCTGGGAGTCCGGGTGCATTATGAGTTTGGGTGGCGGCCAGTGGCGAAAGTCCCTAGTTCTCGCGAAGCCATTGGCCCTGCGGACGATCTCCGCCTCCTGAACACCCGTGCCAATGCCCTTCGGTTCCGCTGGGGGGAAGCCCTGGGGCTGCATATAGGCGAAATAGGTACCGCTCTCTGGCTCGTACCTGGGGGCGATACCCCCATTGACGGAGTAGTCTGCCAAGGGCTCCTCTATCTGCTTCCAGTGGATGCGGTCTGGCGAGGTCCAGCCGACCATCCACCCCCGCAGCACCACCTTGGGGCCATGATACTCCAGCCCATCATACTGCATAGCGTCCCATCGCCTGGCGGCCTCATTCCCCGGTCCTTCTGGACCCACGTCGCGTAGCTGCTCCCACGTATCCGGGTCATACCAGTGACCTTCAGCTCCCATTGCCTTGAATCGCTCCTCCGGCGGCGCCGAGGGGTCCTCGAAGAATCCGGATGCACCAGCGGGAGGCTGGCCAAGGAGGTTGTTCCTCCTTGAGCCGTTGTACTCAACCTCGCCTAGTTCAGGACGGACCCAGTGGTAAGCGTCATCACTGACGGCGTAACACACACGATCTCCCGAAGTGTAGTAGAGCAGGTGACGCTTCCCATCTTCCTTCCACATGTATAACGCACCAATTCCTTCGGCCTCCCACTCCACTTCTCCGTCAAAAGTCATAGGAACCTTAGTGGCCTCTTCTATCTTGTGCTCGACGCCCACAGGCGCATCGTAGAGGTTGTATTCGCCCTGCCTAGAAACCGAGCGGTTGCCGGGAAAAACGTCCACTACATCGATCAGTGGCGTCCAGGTGCCGGGATTGCTTCTCGGACGCACCCAGTCGCCCGGAAAAAAACCTTGCCAGGATCCTGAAAGAATTCTCTCGTTGGCCATACCCTTACCCACCCTTTCTAATTAGGTCTTTGTCATTCATCGTAAGCTCCGATCACTAGACAAGCAAACACCAAGAGCGCTTACCCCACCTACCCTGCCAAGGGGCACAATAGCAGCGTTAGAAGGACGCCCTCCTGGATCCTCACTTTGGGCAGGGCAATCCGTCACGGCCCATGCCACTGTCTTCACTAGTGCTGGCCATTGACACAGCAAGACCCTATAGAGCGTATGCGGCGGTACTACCGTAGTGAGAAGGACTCCTAAGCGGAACCGGGAAATAATAGTGATGGGGCTCATCAGCGTGGCACGTGCAGTCACGGAACGCGGTAGAGGCTCGTCTTGCATGCGGATACTTCGGCCTCAGGACTGGCTCAGATTCATCGTTACACCATGAGCAATCTTAAATCCGTGCCGCTTATAAAAGGGTACCATGTCTTCTCGGCAACGTAGTAAAATCTGCGCGAGTCCCATCTCTGTCAGCCATTCCAGAAGCCGCTGCATCAACTCCGAGCCGATGCCCATACTACGCCTTGACTCTTCCACAACCACATCATCAATCAATCCCCGATAGATTCCATCGGTGATAGCTCGTGCGAACCCAACAAGACGGTCTTCTTCCCATGCGCCCAGTACTACAGCAGTACCTTCAAGCATTGTTTGGATGCCCTCAATGCTTCTGTCTTCTGCCCAACGTGTTTGCCGGAACAAGACCTGTAATTGATCCGGTTTGATGGGCCGTTCAAAAGAATAGTCCATTATGTGGTATATTTCCTCCGTACTAGCAAACTCTTCATGGTTGCCGACAGTATAAAAAAACACCAGTATCGCCACCAAGCGGTTAATCCCGCGACCTCCGCATGGCAAAGAAAAAACCCCCGGCTAACCTGAGTTAACCGAGGGCTGTCTGTCGTCTTATGTAGATTATCGTACTACAGCATTGTGATGCTCAAACCGGCACCTGGAAGTTGCGAGAATCATCAGTATCTGGCTGAATTTGATATCAGCCAGATACCTACCTGACTTAAAGCAGTAGAGTCCCGAATAGTCTTGGGTCAGATGCTCGTAGAAATAAATCGTCAACTATGTGCGTGTCTAATCACACGTCAACCCGGTCCCGGGACCACATCGATAGGACTGCAAACACTCCACTCCAGCCTCCCTTTCCTCGTCAGTGTACCATCCTAAGCATTTTTGTTGTTGGATCGGCTTTAACAACTCGCCCCAACATCCCGGGTGGCTCGTAAATTCGTGATTTTTTGCTTCCTCTATTGCCTCCTCGCCCCCCGTCATCGAGGCGGATCGTGGTCGAACCCTTGTGCCCGTCATTGTTTCGTACCTGACTTCGACCTCCGGACATTCAGCTGCCTCTGGCTGTACGTCCGCGATAACCAATACTTGAAATTCTGGATCGCTAATAATGACTTTGCCTCTAGCCGGCCTGTACCGACGACCCGAATAGGTTGCACCGCGGCAGACAAATTCGCCGTCAACTTTTTGCACCGAACCTAACAAATGAATTGGAGAAACTTGTTGCGGTCCGGTCATTCGACAGATCGCACCTGCGTGCCTGTTTTCATCTGTTGGCATGACAACATTTTCCGGAATTTCACCGTCAAACTGCACCCATTCCTGAGCCTCGGCGAAATTACTCATGCCCAACACGACAATGAAGAAGAACAAGCAGATTAATTTCAAGATAGATACTCCTTATTCAGAGGATGAATGTCGGCAGAGACACTTACATTTGTAAAAATATACGGCCCACAGGGAAGAAACATAGTGACCAAGATCACCAGCTTGGCACGTGCGCCCACGACACGCGTTAAAGGGTCGTCAGTCGGTTCGCCTGCGAAACGGACAAAAGGTCCATCAGGTTCCGATCCCCAGTCGATACGTTCCCGTAATGGCGTAGTTTAGCAAATCGGGCTCTATCTCTCCAGAGACCAAATTCATTGCCGGGTCGTGCAGATGCCCCGAGCAACAACGTAGTGATCGGAGCCTCCCTATTTTTTGTGGTGGACGTGCAACTGCACGGCATCCAGGGTAAGGGCTGTCGGCATCGATTCGTTGCGCTTTCTCATAAGTAGCTCCACCCGGTTTTCTCCTCTCTCAACCTGATCCTTGTCGACTAGGCATTCCAGCCAATGTCCCCCGGTTGATGTTTGCGCAAGGGTTCCTGGCGTGAGGTCCTCGAGGCTATGATCGTTGAACTTCACGCTGACATCGTCGTGGTCTGTCAGATCCCAAAAATGGATGCGAAACCGGAGTTCGGAGATGTTTCCCGATTTCACATCTGTGCCCACTTGAAAGTGCGTGCGAAGAGGTATTCCCTGTTTCAGTTCCATCTGCATCACCTCTTCGCCTCTGGAATCTCCGGCGAACCGATCCACGCCGAATATCATGTCCTTTCCGGCCAGCATTTCGGGATCTCCGATCTCCCGCCACCTATCCGTACTGGTGCTATGAAAACCATTAAAGATATAAATCCCATCGGCCCCGGCATTCCACAAATTCATCGCGGCACCGCGCCAGATTGCCGCAGTTCCCGACCACGAATTCCAGACCGTGATATAACACGGTTTGTCCAGGTCGTTCGGGTGACCGCCATACAGGGTTTTCACCCATGACTGGAAAGTCCGGTGTTCGGCTGCCCCGAGATCGAGAAAAGCCCAATGATGCCAGGAAGCCCACTCGATAGATGGATACACCGGCACTTCGTGTCTGTGTCCCAGGTCCACCATCTCGCGGAATGACTCTATCATCATCCAATTGGGCAGGCCGCCCGCGATAATGAGGTCGAGAAGATCTTCAGCGAGCCACTTTTCAATATCAAGGCCGATAAACCGTGCATCCTCAACCGTGAAAGGTACACGCGCCGCCAACAGGAGGGGACGCCCTCTCTGACGGCTCACCTCGTCGATCATTTTACGCAAGCGCCGCACTAGGTCGGTCATGAACTCCAGGTGCTGTTCCTTCACCGGAAGTCCTTCCATGGACGGTGGAAAGAAGACCGGAGCTCGGAAGAAGTCCAACTCTACCCCGTCCACGTCGTATCCCTGGCATACCTCTCGAATCAGTTCGAATATATGTTCCCGCACTTCCGGATAGCTGAAATCGAGGGAAGTCCAGCTGTGTTTGGGTCCTTTCGCATACTTCTCGAAATCGTCTGGCTTACCCATTATGCATTGAGAGTGCTGCTGCTTGAAGGGAGCGAGACCGTGGTATTCAGCGCGGTATCCCTGCGGATGGGCATCGTGTGTGTCATTCATCCGCATTGACCAGAAAGACTCCAAGTCGTTTTCGTGGCAAAAATCGGTCTGAATCTTCAGGTTATCGTGCCCGTACTGGTCCACAAGTTCCTGGGAAATTCCTTTTCCGTAGAAGCCACCCAATTTGGTGTGGTGGGTGAACGTGAGGCCAGACGTGCACGTGGAATACCAATGGCTATCCACCTGTGTTCCCGCCAGTGGGGCCGTCCGGGCGTTGAGCACATCATCCTTGAGTTCCTTCCCGCTCCGAGTCATGAACTGCCAGTGCATCTCGTGGCAGTTCTTCACCTCCTTTACATCATCTCCGTCATTGTTGTAAATGATTCGGCGGCGGCGCCAGCGGGCTTTCTTCCGGTTCTCGTCCATGGGGTTGCTCCTATTGGTGTTACCGAATTCTATGCGCGTCCAGCAACGAGTTTTGCGTGTGATGGAGGCACCTCAAATGACAAATGCCACCTCAATGGTCATCCGTGATCTGTTGCTCGACAAAGGCCGTTTGGATCTCGGCTATGTCATTGGGCATGAGTTGTACCACCCATCCATTATCATTGGATTCCCCTATCCGACAAGGACGTCGCGGAGGGAATCGATCTCAGCCTGGCTCATACCGCAGTGTTGCGCATAACCCTCGACGCCGCCGTGACGCTCGTCCAGGTCCCGGAGCACAGCGAGCATCACGGCGGGATTGCAGGTATCACGCTGGTGATCCTTCAAGGTGTAGCTGGTGGGATCGATCTCCGGATGAGCCTCGAGGTAGCTTGGTAGGTCGAAACGAGCGGTGAGGGCGTAATCCTGCGCGATGGTCTCGGCAGGTACTCTAGCGATCCCGAGGACGAGGGCGGTGATGAGACCTGTCCTGTCGGCACCGCCGGCGCAGTGAATTAGCGCGGGAAGCGTGTCGGGGGCCGCCAGTGTGCACAGGGTATCGCGCACTGAAGACGCTCGTTTGTCGAGCACGACCGAGTATCCCCAGCGCTTCCTTTCGACGTATTCAAGCTCTTGAGGAAGGTCCTCCCATTCGGGGTAACCGTCCCCGGGCTTTGAACTTATCCATTCGCGTGGCATCATATCCCCGCACAGGTTCTGATGGTAGTAAGTCACCTTGTCCGAACCGAAGAAGACGTTGATTGTGTTCTGTATCTCCACGCTCTTTCTCAGGTCGATAATGGTCTGGACGCCGTAATCCAGGAGATCCTGCTGGTCTTTGGCCGACAGTTGATGCAGAGAATCGGAGCGCAGGAATTGTCCCCAGCGCGTCTGCCGCCCGTCCGAGGTGGCGTATTCACCGATATCCCTCGTGTTTAAGGTGCCTTCGAGCTTCAGATGCCGTCTCGGGTCCAGTTCGGCGGTCATATCACAATTCTCCCCTTCTATCTTCGGGCGTGAGTAAGTTAGATCCCAACGCTTCGATCTGATCCTGGGCACGGCGGGTCTTGCCGTCAAGACGACGCGTCACCAACCCTTCCAACTACCGTCAGCATGGCAGTACTGACGGTAAGCCATGGGCTCGTGGGCACCGTGGCAATGTCAACCTTCTTCACCTCAAGGCCCAGACCGGGTCCGTCGATGACGTTGATATATCCATTGGCAATATGCCAGTCATGCTCCGCGTACTTATCGAGGTTGGCAACGTAGGGCGAGCACATTTCCTGGATCAGAAAATTCGGCGTCGCCGCGACTGCGGTGCCCATGAGGGGCCCGCCGCGG
Organism: uncultured Gemmatimonadaceae bacterium; assembly: GCA_964401715.1. Taxonomy (GTDB): domain Bacteria; phylum Latescibacterota; class UBA2968; order UBA8231; family UBA8231; genus CAYNZV01. Next base: position 1,230 of record CAYNZV010000143.1, on the reverse strand, counting down.
TTGGGCGAACGCTCGCAGACTTCACCGGTTTATCTCGAAGGCACCGCATGGCAAAGAAAAAGCCCGCGGCTAACCTGAGTTAACCGGGGGCTATCTGTCGTATGATGCAGGTTATCGTACTGCGGCGTTATGATGCCCAAAACAGCACCGAGAAGAGGCGGGAATCATCAGCTTCGGGCGAAGCTTCCGCATCCGACCAGTGCCTGTTCGATTTATAGCAGCAGAATGGTGCCAAGGCTCGTGCCCGTTGCCATCACGTCCGCTGATTCCAATCGGCGCCGAGTTCGTCGAACTGGGACTGAAGCGATTCGACAACCGCTTCGGGAAGCGGCCCGGCGGATGCCGTTTTGATATTCGCTTTGGCGTTTTCCAACTTGGTCGTTCCCACGATGGCGGTGTCGATTGCGTCGTTGGAGAGGGTGAAGCGCACCGCCAGTTCGATTCCGTCTTCCGGCGCGCCGTCAGGTAGAGTGATCTGCTTTGAGCGGTCCCAATAGGTGTCGGCGTAGCTGTACGGAGACGCCGATTTCCCGAAGGCGCCGTTTGCGATCGGTCGTTTGGCGATGACGCCCATTCCCGCTTCGATAGCTGCGGGAAGAACCTCGTATCGCGCTCTCTGGTCGACGAGGTTATAGGAAGTCTGAAGGGTCGAAAAGACGCCCATTCGGATCGCCTCGAGGGCATCCTCGCCATCACCGCTATAACCGACATAACGGACCTTACCCTCTTCCTTCGCTGTGAGAACGGCTTCCACCGCCTCGCCTGCCTTCAGGACGTCGACCGAACAACTGTGCAGTTGCATCAGGTCGATCCGGTCCGTTTTCATCCGGACGAGTGAGCGGTCGATACTTTCTCGAATAAGCCCCGCCGTCCACGGTTCGCCGGTAGCGTCTCCTGTGACGTGTCCGCACTTCGAGGCGAGGACGAATTCATCCCGTCGACCACTGACGAATTTCCCGATCAGTTCTTCCGACTCGTCGTAGCATGCCGCCGTGTCGAGTAAAGTCGCACCGGCGTCCAGGAAGCCGTTCAAGAGCTCGTCGACTTGCTCCTCCGTTACATCTTCGAAACCGATCCTCGCGCCACCGAATGCGAGTCGCGTAACTTGCAGGTCCGTGTTTCCGAGCGTGCGAGATTCCATGACGTGGCCTATTCGAACAGGTTGTGGACTTCCTGACTCACTCGATGCAGTCCGCCGTAGAAATCGGCGTGCGGCCAATCGGACAGACG
>CAYNZV010000142.1:0-8250 GCA_964401715.1 uncultured Gemmatimonadaceae bacterium | reverse complement strand
CAACAATATCGCCCACTAACTTATAAACGCGCATACTCGGCAGTAGGTAAATCGAACAGCGGCACGTGAAAACTACGGCGGAGCTAAATGAAATAGAATTGGATACGGAGAAACTCAATGGGACCGAATTTTTCTACGGTATTAATTAGCGAGGGTTTAATGAGGTACCCAATATAACGTTTGATTGGCAAGCTCTCTTCACGATATTCATCGTCGCTGTCTATTTCGGTCATTTTCTAGGGATATGTTTTGCAGCTTTTTATAGGAAATATTTGTTACTGTGAACTGGCCGCTTGCTGGACGAATACGTAGCCACTGGTGTGAATGACACCGAAGCGGTCCGGGGTGGATATGTGTGTGAGGCCCGCAAATTGGTTTTCTTCTGCGGGGACCTCCAGCAAGAGATTCCACTCGGTCCCCTTGCCAATCCACACGGAAGGTAAAAAAGAGTGCGTCTCATATTTTACCATCGGGGTATAAATACATCCGTGAGGTCCTACTGCCATGTCGTAGACAGAACCACCATATCCTATGGAATGGGCCTCCAACACCGTTTCGAACTGTTGTGTTAGGCGTTCGTATCGTGTAACCACTCCACGGTATGTGTCCTCGCCCCAGTATATGGCTTCTTTTGTGAATGCGACGGCGGTAGCTTGAGAATCCCGTACCCGCGCCCACGTCATACCGTGATCTTCAGACCGGTATATACCATGATAGCCAGAGTGCGCTTGGTCCCCGTGTGTAATCCACAGAAAATTAGTGAAGGGATCAACCGCAACTCGATGTATGTGAACGCCATCGACATTTGGGGCACGGAAGATCAAATGCCAGGAGTCACCGTTGTCTAAAGTCTTCCACACGTTTTTCGAGAAACCCACGCCCCGAGGTCCATATTCTCCAAGAAACAAGTTGCCATTCGCATCCGAAGCCATTGACCACGAAAGTGCACATCCACCATTAATGGTTTTGATAATTTCGAACGATTTGCCGGCATTTTGCGAACGGTAAATCGTATTGGGCGTCGTTGGGGACCAGCGGTCGACGTCGGTGGACAAAATGATAGTTCCTTCAGGCATGACATGTAGCCCTTGGATTGGATCAGGCGAAGTATAAATCCTCTCCACATTTCCATGTTTATCAATAATTCTGTAAAGCGACCTGCCTTTTGTCCCCAGAGCAAATCCTTGCTCATCCATTGTGAGATTATCTAATGCAATGTTAGAGAGATGCACACTCACGTTACCGCAGCCACTTGTTGTTGGATCTTTTTCAGAGTTTGAGAAGACTACGGATTGGTGGTTATGATCACACCCACACAGGGCAGCCCAGATGGTCAATAGGGATAAAAGCGTGATTTTGAAGAAAGCTGCAGAATACATGCTGATTGCTCGGCAACAGGATTTTTTGACAACTCCAACAAGGAAATGAGCGAAAGCAAAAGAAATCATAGCTCTTCTCGGCGGCGTCATCGCGGTCCCCGCTGCCATCTCCGTCGATTGGTGTCTGAAGAAAGCGACTTAGTTTGCAAAATTAGTCCAAAATATCAGCTTGGGGATGGCGTAAGATGATCCGACGACAGGTAGCTGATGGGCGGTCCGCATGGTTTAGAGCTCGCTGCCGACATTCGATCGGTCATGGGCCACGCTATTCAGCAGCTGAATCTGGATTTTGACCGCTGGGCCTGGCTACATGCATTCAGCTCGGCCCTGTGCCAGCGCCACCAACTGGTCGGTGCCATTGGGCAAGGAGTAGGGCATCGCCGATCCAAGTAGTGCGGTAGTTGTAGACAGGTGCAATTTTCGCTTGCACGCTGCTGCGATTGCCCCTAGGAGGACTTGTTGGCGGCCACAACTTGCCTCAGGTTTTGGTTTTGTCCTTCTGCTGGCATTTCGCCCCCCTGCCCTACGATATGAAGTGATTTCGGCTTGAAACCGCTTTTTAAACCTACGTTGCGCTACCGGTGCCTTACTTCCCGAATAGCCGTTTAACAAGAATCTTCCGCTGCTTGTCCTCTGGCTTGGCTAGGAAGTCCTGTAAGGCCGCTCTTACAACTTGTGACCTGCTCAGTTGTCCACGAGCGTGGAAATCTATCCCGTCCAACTCGTCCTGTGGCAACCGTAACCCTATAAACGCTTCTTTTTTCGCCAACGCGGCCCCCTTTTTGGCTCAATTTTCGACATGATAAATTGATAATAAAGATAATGATAGTTAACTTTTTTTAACAACTAGGATACAAAATAAATGAGGAGGATAGATGTAGGAATGCGTCTTTGCGAGCAAACCAGCTAACCCGTTAGGCCGATAGTTTATGTAGCGGCATGAACGGACTTCAAATCCGCCTGGGCGGCACAAAGGAGTCATGGGTGAGTTTGATTCCCAAAAGTTCCCGATAGCGGGGGCAGGCCAGGGTTTTGCTCGGATCCGAACCCCCTAAGTCGCTGCAAGCAGCATTTACCTCACACCCTGATACTAAAGGTTGAACCAATGTTGACGATCAGAGAGTCGATGGAGCTTGCCGGAACCAACCTCCTGCACACGCTTTCGCCATCCTTTAATTACATGCCGTTGTGGAACGTGAAGATCGTTCGCGAGAACATGCAGGCGCGCTGCAAGATGGATTATCCAGCCCACAACATTGGACGCTGGTGGGACGCTATGTTGCGTTTGGAAGCAGCTACCGGTTTCGCCATTCCCCCGGCCTTGGAAAAGGCAATGCTCGCCAATCTGAAAAGGTGTCTCGACAATCCCCTGTCTGTCTGCGGACTACTCATGCCTCTGGAGCACCGCCCACCAGGTTGGGTGGATGAACACTCCCAGCGAGAAATCTTGCTGGCGTTGGCCTGTTTGGTAAGATGGCGCCAGAGCCAGTGGGCCGCCGAACAGGGCGCCATGCTGGTCGAGGCACTGGATCGGTACATCAAAGAAGATGGGCACTGGGATTACCCGACGATGATAGAGCTCGCGCGAGAAGGAGGCCTTCAGGTCGACTCGAACACACCGGGAACCCGGGAACGGAAAGGCGTGAGGCTCACCGAAAGCACCGGCCGGGCCCTAGAGGGGCTGCTGGATTTTCACGCAGCCACTGGAAACGCGGCCAGCTTACGTTTAGCAGACCGCTTCGCCCGGTTTTTCTTGGAGTTCGCCACTTGTGCGGACGGCTCAGTGCCCGAGTCCGACTTTCTTCATACCCATTCGCTGTTGGGTACCTATCGCGGTCTATTGACGTATGGAAGAATGACGCACCAGCAAGAGTACGTCGAGCGGGTCGCGAGAACCTATGCGCAAACAGTGCGCACGGCCGTGAAACGCTCTGGTTTCATCTCGCACGACTGGAAATTGGACACTAAGGGCGAAACAGCCTCACCAGGAGATGCTGCCCAACTTGCTTTGTGGCTCGCACAGCTGGGATACAGCGAGTACTTGGACGATGCCGAGCGCATCGTCCGTTGCAGGATTCTGCCGTCGCAGATCACGGAACCCTTGGGATTAACGGCCTTGGCCTACAGCGACAAGGACGAGTGCGACTTCGAAGATCTGGATGCACGCACCGTCGGGGCGTTTGGAGGCATGCATCGGCATCCCCACGGTGAAGCATGGCCGACCACCGACATCACTGCCGCCGACCTTCATACTTTGTGCGATATCTACAACAACATCGTCGAACGCACAGCGCAGGGGTTGAGAGTAAATTTCCATTTCGACTACGAAGACAGTGATCTGCGAATCACCAGCACGCGGTCGGATGATATGCAATTGAAAATTCGCGCACAGAAAGCGGAACCGCTTTATGTGCGCATTCCTACATGGATTTCCCCCGAGTCGGTGGTGCTACGAATCGATGGTTGTATCGCCACCAGCGTCCAGAAAGGCGGGTTTCTATTCATCGAGAAACAAAAGCCGCAAACCGATATACTGATTCGATTCCCGTTGCCGTGCACCGCCCTCACCGAAATCACAGACCATGTGGCCTATCGGCTACACTGGCGAGGGGACGAGATCGTCGGGATCAGCCCCAATACCGACTACCTGCCGTTCTACCCGACAGCTAAAGAAAACGATCGTTGAAGGGGAGGAATCGCAAATTGGTGCCCGTAGACCCTGTGCAGAGCACAGGGAACTCCTTGACTTGAAAGCCCTGATAATCTCTTTGAAACGCAGTCTGTTATTACTACAAGTACTTTACAAATAAAGACTTCCGGCGTGTGATTTGGTTATTCGCCATCGTCAGTGTGAGCTTGGTAGCCATCCTGATCCAGCTGTTGCTGGTTTATCAGAAAAAAGCGTATGACCTTCGCATGCGGCAAGAGCGGATCCGCAAAAAGATCCACGAACATATCTCGAATTTGCAGGAGACGACCAAAAACATCCGCCACAGTGCCAGCGAGCAAATCGGAGACCTAGAGGCCGCGCAACGTATTTGGGCTGAGAGGTTAAGGCCTTTGACCAAGGAGCTGGAAGAGCTGGAAAAACTGATGCCACCGTCCTTAGAGGCGAATGACGAAGATCCGATCGACGACTCAAGTGAAAAACTGATGTTGGAATCCGATGAAGTCCGATTGCGCGAGCTGCTCGACAAAATCAAGGCCAAGCAGCTTGAACTCGACGGCAACTTGAGCGGGATCGAACGCGACACCGGGCTGGTGAGACGTACGCTGGAGCAGATGGAAACAAACCTCAAACAGGTGCCGTCCGGAGGAAAGGGTTGAGGTGCTCGAGCTCTACCTGGCTATTAGCATATTTTTAATTATTACCTGCTTGGTGGTACGCGACCGTACGGCGTTCAAACTAAGTCGTTTGCGCACCGAGCTCATGGCACTCAGAAATGAGGAAAAGCGCACTTCGGAAGTTCTCATCCAGATCGGGGTTTTAATCTCACGCATCTCCGACGACATCTTGCGCGCCGAGCGCCGCCAGCTCGGATTGGAAAAAGCTAGCAAACAGTTAAGTCTGTTGCTTGAGGACCTGACACCCATTGTGCGCAAAGATGAAAAAGAAGCAGCAGCGCTTTCGGCCAAAACTCCGAAATCGGAGGACACGGCCGAACAGCCAACTGCTGCCAGAAGCCAGGAAGACAGCGGGGAAGATCCGACCTAGATCTTAGCAATAATGTAGTCCACCAAACGCAAGCACCTACATACGTTCAGGTGTGGGAGGCAAGTTCGTGAAGCAGGGCCGCACTCATTCGGATGCCGCGATGGAAATCGCGCAGCGAGAACCGCTCGTTTGGACCATGCCAGTTGTCGGTCATCTGACCCATACCCAACAACAACACAGGCGCTTTGGTTTGATCTGCAAACTCGGTGACAATGGGGATGGATCCACCCTCTCGAATGAGCACAGGCTTGCGGTCGAAGCCAATGCGCAGAGCATTCAAGGCTGGCTCAACGAGCGGATGGTTCAGATCCAGCACGTAGGAAGGCGACAAATGCGATGGCCCAAACTCCAAAGCCATATTATCGGGGATATGCTCCGCGATGACTCGGCGCAGGGTGCGGTCAATTGTTTCCGGAACTTGGTCGGGCACCAACCTGGCGCTGACCGCAGCGCGTGCTTCTGCCGGCAACACCGTACGCGGACTCCCGCCTTCCAGGAAGTTGATGTCTAACGTCGGGCGCGTCCAACGGCGTTCGAGAATCGAGTAGCTGATCTCGCCCGACAAACCGGAAACTCCGATTTCATCGCAGTACGACTTCTCGTCCTGAGGAAGCTGGTCGTAGCGTTTTTTCTCCTCGGCGCTGAGCTGCCTGACGTTGTCGTAAAATCCAGGCACCTCGATCCTTCCCCCATCCCCGAAGAGCGCAGCCAGTGCCCGAACCAAAGCGGTGTTCGGATTTGGGGCAACGCCGCCGTACAACCCCGAATGCAGGTCACGGTTTGCGCCACGTACCGACAACTCGAGCATCAGGATCCCCCGCAAACCCAAAGTCAGTGCAGGTTGATCGGGACCGAACATGCTGGTGTCGGAGATGATCGTGCAAAGAATGGGCCCAAACCGATCGAGTGCGCCGGAACGGACAAACTGTCCTATGGCAGCACTGCCGCACTCTTCCTCCCCTTCGAAGAGGAAAATCGGATTCACAGGCAGTCGTTTGCCGGTTTCGATAATCGCTGCTACCGCTTTAATGTGGGCAAAACACGGTCCCTTGTTGTCACTGCTGCCGCGCCCAATGAGGTATCCGTTTTCTTCAACTGCTGCGAACGGATCGTGCTGCCAAGCCGACCTCGGATTGTCCACCCCTTGGACGTCGTAATGGCCGTAGATCAAGACGGTTGGTTTGGCGGCATCGAGCTCTGGTGGATGAGCTACGACTAGGAGATTCGAGCCTGCCACTACTTCAAGGGCTTCAGCGTGCAATCCGGTAGTCAGCAGATCGCTAACCAAGAAGCTGGCTGCCGCTGCGAGCGTTTCGCTGGTATCCTCGGCTGCACCGGCGCTAATACTCGGAATCGCCACGAACTTTTTGAGCTGATCCACATAGTCAGAAATGTGAGCGTCGACATAAGACAATACGGAATCATAGCTAACGCCTACCATCTTAACACTGCTCTTGCTCATGGATTTCGAGTTCCTTATATAGATATATCCAACATCCGGTTGCGATCGACGCCAGATCGTCGAGTATCGGTGCAATATATCGGCCGGCATCATGCTGTAAAGCAAAGAAGGCGCAGCCAAAACATCGAGATGATGGCGCATTCTTTGACAATTTTCGACGCACGGATTTTACAGGTAAACATACGTCTAGAAAAGGGAATTAGCGTTTGTTTGAAGAGGTTTGGAAAGCCTACGAAGAGAACGAGCTTAGCCACAGTGCCGCCCATCACCTAATGGCCGTGCATGCGTTGCGTGACGAGCATGGGTATGCGCGCGTTTCGGACATTGCGCAAATGTTGCAGATAACCAAAGGCAGCGTCTCGTCGGCGATGAAACATTTGAAGGAACGCGGTTATGTGCAGGAAGACCACAATCGTTTTCTCGAGCTTACCGATCGCGGTCTCTTGGTGGTTCAGGAGATCGAAGCTACGCGCATGGCTGTCAAGAGGTTTCTCAGCGACGCATTGGGCATGGATGAAGATGACGCCGAGATCGACGCCTGCAAAGTAGAACACTTGGTCAGTTCTGACGCCCGCAAACGCTTGGTTCGTTTTCTCGGTTTTATGTTTTCCGATGACGACCTGGCGCGGAAGTTCCTGTCTTCTTCACTGGCGGTCATTACCGAGAACTAAACCCCTGACAACGGCGCTTCGCCGATCGGGCGGGACACCACGCTGTCCGGTCCGGTTTTTTGTTCTCATGGGAAGATTCATACAGTTTATAAATAAACAGATGCTGCCGATCGGACTGCTCAGTGTGGCTGTCATCGGCTTGGTTTTCCCGCAACCAGGCCGCTATATGGCCACTCTGCCCACCCAGTACGTCGCGGTAGCAGTCATCTTTTTTCTCTCCGGGTTGATGCTGCGGACAGAGGATGTTTTCGCCGCCCTTTCCGCCTGGCGCGGAACCCTTTGGGGGACGGTGTCCATCCTGTTATTGACACCCGTTATCGGCACGGCTATCGCTTTTCAAGTGCCGATAGACCCATCCTTTCAGATAGGCCTGGCTCTGTTTTGCTGCATGCCGACGACATTGTCCTCTGGAATTGCATTAACCAATCAAGCGCGGGGGAACGCCGCTTTGGCGTTGCTGTTGACGGTGATTACGAACATTGCTGGCATCTTCACGGTGCCATTCGTGTTGGCCATGCTGTTGGGGGCGTTAGGACAAGTGGAACTTTCGGCGACGGATCTCTTGATAGGGCTGTGCCTGTCGATCCTGTTGCCACTGACCGTCGGCAAGATGGTGCGAGGTTTCGTCGATGAGTGGGCGAGTTCGAACCGCAGGCATCTCACTACCGCGAGCAACCTCGCGCTAATCATCATACCGTGGATGAAATTCAGTGAGTCGTCGGAGAAGCTGGCTCAAATAGCACTCGCAAATCTGGCTCTGTTAGTGATCTCAGGTCTTGCCATTCATGTTCTCTATCTGGCATTTAACAACGTTGCCAGTTCCATCCTCCACCTTACATCTGCGGCGCGTAAAGCGGTCGTACTTATGGCCAGCCAAAAGACTCTGCCTGTGGCCATGACCGTGCTGGCCTTTCTTCCAGATACAGCTGTATCGGCAGAAACAAAGGGTTTGCTGGCCATTCCCTGCATCACTTTTCACCTCGGACAGATTGCACTGGATGCGGTGGTCGCCACGCGCTGGGG
>CAYNZV010000141.1:0-8260 GCA_964401715.1 uncultured Gemmatimonadaceae bacterium | reverse complement strand
ATGGTGGTCGTTGCCATCAAGGTTCCATCGACCGCATCGTTCTAAGTCTTGGATTGGCCACCAGAGTCAACAAGTCGGCAAAGAGGTTCAGGCCGATATATAGGGTCGCCAGAATCAGGGCAATCGCCTGTACCATCACGAGGTCACGGAAGAAGATAGCCTGAATCATCAATCGACCGATTCCGGGATAGTTAAACACCACCTCAATGACGACGGTCCCAGAAAACAACCATGCAATCATCAAGGCGACGAGATTTATGGTGGGCAACAGAGCATTCGGCAACACATGCCTGAACACCCTCTGCCAATAGGGAACACCCTTCAATTGCGCCATCTGGACGTAGTCGCTGGCCATCACGTCGATCACGCTGGTGCGAACCATGCGCAATATGTGCGCCGTCATGATAAGGGCGAGCGCGATGATCGGCAGAATGATATCCGATAAGAACTCGAGCAGCGGCGCGTCGGGTTGGGTCACTACGATTCCAGGGAGCCATCCGAGCCATACGCTGAAAATTAAGATTAAGACGGTGGCAGTCACAAACTCCGGGATCGTCATGGCGAATATCGCCGTGGCGGATACCCATAGGTCGGGGGCGCGGTCCCGCCAGAGGGCCGCGATGATCCCGAGCAAGATGGCGAGCGGAATCCCCAACAGCGATGCGGTAGCGCCGAGGATGATCGTGTTACGAAAACGGTTACTGACCGTTTCGGAGACAGGTTTTTTACCCTTGGGCGAGATGCCAAAATCGCCTCGAACTGCGCCTCCGATCCATTCGACGTAGCGTGTCATCGGGGGACGTTTGAGGCCAAAATCCTGGCGGCAATTATCCAGCCTCTTTCCCTGGGCCGCCTGACCCAAATAGGCGGTACAAGCGTCGCCGGGCAGCAACTCGAGCCCCGCGAAGATAACACCCGAAACAAGCATGATCGTTATAACCCCAAGTACCAACCTGCGGGCAATCAACCTAACCATTTCGACTCCTGTTCACGGCTCAGAATGATGTAAACACCGAGCAACCCCGGTCACTCCAATAACCCGTTCCGAGTAGTGAGCTGTGGATGCTTCACCGGGTGCTGTCACCCGCGAAGCATTAATTCGACAGGCCCGTCTCGGTTTTCGGCAACATATCCAGTAGTGCAGTCGACGGTTATCCAGGTTTGAGCGGAAACCTTTCACCAGGACTTTCGTCTTCTATCCAGCCGCGAGCCCGGGCCAAAGGCCCGGGCCAAAGCGACGTGGCATATACATAGATTGGTCTCCAAAAGTATGACCTGTGTCGTTTAGTCGCTCACGGTTATGAGGTGGTAGCGGACCGCATCTCCAACCGTCGCTTGCATCCCAGAAACTCTGGCGGTCACAGCAATGGCCTGGTTCATATGAAAGGGGATGAAATTTCCACCCGTCTCGAAAATTATCCGCTGCAGTTGACCGTACAGAGCCTTGCGTTTCCCGAAGTCGGGCTCCTGCCCCGCCTGATCCAGCAAAGAGTCGAACTCCGGATCGTTGAAACGGGTTTCGTTCCAGGCCGCGGTGCTCCGGAAGTCTGCATTTAAAATCTTGTCAGCAGGGTTTTGGCCCCACCTCGTTTGCGCGGTTGGCAGCTTCAACCAGACCTCCGACCAATATCCTTCCGCTGGGGCTACCACAATGTTGGCCTTGATCCCCGCCTCCGCGACTTGTTGCTGATAGGCTTCCGCCAGCGGTATGAAATAGGATTCAATGTTGCTGCTATTGATATCGAATTCGATGCCGTCGGGATAGCCGGCTTCGGCGAGCAACCGCTTGGCTTCGTCGATCTGCTGCGGGCAATCGATTTGCGTCCAATATTGATCGCCCGTCCACACCGGCTGATCACACGCTACAGTGCCGTTACCGGGGCCGAGAATAAGGTCAATCAGGGCCTGACGATCGGTTGCGATTCGCAGCGCCTTACGAACGCGGGGGTCGGTAAAGGGCTCGGCGTCTGTCATGAAGTTAATGCCCGTCCAAGCACCTGTTTCAACGGTTAGCATCTTGTAATCTGAGTTGTTCTCGAAGAGTCGTCGGGCTTCCCCAGTCATATCACTCCAGCCAAGCATATCGATTTGACCGGTTTGCAATGCTTGGACGCGCGCATTCGCATCCACGATGGCGATGATCTCGATGATCTCGACACCGGGCGAGCCCTCCCAATAGTCGGGATTCGCTTTCAGAACGGTTGTCCCATCAGGATCGTACGTATCCAGCATAAAGGGGCCGGTTCCGATTCCCGTCGTTGAAATAGTATCCGCCGAACCTTCCGGAATTATCCGTAAACGATAATCTTGCAGCGCTAACCCGAGGTCCGGGTACGGCGCGCTGAGCGTCAGCTTGAGGGTAAACGGGTCGACGGCTTCCATGGTGTCGACCATTTTGATGACTGCTGCGGCTGTCGAATCAAATTCGGGATCTTTGACATGAGTAAACGTATAAATCACGTCGGCTGCGTCAAAGTCGGATCCGTCATGGAATTTGACCCCTTCACGCAACTTCAAGACCCATTCGGTTGTGTCGTCGTTTGACGACCACTCTGTCGCAAGGTCCGGAGCCGGTTTTCCTCCGTCGCCGGTCCGAATCTAGCGGCTCTTCGTCTTCTCGGTGACTTGCCAGAACCGATTCTCGGAAGCTGGATCAAGGTCTAACCCTTTAAATCCGCCGTAATGGGATTGTCGGAATGTTCCGCTTGACGCATGAACTAGCGTTATCGACAGCATCGAGACGACAACCGACGCAATAAAAATTCTTAGCATTCTCATATTTAACCCTCCTTAGTGGTTTCTTAACACAAATCCTACCACCGATTTACTAGGGTCTCAAATCTCGGCTGCTTCCTGTAATTTACAGTAGACGCGGATACCAACTACATTTTCACCCGTTCGCTCGTCGGATCGTAGAATCCGCGAAGTGCGGCTTCGGTGGGATATCGCTCGCAAGCGATTTCGATCTCGAAGTCACCGTTCTCCACAAGGTCCTTGGTGACGCCCTCCGGGTGATGGACGTAACCCATGCCGACCGAACATCCAAGCGTGAACCCGTAGGCACCCGAACTAATATATCCAACAATCTCGCCGTCCAGTCGGATGACCTCATCGTGGAACAAGACTGGCTCGGGATCAGTCATCTTGAACATCACCAGACGCTTGTTGAGTGGCTTTCCAAGTTGCGCCGCAATCGCCTCGCACCCGAAGAAGCCGCCAGGCTTGTCCAACGAGACAGTGAAACCCAAGCCTGCCTCATACGGAGTGTCCTCTGGGGTGAGATCGAGCCCGTACTCGCGATAGGCGCGCTCAGAACGGAGATGTTCCAGGGCGTGATATCCGGCCTGGCGCAGGCCCAACGACTGGCCGGCTTCACATAATGCGTCGAACACACACTGGGTGAATTCGCTCGGGATATGGAGCTCCCATCCCAATTCTCCGATATATGTCAGTCGGTTGGCGATCGCGCGCGCATACCCAATATCTATCTCCTGCGAAGTCGCGAAAGGAAACGCCTCGTTGGAGAGATCGGCGTCGATGATCCGGCCCAACAGTTCCCGCGATGTTGGTCCCTGCACCGAGAGCACGGAATAGGCGGAAGTGACATCCACCAGGGTCACGTGCTCTTCTCGAGTCATGTGCTTTTCAATCCAGACCTTGTCGCGGGCGTGCGTCGTCGCTGACGAGACAATTAGATAACGGTCCTCACCGAGACGGTTAACGGTAATGTCGGTTTCGATGCCGCCGCGACGGTTCAGCATCTGGGTGTACACTAGCTTACCCACCGGAGTGTCCACGTCACCTGCGCATACCCTTTGGAGGAATGCGCAGGCGTGACGTCCCTGGATCAGATGTTTGCCGAATGAAGTCTGATCAAAAACGACAACCCCTTCTCGAGCAGCTCGGCACTCTTCGGCCGTGTATACGAACCAGTTTGGATTATGATACGAGTAGATATTCGTCGCGTCGACGCCTTCCGGCGCGAACCACAGGGGGCGTTCCCAGCCCATAGCCTCGCCGAAGCAAGCGTTTCGCGCCGCGAGGCGATCATGGATCGGGCTTTTCCGCACCGGCCGGGAGGCCTCACGCTGCTTGTGGGGCCAATGCATCTTGTAGTGCAACCCGACAGATTCACCGGCCCTATTATGAAGGTAGCTCCGGTTGGTCTGAAACGGAGCGAACCGGGCGATATCGACCATGGTCAGGTCCATGGTCGGGTCGCCTTCAACGATCCATTCGGCGAGCGCTCGGCCTGCAGCGGGGGCGAACTCAACGCCTTCCGAGTTGAACCCGGAGGCGATGAAACAATTCGGACATCTCGGCGCTTCGCCGAGCATGAATAGCAAATCCGGCGTGAAGCTCTCGGGCCCATTTAAAAACCTTCCAATGCCGGCATGTTCTAGAGGCGGTAGGATTTCCATCGCCTTAGTGAAGGGCAGCTCGAAATGGCCCCAATCCTCCTGCAACTCGATGAATTGCGCGTCGGAGGGCAACTTTTCCATGGGTAAGGGCTTGCCTTCCGGCTCGAAGGAGCCCACGAGCAGCTTGCCCGCATCTTCCTTGATGTACACGTAACCGTCGGGATCTCGGAGTACCGGCAGAGTCGGCTCGACGAAGTCGAGTGGTTCCGTGACCACGTACATGTGCTCGCAAGGATAAAGCGGCACATGGATTCCCAACTGCGCAGCTAGATCGCGAGTCCACAGCCCGGCACAAAGGATCAGAGTTTGGCATTTGATTTCGCCCGAGGGCGTCTTCACTCGATAATTCCGAGATGCAAGCGACTGGAGGCCAGTGACGGGCATGTCTTCGAACACCTTTGTGCCACGCTGCTTGGCCCCGGCGATCAGAGACATGGTGGTGTCGACTGGGTTGGTCTGGCAGTCCTTCGGAATATAGATCGCCCCTTCGATAATCTCCTGGTTCATCGCCGGGTAAAGGTCGTTCGCCTCTTTCGGCCCGATTATATGTGCCTCGATATCGTAGCTCTTGGCGATCGTGGCTAACCGCTTGGTCTCATGCATGCGCTCCTTGGTGCGTGCCACACTCAGGGTACCGTTCTGCTTGATTCCCGTCGCTTGTCCTGTCTCTGTCTCCAAACATCGGTAGAGCTGCACGTTGTATCGGGAAAGTTCGGTCAAGGTGTGGCTCGACCGAAGTTGCATAATTAGGCCGGCTGCATGCCAGGTCGTGCCGGAAGTAAGCTTGCCGCGCTCTAAAAGAACTATGTCTGTCACGCCAAGCTTGGTCAGGTGATAAGCGATGCTACTGCCTATGACGCCACCCCCTACAATAACCACTTCGGCCGACTTGGGAGGGGCTCGATCCATCAGCTGATTTTTCGCTTTCTGAAAGTTGGCGACTGGATAGTTATATCGGCATTCGTTGGATATTTGGCTGCAAACGCGATGAGATTGACGCCTTTGGCACTTTTATCCTTTACAAGTTCGACGATATTCTTGGAATAGGATAGAAAACGAGTGTGGACCGGCCCTAGATCATCTCTGGCATCGGTCGCCTTGGTCATTGACGTTGACTGGCAGCATATCTCCGGAAAGAGAGGCTCACCAACCTGTGTATCAAACACCGCAGATGCTCGGCCGGCGTTCCGGTGTGTCGAGCCAGGGACGGACGCGTTCAAGCGCCGAAGCGACGCGGTAGGCACGCACATCGTCGAAAGCGCGAGCAACGATCTGAATACCACTGGGCAAGCCATTCTTGTCGATACCGGACGGCACAGCTAGAACTGGCAATCGGCCTAACATGTTGAAAGGGTGGGTCAGCACCCAGCCGTAGTTGGGATTCACAAACTCGCCGTTGATGGTTAAGCCCGTATCCCACGGTTTCAGCTCAGCGGGTACCGCCTGGGTCGCGTTGGTTGGGCAGATGAAAGCGTGGCAGCGTTCAAGAATGGGGCCAAGGGTCGACTGCATTTCGTTGGCAAGCTCGAAAGCCTCGTAAAGCGCCCTGCCCGAGACCGCAGGACGGTTCTGAAGGTAATAGTGCGTGTAGTCGCAGAGCAGGTTCGCCTGGTCGCCGAAATCTCGGGTTGGTGAACCACTAGAAACCAACCCCAAATAGCGCCTCGTCACACCAGTAAGCTGCTCGGTCCAACCGAGCTCGACCTCTTCGATTTCGGCCCCCTCGCTGCGAAGTGCATCAAGCGCGGCCAGCGTCAATGACTTGACCTCGGGTGCGACCTCGCGGAAGCCGAGGTCGAGGGAATAAGCGATGCGCCAGCCTTCGATCCCCCCCAGTCTTTGGGGGATACGCAATTTGGGCCGAATCGCCGCGTTGTCCAGCGAGTGCGGGCCGGCCATGACGTTCTGCATCAGTGCGCAATCGGCGACCGTGCGCGTCATTGGCCCCACAGCACTGTACATTTCCAGATTAAAGGGCGGGTCCGAAGGAATCCGACCATGCGGTGCTCGGTAGCCGATGATACCGCAGCAGGCCGCCGGCACGCGTAGCGACCCGGCGTTGTCCGATCCGGTGGCCAACGTCGTGGTACCGGCCGCCAGCGCCGCCGCCGAACCGCCCGATGAACCGCCGCAGGTGTAGCGATCATCCCATGGGTTGCGTGTCGTACCGTGCAACCGAGAGGTGGTTACCCAGTTGTTACCGAATTCTGGAGTCGTCGATCGGGCATGGAGGATAGCGCCAGCCTGCAACAGACGCTCAACAGCAGGATTGGTATGGTCGTCAACGCTGTCCTTGTAGACCAAGGAACCCTTGGTGGTCACACGGCCCTTGACCGCGGTTAGGTCCTTGACCGCGAGCGGCAGGCCCTCGAGCGCACGGGTACGCCCCTTCATGTACTTGGCCTCAGCGCGACTCGCCTTTGTCAGCGCCTCATCAAAATAGGTGTCAGCGAAGGCATTCACCTTCGGCTCGACCGCTTCCGCCCGTGCGATGAGCGCTTGCATTAGCTCGACCGGCGACAGCTCGTGCCGCCTGAAGCGTGCGACCGCCTCGGTTGCCGAGAGATAACAAAGCTCGGTGTCGCTCATCCCTCGGTCTCCCTGTCGAACTGTCGGTTGGGCGCCATTGATTGCCGTGCGCTACGCTGGAGCGAATCTTCTTCGTTGATCATTAATCAGCTCAGGATTTTCTGTAACAGTTTCCTTGGCAAAGTGAGCCGGGGCCACTTAGAAAATGACGTGCCGGCCATGACCGGTAGCCTTCGCCCCCGATCTGTACCAACTTGTCGCATAGCGTGGCTACGCCGTACTCTATGGTAGACTAGAAACGATCGTCGGTAAATGCACAAAGGATAAGCTAGCCATGACGCTCCCCTCCACGATTGCCTCTGACGATGACGTCACTGTCCTTGTCTACTTTCCCGGGCCTCAACCAGACGAACGCTATACGGCGTTGATCCGAGAACGCTTCCCCGCTCTGCGCGTCTTTAGCGCCAACGATGCGGCGTCGCTCGATCGTCACGTGGGAGAGGCAGACGTTCTCCTAGCCCAACATTTTCCCGTCGAAGTCTTTGACAAGGCGCGTCGGCTACACTGGTTTCAGAGTACCAACGCGGGCGTCGACTCGATCTTTCCGATCCGCGACCGTATCGGCGACCTCATCGTTACCAGTGCGCGTGGTATGCATGGCGAAATCATCGCAGACTACGTAATGGCGGGTATAACAATGATGCACTGGGATTTCCCGCGGTTCATGCGAGAACAATCGCGCAAGGAATGGCATGCACGAGGCGTTGCGCCGCTCGCAGAACGAGTGCTCGGCGTGGTCGGGCTCGGCTCGATTGGCACAGCCATAGCCGGTCGTGCTAAAAGCGCCGGGATGACGGTGGTCGGCTCGAAACGAGATGCGACCCAGTCGGTCGCAGGCGTCGACACTCTTTTTCCGCCAACTGGCCTCGACGAACTTCTGCAACTCTCCGACTTTGTTGTCCTTGCCGTTCCACAGGTTCCGGAAACCACCGGGCTAATTGGTCGCGAGCAGATTCGGCTGATGGGCCACACCACGTTTCTAATCAATATTGCCCGGGGCTCGGTGATTGTGGAAAGCGAGCTTGTCGAGGCGCTTCGGGCAGGCACTATCGCGGGAGCCCTGCTCGACGTGTTTGAGAAAGAACCACTCCCGGCCAACAGTCCACTTTGGACGATGCCTAACGTCATCGTCACCCCCCATACTGCCGGTTACCCGAGCAACTACGACACACGCGTATTCAAGATCTTCGGCGACAACCTGCAGCGATTCCTCGAGAAGAAGCCACTGCGTAACGTAGTCGACTTGAAGC
>CAYNZV010000140.1:0-8267 GCA_964401715.1 uncultured Gemmatimonadaceae bacterium | reverse complement strand
TTTTTGGGCAAGGATGGAAGAAAGGGACGAGGAGAGTATTTTCCTTGGGTATCAAGAATTTCCGTTCATTTGGCAGAAGTATAGACGAGATTCTCTTTGGGTCGGGGGCAGATTGACTTTATCGAGCCAAACAGGAACCGATGAACGACAGATTACCAGTTACAAGGAAAATCTGGTCCGCAGTATGTATTCGCAGTTGCGATATCCCCGCTTAGGTCCCGCTACCAAAGCGATCTATGTAGTATTTCTCCATTTACTGATTGCCGTGATGGCTGTAAAGTCTGATTTCATTGAAAAGGTTGAGGGGAAACTCGGTACTGTGCCCCAAGAATTGACGTCGGATTACTATCGCATGCTTGCCTACCACAAAAGGATGGACGCTCTGATTCCCAACGGAGCGACAATATTCATCGGAGACAGCATCACCCAAGGATTGGCAACATCAGCCGTCAGCACATTGAGCGTGAACTATGGTATCGGTTCTGACACCACTTTGGGTGTTCTCAGACGACTACCGCACTACAACTCCGTGAAAACGGCTGAAGCGGTCGTGTTTGCAGTCGGCGTTAATGATCTTAAACGGCGAGAAGACACCGAAATAATTGACAATTTTAGGGCAATCCTTCAAAACGTTGCTTCGCAAACCAAGGTGATTGTGAGCTCAGTGCTACCAATTTCTAACAGTATTTCATTAGGAAGCTTTTCTAACTCAAGAATCTCAAATCTAAACTCATCTTTGGCGGATTTGACCAGTGATTACTCAAATGCGGTTTTTGTTGATACGGGATATAGGCTAAAAGACGAGAACGGAAGCTTACAGGCCGAATTTCATGTCGGCGATGGAGTCCACTTAAACCGAAAAGGATATCGTGTTTGGATATCTGCACTAAAAGAGGGTCTGTCGAACGTAAAAGATCGCCACGCCTTAGACCACTCGAGCTTTTGAAGGGTCGTGAGACCGAAATCTCGATGGTACCTGAGATGACAGAAATACTGAAACGGGTGGCAGAAGAGAGATCCCAATGGTGGGGTAGGCGAGTTTTGTGGCGGGGCGAATGGTTGGATCTTTCATGCCGAAGTTGTCGTTAATAATTAAGAAAGTGATCAGTCTGCCGTGCAACAGAAAGGGAATATGGTGTAGGGTTTATACGATATCCATGCTCGTTTGGAGTTCTCAGCGATCGCGGTTCAGGGTATGGCCCCATGACGTAAACCGTGGGCCTTATTTGTGGGGTGGGAACCAAGAATTACGGCACAAGCGGATTCCTTTAAGGAGCAAGTGAACTGGGCATATTCGGTAGCTGAATTTTCAGCAAATTCACCTGACAGAATTTTACCAGTTCTGCTCCGCACAATTTTTCCAATTTCAGTTATTAAAAGGCCCCGTGATTTTACGGGGCCTTTTAATAACTGCCCAGAAGGTTTGGTCCGAGTATTACGATAACGGAAACAAGACAGAGGCGAATCGATTCTACCAGGGGTAGATCTGAACCGAATATTTTTGCGGCAAGAATGACCTCATCAAATTTACCCAAGGGGGAGTTAAGCGTAGGAGTCTATCGACCTGAGAGCGGTTTGATACTACAACACCGATCCTGTAGATTGCTTTTTGCCTTGGTATTCGGACCCGCGCAATAAATCCAAACCGGTTGGAATTGGGAGTTTGATGCAATGGGCCGGTGCATTCCGCGTTGGTTCAAACCCGCCCTTTGGTGCCGATGAAGCTTGCTCGGGTTACGTCATATTGGGACGTGGCTCGTATTTGCATATAGGCAGGTGCATTTGAACTGCTGCAGGCGAATCGTGCTGTTAACTGCCGCCTTGATTGCCAGCGTACAGTCAGGATGGGGTCAGACAATTTCCGGTTGTGTATCCGATACCGAGGGCAATCCCGTGATTGGTGCCCGCGTGACATTCGAGAACTCGGAGGGCGATCGTTTCATTGCCATAAGTGGTGAGGACGGGTCGTATACCATACACTTCGGGTTTCCTCCAACTGTCGTCAGTAGCACCGGTGGGTTTTCGTCAGCGTTTAACCTGCAGCAGAATTATCCCAATCCGTTCAATTCCACCACCAGCATCGATTTCTCCTTAACCGTCGCAACAACAGTCCGTTTGGTGGTCTACGACATCCTGGGACAGCCGGTTCGCACCTTGGTCGATGACCATCTAACTCCTGGCATCCATGGCGCCACCTGGGATGGTGTGAACGCCGCTGGTGTGGCTGTTGCAGCAGGTGTTTACCTGTACCGATTGTCGACGCCGGCTGCTGTTGCGTCGGGCAAGATGTTGCTTCTCGATGGAGCAACAATACTTTCCACTTCCGTTTTCCGGGCATTGGCGCCTAGACCGGTGGCGCGACGGGTTCAATCTGAGATTTTTAGGGTACTGGTGAGTGGCATTCAGGTGGAAACGCTAACACTGGAATCGGTTCAAATACCAGAAAACCAGTTCCTAAAGATTGGTGATGTCGTCCGGCGTCGATTCAGCACTGAAAATGAAGACACCGACGGCGACGGGAGCACTGACTTGGTTGTTGTGCTCGATGTCGACGCTAGGAGTCTGGTGGGCGTTCAGGATCTAGATCTCGATGGAACTGCTGACCTGCTGTTTTCAGTCCAAGAGAAGCCTAGTGCTGCCGGTGCCCTCCTCACGGCATTCAATTACCTGATCGAATTCGGCGACAGCACCCGAGTTTGGCACATGGTGACCGTGGAAACCGCCGGCGAAAGACCTGTCGCTTTGTACCTCCGTCAGCCTCTCAATGCAAGGGCCCTCGACGGCTTGTCCATGAACGATGCCACGCAGTTTGCGGAAAGACAAGCCATGGCTCATATACCCGAGGTTTCGCAGGTTGGACGCGGACAGCTGCGATTGAAAATTCCCCAGTCCTTTAACAACGCCGAGTCGTCCTTTTTCGGTTGGCAACCAAGCTCCAACGCCAAGAGTTTCGACTGGTCGCATTGTGGATCCAACAAATGCAACGAATACCTCTTTGTTTCTGGAATGCCAATTGAACCTCAGCCGAGGCCACAATTCGGTTGGTCGATTGTCAGCAGCTATCCTTTGGCTACCACTGATCTCCGGCTGACCGCGATCTCGGCGGATGATGAGGAAATCCAACTGACGCCGCTATTGGAACCTCCAAACCTACAGCGGGTTAATGGTAGCGAAACCTGGAAGTCCCTCGTTCGTATTGGGGGGGAACTACCCGGAATCGGCTTTTACCGCTTGGGGCTTTGGGTCCAAACTGGATCGGATCGCTGGTTGGAGTTCCCTGGTTGGCACCTGAAAACTCAGGATTCTCCTCTCCAGCTGGACCTAATTGGTGGCACCCGCCATCAAATGGTACATGTCCCCGCCGGCCCATTCTTGATGGGATCTGATCGCGATTTCACCAACGAACGTCCACAACATCGAGTGGAACTGGACGGTTTTTATCTGGATCAGACAGAAGTGACCAACGGGCAGTGGAACGCTTACGCAGCCGTATTGGGCATTGAACATCGGTCAGAGTTGGATGAACATCCGGTGACCCAAGTTAGTTGGGAAGAAGCCGACGAATATTGCCGCTGGGCGGGTTTACGTCTCCCTACTGAGGCGGAATGGGAAAAGGGGGCGCGAGGCACCGATGGCCGGACTTACCCTTGGGGCGAGACCATCTCCGGTACACACGCTAACTATGTGGACAGCGGCGACGCTTTTGACAATAATACGACCCCTGTCGGCGCTTTCCCGGAGAGCCAGTCGCCCTACGGAGCACTCGACATGGCGGGAAATGTGTGGGAATGGGCGGGGGATTGGTTCGACGAAAGTTATTACGATTCAAGCCCGCCGAAAAATCCTACTGGACCTTCCAATGGTAGCGACCGCGTGTTGCGTGGCGGATCGTGGCTCAACCAGCCATTAAGCCTGCGCACTTCCCACCGTGGTGGGCGACACCCGGAAGACCGCACCAACTTCATTGGATTCCGCTGTGCTCGGGACGAATAGAAAAAAGGGACAAAGGCACTAAGCTCAGAAGGTCCGATCGAAACGGTCCAAGCCGGGTAATCAGTCTCCGAATGAATTGTCACCGGAAATCGCTAATATCAATATTTCCACTGACGTGGATTCCACCTTCCTTTGTCAAGTGCAACTTTTTGTTGCTCTGGGGGCATCAACGCCGTATCATAATCAGTGGCCGTTCGACCGAACTGTAACCACTCCCAACCGCTTGGGTAGCAGCTTCGGCATGTTTCTCAAAACCACAAAGAATAGGGGCTATATGCAAGATAGCTTGGGTGATAGAGAAAGCACGTTGCGGCTTTATTTCGACGATATCGCCGACTCGAAACCGCTGTCACGTGAGCGCGAAGTTGAGCTATCGGCTAGGATTCAGGATGGCGATCAGTGCGCTCGGGATGAGCTTGTTCAAGCCAACCTTCGCTTCGTGATAGACGTGGCAAAGAATTATCAAAATCGCGGTCTGCCCCTGTCGGACCTGATCAGTGCCGGCAACGTCGGGTTGCTGACTGCGGCCGACCGGTTCGACGGTACCAAGGGGTACAAGTTCATCTCTTACGCCGTTTGGTGGATCAAACAGTCGATTCTGCAGACTATTGCAGAACACGCACGCACAGTGCGGCTGCCTATGAACAAGGTAAGTCTGCTCAAGGACATTTCGAAGACCTCCCGAAGACTCGGCCAGGGCCGAGAGGCGGAACCTCGAATCGAAGAGATCGCCGCCGAACTGGAAGTGCCGAAGGAGGAAGTGCTGGAGACCATGCTCAGCGCCCGCGCTGTTCGTTCCTTGGACGAATCGTTCGAGGATGACGACGAGCGCAACTTGTTGAACATTTTGTCTGATACGTCTCAGGTGAAACCGGACGCGAATGTGCTGTGCGAATCTGCCAAGGATCAGCTGGAGAGTGTACTCAATAGCCTAGATGAGCGGGAACTGCGCATAATCAGGCTCTATTTCGGTTTGGATGGCCACGAAGCGTTGACCCTCGAGCAGATCGGCGACCTTATGGGCGTGACTCGCGAGCGGGTGCGCCAGATCAAAGAACGTGCCCTGAGCCGGTTGCGCCATCCCTCACGACACCAGTTCTTACGGGCTTTAGCCGAAGACGTTTAAACGAAACGATCGATCAATAACGAACACGCCACGTATATAGATAACGGCACTGTAATACCGTTTCAGTGCCGTTTTTTCTTCCTGTAGATTAGCCGATATGGATAAACTTTCGATTCTACTGCTCGCAGCCATCGCCCTGTTTCTGGTGCTACTCACCTACTTCGTGCCGATCGCGCTATGGATTAGTGCCTTCTTCGCCGGGGTGCGGGTGCAGATTTTCAAGGATCTGGTGGGTATGCGGCTGCGCAAAGTGCCGCCTCGTGCCATCGTCCAACCGAAAATCAGCGCCACCAAAGCGGGCTTACAGGTCGACCTGGACCGTATGGAAGCTCACTACCTGGCCGGAGGTAACGTCGAAGCCGTGATTCTTGCGTTGATTTCTGCCGATAAAGCGAACATCGATCTAACCTTCGAGCGTGCCGCCAGCATCGACCTTGCCGGCCGGGACGTGCTAGAAGCGGTCAAGGTCAGCGTAAACCCGAAAGTGATCAATACGCCACTGATTACGGCGGTGGCGAAAGACGGGATTCAGGTCCGAGCCACCTGCCGGGTGACAGTTCGAGCCAATATAGACCGCTTGGTGGGCGGTGCTGGCGAAGAGACGATTATCGCCCGGATTGGTGAAGGGATCGTTACCAGTATCGGTTCGTGCGAAACCCACAAGGCGGTGCTAGAAAATCCGGACTTGATCTCGAAAACGGTCTTGAGCCGTGGGCTCGATTCGGGAACAGCTTACGAAATTCTCTCCATCGATATAGCTGACGTGGATGTTGGCGAGAACATCGGTGCCAGTCTGCAGATGGATCAGGCGAACGCGGATCTCAAGATTGCCCAAGCCAAGGCTGAAGAGCGCCGCGCGATGGCGAAGGCGCGGGAACAGGAAATGACCGCATTGGTAGAGGAGATGAGCGCTCGAGTTCGGGAAGCGGAAGCCGAGGTGCCAAAAGCTATGGCGGAAGCCTTTCGGACGGGCAATTTGGGCTCCCTTGCCTGATCCGCATCCATGGCGACTGCTTCTAAAAGACCAGAATCATTCCCGCATTAGCGCCATCGCCCGCCACCGGACTTCACCATCAGCCTCGAGGAAATAATAATAGATACCGCTGGCAACTGTTTCGTCGTTCTGATTGGTACCGTTCCACACGACGTTATGTGAGCGCGCCGAGCGGTAACCCAACTGCAACACCCGGACCAACTCTCCCGAGGACGAAAAGATCGAAATTTTGGCGTTGGTAGTAGCCCGCCGAAGCGTGTAAGAAATTACGGTTTCCGCGTTTTTCGAGACCTTGAAGGGATTTGGTCGGTTCTGTCCCAGCCTGAAGACCACGGAGCTGGGGTCATCGTCCCGCAACTTGGAATCGTATTCGGCCCGTACCGTGTATTCGAAACCAGTACCGTTTTGTTCTATGCTGGTGAGCACGACGACGATCTCATCGAACCGCTGCCAATCGCGAATCTCGATTGTGTTTTCGTCGGCGGTAACCACCTCTACCGAATCAGGAGATACCAGTAGCAGTTGCCGTTGCCAACTACCTTCGGGCGTCTCTATTTGCAACGCCAAACCGCCGCTTCCCACCGGCTTCAAGCGCAGATAGGCGCTTCCGGTGTGATCTACCTGGCCACTGTCGGCGTCGGCGATTTTCGCGGCGGTTTGCAGGATTCGTGAGCGTACCTCTCCGTACTTGTCACCCTCCTCGTAGAACAAACCGACTCGATGGTTGACCCCGGTGAAATAGTTCCACACCGCATACTCACCAATGGCAGCACCCAAACCACCTGTAGTCCACTGGCGAATGGCGCGTTCGAAGTTGACTAGGCGCGCGTGGTTGCTGACACCCATTTCTTCCCACACGGCTCTAATTAGTTCGGAGTCGAAACGTTGGGCAAGAAAGTGGGCGAAGATGGCACTTCCATAAATCCGCGTTTCTACCGTGAAGTTGCCGCTGCTCAAAGCGCGCTCCGGTCGGTGCAGCACGCTGGGCACGTACTGCAGGTAATCATCCACGTCGGGATAGGCGATCTCTTCCATCCAGGTTGCCGAGGCTTCCTGCCACCACAACCCATTGCGGCCGGCGTAATAAGCAAACTGAATTCCATGGAAAAGCTCGTGGGCGAGGGTGACGTGCAAGGCATCCAGTCCGCGAGTTTGGGAGTAGATCGCATCGGTGAAATTGTTGTCGATTTCAATGTAAGCCGGTGTCGTATTGCCCGAGAGCTCGGGGAGAGTGTATCCGTAAACTCCAGCGCCGCTGAGGTCAGTTATGTATATGTCGTACTCGCTGCCACCTCCAACGCTGCCATCCTCCAACGGTGCCCGGTATCCCAACTGCTCTACTTCTAGGTTCCACGCACGATCCAAGGTGGCGGCGGTTTCGTCCACATAATCGGGGATGCCGTTGCCGTCCTCGTCGGCCGGATCGACCGCGTGCCGCCCATCCAGTTCATAGTGAATGCGAAACCTTCCTGAAGGGGTTATCAGGTTGTTTGGCCGAGTCGGACGCTGCAAGGTATGTGCGAGCTTGGCGCGATAAGATGGGCTTAGTTCAGGCGCTGCCTGCACCGCAGTGACAAAAACAGGGGTGCCGCAACGAGGATGCAGATGTTTCGGCGAAGGCTGCAGCTCAGCAGGAAGAAAAGCAGGTTCGCGAACGGCATACACCTCATACAGCAACGCGGTCTCGTAATCCAACGATCCAGCCTCGTAACTTTGGGCGATTAGCGAACGAGCTTGCCCGGGTACTGCCAACAAGGTGGATAAAAGGGCGCAGATAATAGCGCGTCGCATCATGTTACCAATGTACTCTGACCGTAGCACGAGAGAAAGCAAGGTTATGAACATCGTCGCTACTTTCGGAAGCGCCTTGCGGGAGAGAGGAGTTTCCACATGCTGGACCCTGTAGCTGCAAGACCCGGGGCATTGGTGTATTTTAGTGTTTGACGCGGATGTGAAGTGAAACCGATCAGAACTGGCCCATGAATAACTATCGTACGCCGTTCAACATGGACATAATGCCAAGGGTAATTGCCATTAGCATGGTAATGTTGGCGTGCTCCAACTCCCCGAAAGGGGACGAACCAAAGGCTAATCAGGTTCCCGCCCTGCCGCAGATCGTGCCAATCCATTCGTTTCGTGTGCTGCGTACATTCG
>CAYNZV010000139.1:0-8309 GCA_964401715.1 uncultured Gemmatimonadaceae bacterium | reverse complement strand
ACGTGCACCGTGACTCGGACCCTCTTTTCGAGAATCTGCCAATCGCGCTGCCCGCGTCGGCAGTCGTAACCAGCATTCCCCTGGTGCCCTTCACCGTGCGAACGGGCGCCACACAAGTATGGCCTGGCACACATCTTTATGCGGGCCCCTATCCCGACGAGACCAAGAGTTTTGATGCATGGGCGTCCGACAGACCATCCGCGCGGATGCTGGCACCGATTGGTTCGATAGTGCTGCGCGACCCGCGTATGTGGCATTGCGGCATGCCTAACAAGACAAAAAAGGTGCGCACCATGTTGACCGTGTCCTATAGACATTCTCTGCTTGGCAGAAACCGGACTCGGACACTGGTAATGCGCCGCAATGTGTGGAGTCAACTACCCGAAGAAGGACAGCACGTATTTCGCTTCAGCCAAGTCGGCAACTAGCAACTTGGATGGGCTAGGGTTCGGCGCTATCTCATAGCGGGAAGCTGGCCTTATTTGAACAGTGTTGCCGAACCGACTGACGACCCGGCTTATAGTTAACGTATCCGCATGTACGGCACACGTACACGGAGCTAAACTAACCCAGTCGCATGAATGTACTTGTAAAATCACTTGAGAATGAACGCTGATGTTACGTGTCCATGCTCGGTATATTTCCCATCTTTGGTTATTCGAGTTTGGGTCGTACGATCAGCGTTCCTATGGAAAATTTTTTCCAATATGCAAGCCCACATACAAAGCTGAAAACGCCGTCCTCTATTTCGTCGGCCCATGAAAAATCGCGATGACGCGCCGTTATGCAGAGACGAGTGCTGAATCGTTGCGCAACGCGATTACTCAGGTATTTGACCTCTAAACCCGCAGAAAAACACAGCACGAACTCCAGTATTAAGCGATTACACCTCTGCCAGAGCTGATTGCATACACATAGGGTTGGTCAGGGTTATTTTTTTATTTTACCCGCTATAAAGGAGCCTGGATCATGATGAGAATAGCCGTCTGGGGCCGCGACCTGTCGGATCCGTACTTGAAAAAAGTCACTCAACTCGGCGCCGACTGCATCGATGGCGTCGAAGCGCCTACCGTACCTGGCGAAAACTACCCCGATCTGGATGAACTCCTGAAGATAAAAAAGAAGGTCCAGGCCTGGGGGCTGCGCCTGAACCGCGTCAGTGTCGTCCTCGGTGCCGCCTTCATGAAGGACCAGGAAGGTGGTGACAAAGAGATAGAGGCCGCCTGCAAAACCGTGCAGGTTTATGGGGAAGCCGGCGTCCCCCTGGTCCGGCTCAGCTTTCACAACGATACTTTCCCCTGGATGGGCAAACACCTGAACGCCGTACACCGAGGCGGATATACCATGCGGGGCGAGAGTCTCGCCCACGCCGAAGATCAATCCGGACCGCCGTCGCTGGAAGAACTTGACTTCTGGTGGGAACGCCTGTGCCTGGCCTACAAAAAACTTGTGCCCATCGCCGAAGAATACGATGTAAAACTTATGACTCACCCCTCGGATACGCCCCATCCGGATAGCCCTCTGGGCGGTCTCAACTTCCACCGTCTCATCGATGCCTTCCCCAGCCCCAACGTCGGCTATCTCTACTGCTGCGGCACCCGCCACGAGGCCGGCGGCAGTGCTCTGATTATGGACGAAATCCACAACTACGGCCGCAAGGGTCGCATATTCGAGGTCCACTTCCGCAATGTGCGCGGTAGCTTGCCCACGGCCGGCGGCTTTGAAGAAGTTTTGCTGGACGATGGGGACAACAACATGTTCAAGATCCTGCTGGAATTGCACCGGGTGGGCTACGACGGCACCCTCAACCCAGACCACGTCCCCGTCCTGGAAGGGGACGGCTCCGCCAAAGGGGGACAAGGCCTGGCCTATTCAGTTGGGTATATCAAAGCACTGTTCGCCGCTCTGGCTGCGGTGGCGTGAGCTGCTCACTCAGAAACGAGACCCTTTTGGATTCTCTATCTTCCGATAGCTTGGGAGGTGACGTTACTGAGAAGCCTGCAAGGCCTAAGCGAAAGCGTGTTCGCTCACGGGCAGGAATTAGCCAAAACCCGTTGCCATGCGGGCCTTCGAGATAAACCGGTTGGTGGCGACAATGGTGTTTTTTATACTGTCGGCGACCACGAGGAGGCTCTCATAACATCGAACAGCGATCGGAACGCCTGGAACGTCGAGCAAACCGGTACCGGAAACTTTTGGTATTGCCGGCAACGAGTGTGTGCTCTGTGGCGTTGATAGGGGCCACGACCGATGAGACGGGATCATCAGGGGTAAGAAGCTTATCGTGACCAATGATGAGGGGACGGTGGTGTTTGGTGTGGCATCCGACCTTGACGGCAATGGCACGTTTATGGTCTTCTCGAAGACCGAACAGCCAATGATCGTTGCAGGGGACGACACCAGAGACAATGGCCTGTTCAAGAGTGCCAAGCCTACTCTTTCCACTTCAAGTAAACCGGGTGGCGTGAAGGCCAGGGTCAGAGTCTACCCGATATTTCCTCTGTAGTCGGCCAGCAGCGCCGCGGCGCCGGCGCGAATCAACCCGATCTCTGACTGGGTTTCGAAAAAACAGGCGCCCTTGCGCGCCCATTCGCCGGCCGCCTCGCCGTCCGACGGCGTGGTTCCGAAGGCGATTCCGTACTTCTTGCACAATTCAAGTACGTCCTCCATCGGTCCGCGCACCTCCGGGTGATTGTAGTCGCCGGGATGTCCCAGTTCGATCGACGAATCACCTGGTCCAACATAGCACATATCGATCCCCGGTAGGCTCAAGATGTCCTCCGCGTTCTGGTAAGCCAACGCGGTCTCGAAGTGGACGACGACGACGGTCTCCTCATCCTGCTCATCCATCCAACTTCGCCAGTCCGTGACGCCACGGTAGTCGCTGTTGCCCCATCCTGGCGCCACCGCGCGGGTTCCTCGTGGCGGAAACTTCAGGTAGCTCAGTAAGGTCTCGACTTGATCTCGGGTTTCCGCTCTGGGCAACTGAATGCCGACAACGCCGGCCTCCAACAGTTTCGCGACCTCCTGCCGTTCCAACTGCGGGGTTTTGGCGATGACGGGAAGTCCGTTGTCGCGGGCTGATTGCACGGTATCGGCCAGATCTCCCGGATCGAAGGAGGTGTGTTCGTATTCGATGTAGACGAAGTCGTACCCGGCATGCTGAAACAGTTTGATTAGTGGCGGTCTCGCGAACTGCTGCAACATGGGGCCGATCAGGACATCACCTCGTTTGAGTCTTGTTTTGAGGTGCCGCCCGGGTCCTCCCTCCGGGTACCAAGGGTTGTCGATGCCAACGCTGGATGTGGGTTGCTGTGCCATGGTTCCTCCGCCGGGTGTAATGGGCCCGCTTACGCGGGCGAACGGTTTTTCAGATGTATCCGGGAGAGCTGAGGATCTCGCTCTGGTCACTCAGCCGTTCGAGCACGTGATCGGGATAGATGGACATGCGCTGGTCGGGCAGGTTGTTGCGTCCGATCGCCGGCATGTAGTTGAAGAAGACGGATCGGCGGACGGAGTCGTCCGTCACTGGGTAGGCATTGTGGGTAATGCCTTCTGAGAAAATGATGACATCGCCGGGTGCCGCGAATACCGGTACACACATCGGGTTCTTGGTGGCGTCGCTCATATCGAACGGGCAGGAGAAGTTGGCCCTGTGGCTGCCGGGGATCGCTGCGAACGGCCCGCTTTCGATGTAGGTCATGTCGGAGAGGATGACGACGCTCTTGGTGCTGCTGCAGGCGAAACGCTGATTGGTGTGGTCGTAGGCGTAATAAATGTCCCGGTCAATGGGGTAGCCGCCGTTGTGGAGGCCGCCGCCGATGGCGGGCCCCACTTTTTCGATGAAGTAGGTGGCGGAAATGAAGAAGGCGCCGCCGGCGAGCGTGCTGTGGATTATATTGAGAATCGGATCACGCACGATGGAGTCGAACCTGTCGGTTCCGCACAGGGCATGGTTGATTTCGCCGAGACCCCCGGTTTTCGGATTGAGCGGCCTGTCCGCTCTGTGTTCACCCTTCCACACCGGGTGCTGTGAGTCCTCGATGGACTCAGCCAGGGCATACGTGGCCACGCCTATCTTCTGGTAAGCTGCGTACTCGATGGGGATGGCCTGGAGTTCGTCGATCCCGCTGTGGAATTCTCTGATGGCGTCTTCATCGTAATGACCTCTGAGAACAAAGTATCCCCGTAGATCGAGCTCATATTTCAGTTCGGGGGTGATCTCAAATTCTGTGCTGGTTTCGATGGATGTCATGATTGCGGCTCGGTTGGGTGAATTGTCTTCGCCCAGTTCGGCGGCGACGTCAAACATAGAGTGTCGAAGGAAGAAGATTCATCGAGCATAGTCAACGAAACGCCGGAAAACCAGGATGATTCTCTCTCGACAGAGCTCGATGCTCGCCCGATACTAAAGCGTCTGTGCACCGGAGTGAAATATATCAACGGTACAAACTCAATTCCTACCGAGTCCTCATCACTCGGGTCCGACAGGGAATGGTGATTTTCGTTCCTGCAGGTGACCGCGTGGAGCCAACACGGGATCCGACGCTGTACGATCGCGTCTGGAACTATCTACCCAATTGCGGTCTTCAGGAAGCGGGTCATTGCAAAGGGAGATGGTAGATGTAGAGAAATGATGAAGGTCAGGTGTTGATCTCTGCTGGGTCCGACATCAGCGGGGATGGCCTGTTGATGGTCAATTCGAAGACAGGTCAGAAACTGATCCATGCAGGGGCCGGCGGCAGTGGCAATGGCTTCGGTTTTGCGGGTTTTAACAAAACAGGCGAGGGCGTGGTCGAGATATACGCCCATGACTATGGCAACGGTGTGGTCTATGCTGGTAACCGAAAAGGCGAGGGCAGGACGCTGAAATCAGGACCGTGAGTATCGGGATACGATGGGTGGCGTCGAAGAGTGCCAGATTAGCAAACCCATTTGGTCCGCTTGTACCAGGAATAGTGCGAGATCTTGCGTGCTTTTTCAAAAGCATTTTTGGAGGTGTCGAATAATGGATTTTCTAAATAAACGAGCCATCTATGTTTCTGTTGGGTTAGGGGTTGGGGTTTTTTTTCGGAGAAATATTTTCGTGGTGAGATAACGGATACTTTGGAATAGGAGTTTTCTTCATCAGTGCAGTAATTCTTCACATCAAGCCCGAGTTGATAGAAAAACTGAACAAGACTGATGATAATAAAGCGGATGCACAACTGCTGGGAGCTCACGGTAGGTTGAATCTTGGCAAATACGTTTGATGTAGTGGTAGTCGGTGCGGGCATCGTAGGCACTTTTCACGCCTACTTTGCAGCGCAGCGCGGGCTCAAGACCCTGCTGGTCGACCGGGACCCGGCGCCACGGCAGGCGACGGTACGCAACTTCGGCATGATTGTCACCGGGACGATCGCGGCACCGGGAGAGTGGGATGGTTTCGCGCAGCGAACCAATGAGTTGTATTTGCAACTGGAAGACGAGAATAAGCAAGACCTCACCATTCGGCATCGGGGTTCACTCTACGTCGTCGAGACCGAACTGGAGGACCGGGTAATTCGCGAGTTTGCCGATCTCTCATCCTCGCTGGGAAAACGCGCCGAATACCTCACCCCAACCGACCTGATCAACGGTTATCCCTTCATAGACCCCGAGTACGCTCGCGGGGGGTTGCTCTTTCCCGGAGACCTGAGCGTAGACCCCAGACGTTTTATTCACCTGGTCCTTGAACAGCTTTCGGAGGATGAGAATGTTATCTTCAAGCCCGATACCTGCGTCGTCGGCATCGAATCCGAGGCCAGCGGCTGTAGGTTGACGGATAGCAGCGGCAGTCAGTATTCGTGTGGCACGACCGTGATCTGCAGCGGTATCGAATACCGTATCTTATATCCGGATTTCTTTCGCCAGAGCGGTATGGAGATCTGCAAGATCGACATGCTGAGGACCGGAACGCAGGCCGCACTCGACCTGCGTCACAACATTCTCTCTGGACTCTCGGTACGCCGTTATCCCGGTTTCAAGGTCTGCACGTCCTACACAGATCTATTAGCCTCACCTATGGGGAAGACATACAAAGAGTGGGGTATTCATCTGTTGTTCAAACAGGCGGATGACAGCACCATTATCATTGGAGATTCGCATCAGTATTTCCCCCTTAGTGATTCAACCGGATTCGACAATCGTGCTGAGGTGCGGGAGGCGATCCTGGCGTACGGCAAGCGCATGGTACATCTCGATAACTGGTCCATCGGAAAATCCTGGGCGGGTTACGTCATGAGCCACCCACATGAAGATGCAGTGGTTGGCCAACTGGCTCCTTCGGTCCATGTGGCCCTGGGGATTGCGGGGAAGGGTATGAGCACGGCGCCGGGTTTTGCTGAGGCCAACATGGCGCGGAAATTAGAAGTACCTTAACCACAACGTGGCTTTCGCCTCCCACGTTGTGCAAGAATTATGATCACAGACAATAAGAACGGTCACCAACCAACCATCAACGGGAGGCAACGTGAGACTGAACCACATGCAGTACATCGCGCTGGGTCTGCTGGGAATGAGATCTATCGATAACGCCACGGTTGCCGAGAGCATGTTCAAGGGAAACATGTTCGGGGAGTGGAAGTAGGCCGTTGGAACAGGAGCCTTCCAGTCTAACAGCTGCAGGATATACATGCCCAGGGCAAACATTGTCGCGAAACATCCGAGCACAAGGTTGATGAAGGTCCCAGTTCGTCAGCTAAGACATTTGGTATTATTGACCCTTTCGTAACTTCAATATAATTGACTGCACATTTTTGCGAGGAGGTGATCTCATGTCTATTAAAGAGGATTACTTGATGCTGGATCCGTTATGTGGACAATCAACCATCGGCGTCACCGAGGACGTCCGCCCAACACAACACTGCGCCCGCATCCGGCGAGCAATAGCCGGCGCTATTAAGGAGGTGGCCTGATGCCGACCAGCACTGAGAGGTTTACGCTGTGGCAACTGCCGGCACAGACGCACAATCAGATGAACAGCTACGTCCTGCGCACAGCACACGGCCATCTCATCGCCATCGACGGAGGCTGGACTGAGGATGCCGGGTATCTGAAGGGCTTTCTCGGCTCTCTTGGGAATCGAGTTACCGCCTGGTTTATCACTCACCAACACAGTGACCACATTGATGCGCTCACCGAGATCCTCAAAACACCTGGAGATCTGCAGATAGATCATATCTATGGCTCCCTGAATACGGTGACGTGGGTTGAGGCACATGAGCGGGACTCGGTGGAGAACACGATTCAGTTCAATGCGGCCTTAGGTGCTGCGGGGCGAGAGCTGACAGAACTCGAACTCGGTCAGGAGCTGGCCTTCGATGGAGTGTACTTCAACGTGCTGGGCATCAAAAATCCGGAGATCACCGACAACGCGATCAACAATTCGAGCGTGGTGATGCGGGTGCACGACGAGAACTGGTCCATACTCTTTCCCGCCGATTTGGGCGTGGAAGCTGGACGCAAGCTCCTGGCGGGCTCGTACGCGAATCGACTCGAGTCTGATATCGTCCAGATGGCTCATCACGGCCAGCATGGCGCGGAAAGAGAGTTCTACGAGGCCGTCGGCGCTCGATGCTGTATCTGGCCAACGCCGCTGTGGCTATGGGACAACAATAGCGGTGAGGGGAAGGGCTCCGGTCCATGGAAGACGCTGGAGGTACGTGCCTGGATGGAGGAGCTCGGGGTTCAGCAGCACTATTGTTTGTTCAAAGGACTGCAAGAGATTTGTTAGCAAGCCATGGTCATTGCGAAATCGTCGGCAAATCGCGCTGGTGACCGACGCGAATGAACATCGATAAGGTCAAAGCAGAGTTCTCTGGCCAAGGGTATTCGATCGTCGACGACGCTTTTGCTTCCGACCTGGTCGACCGGCTGGAAGCCGCCGCCCGGAACGTCTGGAACAAAGTCCGCTGCGGCGAAGTTGACGTGGCCAACAACGGTCCCGAGGCCGGAGCCATATTCGGTCTGCTGGCGCCGGAGTTCGGCGAGCCGGTGTTCGGCGAGCACTTTATAGCTCCGACTCTGACTCCCTACGTCGAAGCCTTTCTCGGCCCAGAGCTGCGTCTGGGGTACGTGCACCTGCGGAACGCGGCTGGTAGCTATGATACTGGCTGGCATCGCGACGTGGGTGACAGCAGCCGCGATCTGCCGTACGAAGAAGAGATGAATCTGCTGAGCGGGCCGATGACAGAGTTGCGCTGGCAGCTGGCCCTGATCGACGACCCTTGCTTGTGGCTCGTTCCGCACAGTCAGCGGCGCTACCGCACCGACGAGGAACGGGAAGCCCT
>CAYNZV010000138.1:2321-8312 GCA_964401715.1 uncultured Gemmatimonadaceae bacterium | reverse complement strand
TTGATCAACTACGCCACCTGGATGATGGATGCCACGATCATTCACGCCCCGAAAGCCGCCGCGGGTGCACCCGTTTCGGCCACATATTGTTTGCCCACTGCGGCTCAGTCAGCGCCATCCTCTGTTGCTCGTCATACAATTCTATTTCAATCGCCCGTCTCTCTTCCTCTGTTCGTGACGGCGGTGGCGTTATGTCCTCGCGTGGATATTTTGTATAGTCCGCCTCTCTTGCAAAGGGGAAATGTGTCAGCCGTCCAAGTTCTTTTAAAGTAACTAATTCCGCAAGGCCGTAGTCGCCTGGATCTCGACGACTAAATTGCATGGGCTGAGACAGTTTAATACTGGGGAATTGCCCGAAGCGGGGTCTGCCGCTGGGGTTCCCGGCAACGCGGTGGACCATGTACGGATGCATGATTGCAAGATCACCCGCTTCCCCTGTGAGTTCCTCAAACTGGCTACACTCCTTGACCATATACGGTTTAATATAGGAGTAGACCGTGTCCGGATGAATGCCTTCCGGATGCCGTGCCAGCAAGCGCGCGACAACGCCAATGGAGTCAATGCACATTTGTGTGCCTCCTGATTCCGGCAGCAGATCCGAATAAATGTATCCCAGTAGCAATCCCTGCTGTGGCGAATCGAGAAAATGGCGGTAATGCCAGCCGTCCTTATGCCAACCCGGTGCACTTGTTGAACGCCAGCCCTCTTCACCAAGTTTGCCGTCATCACTGCACAAATTTACCGCGAGAGAATCCGGTAATTTAATTTGCTCTGGCGCGTCTGCCCGTTCCCGGCCACCGACGCAATCAACTTGTGCACCGAGTGCGCGTGGAGCGACATCTTGCAATAACGGACTTTCCGGTGGCAGACCGTATCGCGTTCTGATCTCGAGCTTTTGCTTTACTGCTTCTTTGTCACCACGCGATGCCATGATATTAACATTGGGCGGACAACCGGTTCGAATGTAAGGTTCTTTCCTCCAGGTTTCCGGATCGTCCTGTTTGATGCCCCGTTCCTCAAGCTCCCGCCAAGCACAGGTGACGATATCCACAGCTATCCGTTTTGGGATCGCACCTTTCACAACAACCCAACCATGCTCAACAAAGTGTCGAGCATCTGATTCAGACAATGTCTTACACTTCACTATCGCCTGATCGACCATTGTTTCAAAATTCTCGTTCATAAAAACTCTCTAAGATTTTTCGTTTTTGTACTGTTGGTAGGATCTGGGCGGTCCACCATGCCTGTGTTCTGTGCGCCTCTATTGAGTACTGGTCCATATCACTACATTTCCTTATACGACAAAATTACCCTCGTAAAAAGCGACAAGGACCACACGCGTTCCTTCCACTTGCTCCTTGAGGTAAGTGCGATACATTTTTTCAGATTTATTCCAGCCTATAGCTTGAAACGCAGGAGAAATGGTTTCCGTGTCGCCTGTTTCAATATTTCGAATCTTAAGATCATCGCTGATGAACGATCCTCGTCAAAAATAACGGTGCGGCTGAGGCGCGCTGTCAAGCGTCGCCTCCAGCCGGCTTGTTGGCTGTCACTTCTGACCGCTTTGGGCTGGCTCCATTTGGCCATACGGACCGAGTCCGAGCATGCCCGGCGTACGGTAGTCCGGAAGATTGTCTCTTTCCGTGAAAGTCTCTCGCACCGCTTGCAGGTAGCCGAACCCGCCACCCGAGTGTGGGCTGATGAAGTGTCCTTCTGCCCATTCGTTCCAGTTGTCCAGCAGCAACACGGAGCGCGTCAGACTGCCGACTGGGAAGGAATCCGAAAATGCTCTGATTCTGCACAGAAGATCCCTGAACTCCGCCGGGGAGGAATACCACCTCGTCAGTTTGTCCGGGTGCAGCCACGGAGTATCGGGATTCTCATTTGACCAAGGCATCGGGTCCCAACCTACGGTCGCCGTAGCAGGAAATGGAAGCACGCCGGATTCTTTCCAAGTTGCCATGGTGGCCATCTGTTTGTCGAACGCCTGCGCGATTGTCGGGAAGCGTTCGTCTGCGTGCCAGCAGTAGGCGAACACCGCATCGAAACCGCACTGCGATGCCTTCTGAAGGAAATCACGAGAAGTCCCCCGGTGTTCGCACAAGAGCATGATCTCCCCAAGGCCCTCTCGTTCAACACGTCTCCTGATTGTCTCGACCGCCCGGCTTGCACCTGCGAGCCCTCCCGTCTGTTCAATCAGGGAATCCAGGTGATAGACGAAAAGAACGGGCCTGCCGTCGAGCCTCAGGTAGAACGGCTTCGAGAAGTACTCCGAAGCCCAGAAGGGCACTAGGTTCTGGTCCAGATCCTCGATGGAGGCGATCATACCTCTGGTCCCGTAGTTCTCCCACATGATGGCGAATCGGAACTGCTCCTTGTAGCGACAGCCGAACAGGCCCTCATGGATCGCATGCCCCATGCGGACGTCGGAAACACCCACCCGCTTGCCCGCATTCTCCTTGTCCCGGTACCAGCAATAGACGAAGAAACCGATCCCGTGTTCGAGCGCCCACTTGATTTCCCAGTCGGTGACTTCCGGATTGGATTCGTCATACCATCCCAGAACAGGCTTGCGCTCGGGGTAGTCGGCCAGCACGGACCAGCCCCGATACGCTCCCGGTTTCCAGCCGGGGAAGTAGTGCGCGCCGATCAGTCGATCGGCCGTCGCCGGTTCCGGCGGCGGCACGTAGTCCGGCAGAACCAGCCCGGCATACTCGTTTCCTGTCATACGTCATCCTTCCTTGCAGCCAACGCAGGGATGAGCAGCGGACAGAGCCACTGACCAGTGCTCGGAAACAGCGACTTGCCTTGGCGAATCACCATCCAGCGTTGCCATCCTGTGAACCCGCCTGCTCAATCCCATGTTATGCGTCTACGGCAACTCACTGGCCTCGTATCCTGCACCTCCACGGGCCGCTCATGAAGTGGATCGCCGTGCAGGTACCGGCCGTCGCGCCTGCGCTCGCCGGGCCTCAGCTCGTGGGACAGGTCGAGGATCCGGTACCGGGATAGGGTCGATCATGGATGTGACTCTTTGTGCCGTGCGGCCGCCACCTCGCGGCGCACCCGCGCCAGCAGCGACGTCACGCGCTCGTGGTTGATGGCCATCGCCTCTGCCGTCGAGCCGCCCCCGGGGGGCAAGAAGTGGGTGGCGACCGCGAGCACGGCGTCGCTGTCCTCCTCCACGAGCCGGCGGAACAGGGTCGAGTACCCGACCTCGCCGTCGCCGATCGGCTTCCAGGCGTACTCGCCGCGGGCGCCATCGTGGACCTGCACGTCCTTCAGGTGCACGGCCGCCAGGTAGGCACGCAGTCGTTCGTACCCTCTCGTGGGCACCTCACGCTCCCCGGACAGGACGTTATCGGCGGGGCCCCAGAAGGCCTTGAGCCGACCCGACCCGACGCGCTCGGCGAGCTCGAGGAAGTGTGCGGTCGTGTTCGTGTAGTGGAACGGCCGCTGGTTGACGAGCACGTCCACGTCGTGCTTCTCGGCCGCCTCGAGGACGCGCCGGAAGACCTCGACGAGGCCGCGCAATTCGGCCTCGGAAACGATGCCGCCACCCGTGGCCCAGCGCATCGGCCAGGTGGGCGAGCGCGACCAGGCCTCCTGCCAGCCCGTGCCCTCACCGGGCCAGTGGAAGGCGTACGCGCACACGCCGCCGACGCCGAGACGCGCGGCGATCTCCATGGAGCGCACGAGGGCGTCGAAATCGTGACGGAAGCCTTCGTGCTCGCGCAGCCGGCCCGGCGCCAGGTCGGTGAGCCGCAGGTTGTGGAAGACGTGGCCTGCGCCGATCGTGAACAGCTTGCGGCTGCTCGCCTCGACGCGCCGGGCCATGTCATCGACCTCGGCGTCGGTCATGTCAGCGATCGCCGTCTCTCCGGGCAGGCGCGTGAACCACACGTACTCGCTGCCGACCTCGGCGGCCACCCGCAGCCCGTCGTCGAACGGCAGCCCGAGCTCGTCGAGCCAGATGGCGATGCGCAATCGATCTGTCATGGCTGCGGATTCGCCCATAGATTCAGGATTTCGGTCGCGGCTGTGGGGACGTTGGTGTAGGTCTCCGTCGACACAACGAGTACAAAGTCAGCTCGCTCGATCTGCCTGATAATCCACTGGGGCCAACCCTCAGGAGGGGACATCTCGTACTGGTCAACGTGGCAGTCTACTCCCTCGCTTCGAAGACGCTGTGACAAGGCCTTGATGGCCTTGAACGTGTTGCTCGTCGTCGTGGCTGTAGCTGACAAAGACCTTTGGCGGTCCTCCAAGGGCGGCCATCTAGCAACTCCTTGGTGGTACAACAACAGGATAGCGTGCGTCACTCTTGTCTGAGATCCTGAAAGCTGCTCGAAGGTCCCAACTCGCCATGGCTGATGCGGAGTCACTGAGCGGAACAGCTTGCGCCGGAATCGCTTCCCGGCCCCGCACGACTTGCCCGCGGATGTAGAAACTGTGTGCAGGCATAACGTCAAGGCTGAGCGGCGGCGTCTTCGCCGCCCGCTCCAGCCGATTGTTCGGCATTCTTCTCCCGAAGCAACATCGCTCTTCTGCTGATCTCATCAATTGATAAATCATCCCACTTGTGAACCCCATATTCATATCCGACCTTGATACCCTCCCCGAGTTGAAGTTGATTAAGGTATTTCTTCACACAATATCATCCTTATTCTATCTATTAATATATCATCTACGCCAATACTGTTGAGGTAGCGAACGCATAAGGCGTTCCAGTTGTTCTTTTCGGTTTCTCCTAATGCAAAGCTTTCTAAGGCTGTAATAAGAGTCTTGAACTCATCACTATGTCGAGATCGGCGGCCCCAGATAGCTAATGAAGAGAGCTCGTAGTCTCGTATGAGGTCATCTTGATTCATTCCCAAAATTCCACCGAGCAAAAATGCTACGGTGCCTCCTCGATCACAGCCTCCATGGCAATGATATACAATGGGATAATTAGAGATATCACCAAAAATTTCAAATACTTTTCTATATGAGATTTGACTAGAATCTTCAGTGATACCGTCATAAGCTCTCACAGGGAGATTGATCCATTTGGTTAGTTCTTCGCTTAATACAGGCTTTTGGTTTTTATAATTATCTGCCGCCCTTAGATCAATTTCGGTTTTAATGTTTAGTGTGTTTTCTAGAAAATCGATTTCTTTACCTTCCAATGCTTCGCGGAGACCTAATTTAGAGCTTCGATAAATAAAGCTTTGTTTGATCCTTTGGTGTGCCCCTACTTTCCAGCCGCCTATGTCTCTAAAATTGACCATTCTTTTTACATGTATCCATCTTGGCAGGGTAGGATTGGTATAAAATTTCTCAACGGATGATTCTTGTAGGATTTTTTCGTTCTGGAGTGCTTCCACTTTCCAGTAATAGGCTTGGCCAACTTCTAGATGGAAGATTTCGATGGAATCCTTGTCAGTGATCATATATTCCAATCGGTTCTCTAGAGTATTAGACTTAGAAATGATAATCTTATAGTTGATATAGGGATCTTTGTTTTTTTCCCAACGAAATGTCATAGGAAAAGGCAAGGTTCGATCTTCACTGACTGCCTTTAAACGATGCCAGTTCATTGACTGAAATTTTGCAGCAACACCATCGTTCATTTGTGAATTCTCAAGTTCAGAATCATTGAAACACTGGAGAGGAGGCCCTACCTCCTCATTTGTAGGGCTAATTAGTTTAAGTGAATCTAAAGTTTTTGACATAGAAAACTTCAAGCCTTTTATAAATGGCTAACTCAAGTCACTATTTGGTTAATCGTTGCTGAGCAATTTTGGAAGGCTGGATACCCATGATACGGGTGAATACTCGCGAAAAGTAAAATGGATCCTCGAAACCAACGCGATGCGCGGCCTCTTGAACCAATAGTCCCTGATTCCTAATGAGATGATGGGCAACGATCATTCGTTCTCGATTGATTAAGGCTGAAGGCGTCGTGCCTAGTTCACGCTTAAATATCATGTTCACATACGCAGGGGTAAC
>CAYNZV010000138.1:0-2221 GCA_964401715.1 uncultured Gemmatimonadaceae bacterium | reverse complement strand
TACCATCAACACGATTGAGGCCGCCTTGGCTTTTCTTGCGCTTGCTTGCGACAGCGCCTGTCCGCAACCTGCTGCCGCACTCCAACACGGACGGCCTCTTGAGCTAACTATGCGCCACCACGGTCACATAACTTTCTACCCCATATACCCCCGCCGTATTGCGCACTTTCACTCGCAGACGATTCAAGCCCTCGCGCAAGGGCCAATCGAAAATGCCTTGGGCGTGCTCCTGCCATTCGCCGCCGTCGACTTGCAGCAAAAACACATCGAGATGCGGTGTCTCGGTATCGACCTCCACGCGCAGCACGCTTGTTTTTTCGGTCTCACGCAAAAATAGTTCAGCCTGATTAAGTGTCGGATTGAAGTCCTGCCAACGCTCTGTGTGGTGTTGGTATTCTTCCTTACGCGGAAACATCTTGCTGTAGTAGCAGTAAAACTGATCACCGCCCCAATTGCTCGAAATGCGCCACGGCAGGGGATGAGACCGACTGGCAAAGTCATTGCGCAGCGGCATCTGCAGATGCCCCTTGTACATCAACAACTCCTGTCCTTCGATCTCGTCCTCGGAGAGCACCGAGTATTGGTTGGTCCCTTCGCGATAGGCGATGCGCACTTTGTCGAGCATGGACTTATCCGGCAAATGCCACTGCACCGGATACTCCCATGTCGCCGGCCCCGGCATGATCTCGCCCAGGCGGTCGCCAATCTCCACCAGATTTAACGGTATGCCGGTATCTGGGTCGTAGATATAATAGTCGCGCGTAGAATCCATAAAAACCCATTTGTCGAATTCGTTCGACCACACTTCCGCGACCTCGTGCCCGTAGGTATGTTTGCTGGAGATATTGACCCAGCGTGCGGGGTAGCCCATGGCAATACAAGCAGCGACAAGCGCCAGATTGCAATAGAGGCAGTGCCCGGCGCGTCGGCGCTTGTCATACTGTTGATGTAATACAAGGCGCCCTTTTCCGTCGCGTTCGGGCTTGAGCAGGTCGTAGTAATTCCAGGCGTAAGGATCCAACTGACCCAATGGCACCTTATAGGCCCAGCGCATCAAGCGCAATTGCGCCGCGAATTCACTCGCCGCACCCACCACTACCTCGTCTAATTCAAAATCCCGGCGCAAGTCCGCTAGATTGGCAAAATCCTCGTAGACATATTCCACCGACGAGCGTACGACTCGACCGTTTTGCATATCCTGTATGCGGTAGAACAGTTCGTTGGCCCGCTGCTGCTCCACCACAGTACTTTGTATCGCCACCCCCAAGAACACCGGTGTCACCAACGGATTCGCCGTGCGCAGTACCACTTTAAATTGCAGATAGCGACCGGCGGGGGGCGCCCACTCCGCGACAAAACCATCCAACCGGGTAAAATTCGACCATCCCGCCGCACACGCTGACGGACTGCCTCCCAGCCGCACCCAAATCTCTACGCCGCACTCTTCCGGTATCTCCACTTCCCAGGTCACGCGGCTTTCTTTGAGGTCCAGCCATCGCTTGAGCGCTCCTGCGGCTTCCGCCAGATCAATCACCGGCGAAATATACGAGCCCTCTGCGACATAACGATCTAAGCTCAGACGAATGCAGTACTCGCCATCGATCTCGTCCTTCCATCCCAAGTGCTCAAAATCCCACGACCGGCCGCCGTCCCGACTCTTGGCGCTGCGATTGGGATGACTCAACCGCGTTGGCGATCCCCGAGGATACTCCTCGTCGGCTGCCACCATGACTTCCCAACTGGTCTCCTCCGACTCGGCCCACAGCAAAATCTCGTTTTCCCCTGACTGCAGCGCCCCCACCGGCACCTCTACCACAAACCAATTGTCAAAATGGGACCCGCCCCAATCGCTGGTATAGTAGTGCCGAGCAAAGGGGTGCACCCGCTTGCTGGGTGGCCGCACTAGGTCGACTCCATTGATACGGATGTAAAGGGAGTGATCGTTGTCATCGGCCTCCGTTCCGACAAACACTAGATAGCCCGCAAAGGCCCGCGCGTCGTCCAACACCAGATCCTTACGCACCATCACCCCCCGGTGCAATTTTTCAAACCAACTGCGCTCCTGTGCCCCCTGCGGCCGCCCGATGGCCGGCGCGTCGTCTTCGACTAGCAACCTATCGTCGAGTCCGATGGCACCCGCTTCGTTGTGGCGCAGATTGGTAAACTGGCCGCGCTCTTCTAGAGCAGCAGCGTCGAGCACAAGGGCAAACAGTTTTTCTTT
>CAYNZV010000137.1:0-8422 GCA_964401715.1 uncultured Gemmatimonadaceae bacterium | reverse complement strand
AGCACCTGACTACGGATCAGGAGGTTGAGGGTTCGAATCCTTCTGGGTGCACCATGATTTTGTAATCGGTTGATTATTTACAAGTTTACAGAAGTATACGAGTGATTCACATTACTCGAAAATACCCTCGATTGAGCACATAATAAACTGCTCACTTGGGGGTATTTCGTATGGACATTCGTCGTTGTTATGAGCTCTTTTTCACCGATAGAAAAATCAGTGGATGCAGTGAAGCCACTCTTCGATTTTACGAGTATGCGATTGAAAATTTTCTTTGGTTTGTAGAAGAAAACAAACTTGATTCGTAGTTAGAAGCCATCCACCAGCACCTTATAATTTGGAGGAATCAACAAGATTACCTTTCTCCGCAAGTTGCAGACCTATCCAGTTGCGGTTAGAAAAGAGGGTCTACGCGGATTCGTGTGGGTGAAGTTGAACTTGATTTTACGCGTGCT
The DNA here is from genome assembly GCA_964401715.1 of uncultured Gemmatimonadaceae bacterium. GTDB lineage: Bacteria > Latescibacterota > UBA2968 > UBA8231 > UBA8231 > CAYNZV01. Next base: position 7,967 of record CAYNZV010000137.1, on the reverse strand, counting down.
CCGGGGATCCCTTTCGCAAGTATTCAGATCCGAAATTCCGGCGTAGGTCGCCAGATCGAGCAATACGCTATCGGGGTTGTTGCGGCTCCGGTTCTGCGTGGTGTATTTGACGCGTTGGCCCGATGCCCGCAAGCGGTGGTAGTGTTTTTTGCCGATCAAGCCGTCCCCCCCGACCACTATTTTATCCGTCATACCGGAGCCGGTGGGACTTGGACTGGGGTTGTGTCTGTTCGCCCCGTAGCGTGTCCCCGCGATGGGCACGTCTAACCCATGACGCGACGGATCTCGGTGATGACGTGTTCCGCATCGGGGTAGTAAAGTTCTTCCAGGGTGCTGCTCATCGGGGTATGGCTGTCGGGCAGGCAGACCCTGACCGGTCGCGCTTTGAGCTTTTCCATCATTTCTTCACATACCAAGGTAATGATTTCGCTGGCTACGCCGATGGCCTTCCAATCGAGGTCCAGGACCACTAGGCGCCCCGTTTTGGCCACCGACCGCAACACCGTCAACGTATCCATCGGGGATATGGTGCGCAAATCGACGACCTCGATGGATACTCCTTGCGGACGCAGCGCCGCCGCCGCCTGCAGGGCCACGGGCACCATGCCGCCGATGGCGACCACCGTTACATTGGTGCCCTGTTCCCGCACTAGGGCCTGTCCGAACTTGACCCGGTACGGCGTCTCGGGCACGTCATCGCTCATGGAGAATAGCGAGCGGTGCTCGATGATAATCGAGGGATTTTCGCCGAATATGCTTTCCAGCAGAAGGCCTTTGACATCGTGTGCGGTCGAGGGTACCGCGACCTGCAAGCCCGGCAGGTGGCCAAACCAGGCGTGCAAGCTCTTGGAGTGTTGCGGCCCCTGCCCCCAACCCTTGCCGACGATGGCCCGGATGGTCACCGGCACGCTTGATTCCCGATTGGACTTGAAATACCACAGTGACATCCAGTTGACGATGGCGTCGAGAGAGTAAATCATAAAGTCGAGCCGCTGGTGCACGATCACCGGTCGAACCCCGGTCAACGACGCGCCTAGGGCGGCGAAAGTCATCAGGTTCTCCGAGATGGGGAAATCCTGTACCCGATTTTTGCCGTATTTTTCCACTAGGCCGATAGTAGTTCCGAAAATGCCCGGGATGCAATCCACTAGCTGGCCCATCACTATGACATTGTCGTCAAGGGCCATGGCTTGGTCTAGGCCTTCGTTGATGGCCTCCGAGTATTGTTTTTGCATATCGGCCTCTAATAGGGTCCGGGGATCGCCTCGTCCTGCTGGCGATCGAACTCTTTGGGTGCGATTTCCCGGAGCAATTGGTCGGCCTTGGGGCTGGCATCGTTGTGGTTTTCATCGTGCCAACTCTCGACTGTGGGCCATTCGCTGGCCTTGGCGAAAGCAAACGCGCTGGCGATTTCCGCCTCTATGCCCTCGATGCCTTCGGACCCCAACAACGCGTCCCGGTCTGGGTAGTGGTGCTCCAGCAGTCTGATCGGACAGTGCTCGGTCCAGAACCGGATCTCCTCGTCGGTACGGTAGTTGATATGGCTGTCGTCTTCCGGTCCGACGTGGCCGTTCCAGCGGTAGGTATAGGCCTCCAACAGGAAGGGATGGCCACCGCCGCGCACTTCTTCGAACACCTCCGCCAACGTCCGGTAGACATTGACCACGTCATTGCCAAAAACGGCTTGGGTCCGGATACCGAAACTCTCAGCCCTCTCGCAGATATTGAGCTGTTTCTGACGTTTGTTCTGAGGCGAGATCGTGGCATATTTGTTATTCTCGCACACTAGGACAAGTGGCAGCTCTTTAAGGACCGCATAGCTTACAGCCTCCCAGAATACCCCTTCGTCGGTTGCCCCTTCCCCAAAGCCGGCCACGCTGAGTTCGCAACCCTGCTGCTGCCAAATACCCATTGCGGTTCCCGTAGCGATTGCAACCGCTCCGGAGAGTATCGCCCCGCTGTAAAAGCGATTTTGGGAACTGGAAATATCCTGCGAACCGGCCTTGCCACCGTTGGCCCCCGTCGCGCGGCCGTACAACTCTGCGAAAAGCTCCTCCAGAGGACATCCCTTTGCCAGATAATACCCGTGGGACCGATGGTGGGAAAAAAGATAATCCTTCGGTGTCAACAACGCCGACAGCGCGGCCGGCACGGCTTCCTGGCCGATGCAGAAATGCACGGGACACCGCATCTCGTTAGCGGGATGGTATTCCTCGACCAAAGCTTCCTCGCACCTGCGCAAGCGAACCATAAAGCGGTACAGTTCCCGGACCTTTTCGTGGTCGACGCTTGCGAAGTCGAAATCCCTGTATCCAGACTCTAAGATTGCGTGGTGGCTGATCGAATCAGGCACGTTGTATATCCTTGTTGTTTCATGGTTTATTGTTATATCCTACCCTTTTTGCGTCGGGCCGTAGCCGTGATACTGGGATAGCGGTTGTTTCTGCCGATCATAGAACGGAGCAAAAAAAGAACCTAGTCGTCATCGACTAGGCCCATACCTGTTGACGTGTGCGCAACTATACCACCGGAACTAATACACCTCGGCTTCATCTATCAGCGACCGCAGGGTAGCTCCCGTCTCATTGTGGCGCAATTTGAGAAAGGCCCGTTCCTTCAGCTGGCGGATACGTTCGCGAGTCAATCCCATTACGGATCCGATTTCCTCTAGGTTCATAGATTTGTTGCCATCCAATCCAAAATACAACCGCAGAATGTAACGCTCCCTGTCATCTAGGCACTCGAGGGCAGCAGCTACCTCGTCTGTGAAAGCGCGCTTGAAAAGTGCGGTATCTGGACCGTCCTGACGCGTGTCGGACAGCACGCTCATAAGGGTACGATCGTCTCCCTCGTCGAAGCTATCGTCGAGAGATCGAGTCGGACGGCCGCTCAACATGGCATCAAGCACCTCTTCGGTCGGCAGGTCCAACTCGTCGGCTATCTCCTCGACTTCTGGCTCAATCTCGCGGCCTTGCCCAAGACGGTTGGCAGCCTTGGAGATGTCGTTGAGCAAACTGAGCTTATTCAGCGGCAAGCGGACCGTGCGACCATGATCTGCGATACCCTGAAGAATGGACTGCTTGATCCACCAGACTGCATAGGAGATGAATTTGTATCCCTTGTCTCCATCGAAACGCTCAGCGGCGATCAACAGCCCCATGTTCCCAAGACTGATCAATTCACCCATGTCCAACCCGCGATTCTGATAGCCTTTCGCTACATCGATTACAAAGCGCAGGTTTGCCTCGACCAATTCTTGGCGAGCATCGTGGTCGCCGGCTTTGATTTGGTTAGACAACTCCTGCTCACGCTCACGAGACAACGGCGTAGAGTCGGCAATGTCCTGGAAGTACATGCTCAGAGTGACATCCTGCCGATCCCCAAGATCCCTGCTTACCATATATTCACCTCGCATACTTGATGCAAAAAATGCACATTATCAGCTTGGCACACGTGCAGATTTTGCTTTTTCCGTTGAACCACAACAAGTTGTGGGAGTAGCAACTCTCAAGCCGTCCATGCTAACTACTTCTGGTAGGGTTTTACAAAGGACGTCGAATGCCGCACAAAAACAGAAGTCGCAGCTTCCGTAATACCCCGTAGCTTAGCAATATCTGTGCCAGTATCATAAAGACCAATTTAAACTATTGATTTTATATAAGATAAAAAATAAATAACTTATTAGGTGTGACAGATAGCAATCTATTCGACCATTGTCGGGTGTCATTGTGCAATTATTGCACATCGGCAAGATGGTTGGTCGGAAACAACCCGGGGTGTAGCCACGCAAGACGGTCTATCGTAGCGGATGCCTGCAACCGATCAGGTCGGTCGAATCGGCCCAGATTTTCACGGCATTAAAAAGTAGTGAGATCGTGCGCGTGTTATTCTACGATTGTGCGGACAAGTCACATTTCCCGGGATTGAATGATCGCTGTTAACGAGCCTAAGCAGTCTCGCAGATGATCAGCAGTTCACATTGATGCAACGTCGGCCACCCTAGTCCCACCCCCGGCCCTTTCAACGTCCATCCCGTAGGGGATTCGAAACCTTCCATGGCGACGAAAACCTTGTTTTCGCCTCGACGCACTGGCGGATTGTCGATTACCAACCATTCGTCGCCGTCGGCATTACTGATCTTCCCCGTATTCGCCAGGTTGATCGGCTTGTCGTTGACCTCGCAGATCAAACGCGGAAGGTGCTGCTCGTATTCGGTCAGCCGCAGTCGCAGCTCGGTTTTTTTAATGCGCCCCTCGGTAAATCCATTCTCGACATCGTCCTCGATATGGATACTCATCGCGTGTTCGGTACCGGCACCACGCCCGGTCAAAGCGAGCTTGCGTGGCACTGCAGCTGCATAGTCACCGGCATAACCTGCCGAAGCTAGTTGATAGCAGCGATCCAAGTTCGCCAACCGACTTTGATTACCGAGATCGCGCAACGTCTGCAGGTCTTTGCGAGTAAACCGATCTGAGGCAAAGGGCCCAATCCGCCCTTGGTAGATGGGAGGATACGCTCTCTCAGGCATATCGCTGAAGTCGCCGGACAAAATCGGTTCGGCGCGACTATTGGCGTAATCGTGGTTAAAGAGATGCACGCCTGCCGCTCCTTGACAATACGCGTTGTGGGCAATGGCGTGACGCACCGAAGGGTGGCCATCCACATAGCCATTTTGTGGCGAAGCGGGGTAGGTCCCGCCTGAACCCACATATACAAGAGTGTCGCTCGATTTAGAGGCCGCCACGGCTCGGGCAACATCGTTTTCCGATCGCAATCCGCCAGCCGAGGATATTGCGACCAGATCAACGATTCCTTCCTTAATCCAACATTCCGCATCCAATCCCGCCTCCAAGGTGGCATCAAAGCTGGAAGGAACACGGCACAGCAGCTTAAGGTCTCGCCCCCTGGTTCTGCTGTGCTTCGAGACGACCTCTTGGGCTTGGTACATGAACGCTGTCATCTCCTCCACATGTTTGAACGCTTGATGTGGTTTGAAAAACGGTGGGGTCCGGCAGAAGTCTAACTCGATCCCATCCGCATCGTAGCGGGTCAGCACCTCATCGAATAAACCCAGAAATCGCTGCTTCACTTCATCGCGAGCCCAATCCCACTGCCAACAGAAGTTGAACTTTTGTGCATATCCGTCGGTGCCGACTGGCGGCGATCCGATGAGCCAATCGGGATGTTTTACCTTCATGGCCGATCGGCGGGCATTTGCCATCCGGTGCTCCATATTGCAATGGGCATCGTTCATTCGAAAGGAGGCGAAAATACCCAGCCCTACTTCGCGCGCACGGTCGACAAACAACTGAAACACGTCGTGTCCGTCATCCACCATCGCTTTCAGATTCATCTGCAGCAGGTCCGAAGACCCGATGTTCGCATCCGCTGGTGGTGACGCGTTTAGATCGCCGTTAGGCAGCACTTCGTTGACATCGCTCCCCATGTTTTCACCCCACAACTCTCCGAACTCGCTTCCCCGCCAGGAAAGATCATCGTTTACTCCCACGAGCATCGACACCACGTCGACACAAGTGTCGCCGAGCGACACCAGCATCTCAGTGACGTCATCTGGATTGCGCCGAGCGAGGTACTTGAAGACCAGACAGCCGTCAGTGTTGAAGATGATTCTCGGAGGCCAGTTGTAAGTTGTTGTGGTGTGGGTGGTTCGTGTAGCGGCCATGGATTCTTGCCCTTTTTAGTTGTTGTATCATACCAAACGGCGCGTTTTGAGACGGCACGGTATCAGCCTGCGATCATCGTTTCAGCGAGCGCGAATACACACGAACTTTGGGGGGCACCGAGGCTTTGGGACCATGCCGGATTGAGATAGGGATCGCCCTGCACCTTTTTCCCATTCAGAGAGATCGTAGCATCATCGGCGAAAAACAGAATCGTGAATACGATTTGTGGATGAACCGTGGGCGGTGCCACGATCGGATCGCGCAGATTGGACCAGGAGACATCGATTTGGTGCTTATCCGTTTCGATGGTCCAGCCGACTTCCTTGCGAACATCACCATGTCGCGTAAACTGGGCTTCCAGTGTCGGTAGCTCAATCCGCCAAGGGCTGTTTTTTAAAAAAGTATTATTGCGGATCATCTGGTCATCTACAAAGCTGGCGAAGTCTCGGTTGTCGGTGCACAACGCTTTAAGATCTGCTCCCTCGCTACGCTCGGCGGTCCCCGGAACATTCACGTACGCTGCAGTTCCGTGACCCGCGGGACTGTAGTCGGCGTAATAGAGGCTCACCAAGCCTGTGTTGTTTTCACTCTTCTTGGGGCGGAGGTAGCTTATCCAGTGCTCACCAGACCAGATCAGTTTTCCCGGTCCTACATTTTCTGCACTCATATCATCCTGTGATTGGAATGCGTTCAAGATAATCGTTTCGTCATTCTAAGGCGATCTTTGAAGGACCGAGGAACTTGCCACTGTCATCTATAAGACGTACTTAGTGCACCGATCGAGAATAGCTTTGTAAACATCTCGAAAGCTTTCACCTCTAAATGGGACCGACCGATGTCGAACAGATTGATCCCACAGCCGTTTCTGGACTGGTACGGTGTTTGGGCAGGCCAGACCGGAATTGACAACAACCAACAAGCCTGGGTGCAGGATCCTCCCTTAGGGGTAAACTTGGAAGTACAAGAAGGTGATAAGTCCGAGATTTTCATCCACGCCGAAAATCCTTGGGAGTTAAAGAGCGTTTCGCCAAGCTGCGTCGTCCAAGATGATGGTTTGCTGAAACTCTGGTATCACAGCTGTGGACAGGATGAAGGAGATGTTAACTACATGGCATACGCCGAGAGCGTTGACGGCTTTCAATGGCATAGGCCGGAGTTGGGGCTGCAGGAATACCGGGGCTCGACCAGAAACAACCTTTTGTTTCCTATTAAAGAGTTCGAATTACAATCGGTTTTTGTAGACCCCAGTGCGCCGGCTGGAGAACAGTTCAAAGGATTGGGCCGCGACGCCATCGTGTACCACAAGGGAAAAGTTGTACCAAAGATGACCAAGGAAGAAAAATGGGAGATCCGTCGACAGATGGACAACGCGGGTTTGACCCGTGAGCAAAAGGCTGAGGAACTGTACTTCCATGGTCTGCTGCGCGGCGCCGTCTCACCCGATGGTCGCCGGTGGCGCTTTCTTGACGAACCACTACTGAACGTGGGCCGAAGTGGTTTAGACAGCCAGAATATTGCTTCGTTCGATCCTGAAACCAGCACCTATCTCGGATACCTTCGCGGGCACCAGAACCGCCGTCGGTGTATTCGCCGTACCGAAGGCAGCACATTCGGCAACTGGTCGAAGACGATGCCGGTCTTCGCTATGGATCCACAAGATCCCCCGGATGACGACGTCTACAGCTCCGCCTATTGTCGCTGTCCGGGAAGCGGTCGCCATTTAATCTTTCCGGCGATCTATCACCGGTCAGAATCAACGACGGATGTACAGCTGGCTAGCAGTCGCGATGGTCAGCTCTGGAGCCGGCCGGAGCGTCGCGCTATCATTACGCGCGACGCAGACGATGACAAGTATGGGATGGTCTTCGCGTTTCCCAATCTGGTGTCCCTGACGGAAGAGCGCTGGGGATTAATGTTTCACGGGAGTTACGATCTGCACGACTGGGGCAATCGGTATGACGCCGGGAAGAATCCAGAGTGGCGGTGGGCGCTATGGAAACGGGACCGCTTGGTTGCGTTGAGTGCACCTGCTGAAGGGCGAGTCACACTGGTTGAACGAGAGTGTCAAGGTGAGCAGCTGCGTCTCAATTACCTTACCCAGAAGGAAGGGGGATGGATCAAGGTCGAGCTAGTGGAGCCACCGACATCTCCAGCTTCAACTGTCACACCGATCGAGGGATTTGACCTTGACGCGGCGGACATTCTAGCCGGCGACGAAGTCTCCGAGGTGGCAACGTGGAAAGGCAAAAGTGATCTATCCGCTCTCAAGGGGAGGCAGGTGTC
>CAYNZV010000136.1:0-8606 GCA_964401715.1 uncultured Gemmatimonadaceae bacterium | reverse complement strand
GTCGTCGCTCGCTTCGCGCGTGCGTTCGGAACATGGTTGCATGCGGGTAGCACTGTGCTCGTGGCGCGGGATACCCGTCCGTCGGGTGAGCAATTTGCCCGCCTTTGCTCGGTTGCGCTCCAGGAGAGCGGCTGTCACGTGGTCGACCTGGGCATATGCGCCACCCCAACGACGAAGCTGATGGTGGGCGAACTACAAGCAGGTGGTGCGTTGATTGTCACCGCCAGTCACAATCCCGGTTCCTGGAACGGCTTGAAGATGGTCCGAAGTGATGGTGTGTTTCTGAATGCGAAGGAAGGTGCGCAGGTTGAGCAAATCTACGAATCCGAAGACTTCCGTGCGGCTGCAATCGGGCAATCAGGGCACAGCTCAACGGACACCTGCAACCGGGCGCATCTGAAGCGCATACTAAAGCAGGTAGATGTTGGACGCATCCGCGGAGCTGGTCTGACCGTTGCGATTGACTACTGCAATGGAGTCGGTGGGGTCTTGATTCCAGAGCTTTTGGACGAAATAGGTGTTCATGCTCACGCCATCAACGCCGAGCCGAACGGACAATTTGCTCGCGAACCAGAGCCTGTGCCAGAAAACTTGGGACCGTTGGCCGAAGCTGTCTGCCATTCCCAATCGTGTGTCGGTTTTGCCGTCGATCCCGATGGGGACCGGGTTGCCCTAATGGATGAACTCGGGAGTCCGGTAGGCGAAGATTACACTTTAGCCTTGGCCGTTCACACCACGTGCCGAACGCGTCGGGGAGCTGTGGTGACAACGCTTTCCACCTCGCAAGCGGTGAGCGATGTGGCCGGGTTCCTCGGATGCTCGGTGACACTGACGCCAGTAGGCGAGGTGCACGTCACTGAAAAGATGATAGAGCTGCAGGCAATCATCGGCGGCGAGGGAAACGGAGGCGTTATCGTCACCGACGTGGTGGCAGGAAGGGATGCCGCGCTGGGAATAGCTCTAACCTTGGAGGCGTTGTCCCAAGCGGACGGGCATGGACTGTCCACGTTGGTTACCCAGCTGCCGAAGTATTATCTGTGCAAACGAAAATTGCATTGCTCGCAAGAAGCGATGAGGCGGGCGATAGGCTGGCTAAAAGAGCAATACCCAAGCGCGTTTGTACACCCAGTCGAGGATGGCACTAAGCTCTACCTCACTGGCGATCTAACCTGCCCCTGGGTGCACTTGCGTGCCTCAAATACCGAACCGGTCGTGAGGGTATGCGCAGAAAGCGACAGCGCCGTGGAAGCAACAGCCTTGTGTGATCGGGTGGAGAGTTTCCTGAGTTAGCGTTTCTACCGCCGACGGAGCTATTCCAGCTCGAAGGCGGTGATCAGCACGTCCACTACACGTCCCTTCCGTATTACCTTCTCGTTCACCATTTCTTTGATCGACTGACGCAGTATCTCGACGCGCAGCGGTTCTTCCAACTGCGCTATCGTCGTACCGCTCAACAACGAGACTAGGTTGTGTTTGAGTTCAATTCGTTTGCGTTTGATCTCCTCCAACCCGGTATTGGATGGGCACACCCTAAAAGCCGCTTCAACTCTGAGATGGCGATTAAGCGCTCCGGCAGGATTTACGAGTATCGGATCGATCTCAGTGAAGAGAGCGCAGTCTTTTTCGGCGTATTTCGGGCCTGTGGTGCAGCTGAAATTGGCAAACAAAAATAAAGCAGCTAGGTAAGCAACGCGCGTCATTCGACACGGGAAGGATCGCATTCGCGAATGGTTTGCGAGGGTACCATTTGCTCCCGCGGTACTACTTCCCGGTTTTCCAAACTCGAAGAGATATTAGCGCGCTCTTCGACTAGTTTAGTGAGGCGATCGAGGTTTTCGTGTGCTTTCGCGGTGAGCATGTTGCGTTCTTGGGCCGTACTGAACAGCTCCGCGGCAATCTCCATTGCGGTCCAGACGGCAAGACGGTTCTTGGATACCGATCCTCCCTGTTTGTCGGCCAACTGTTGCATCTTCTGGTCGACGTACGTCGCTACCCGCCGAATATCTGCCACATCGTCTCCATCGCTGGCAATCTGATATTCATCCCCGAAAATCTCTACGAGAACGCCTTTGATATGTTCGTCAGTGCTTGACATCATCTATAAAGTATAAACGCAAATCATGCGCCCAAGCAAGTTTACGGCATTTTTCGAATCTATGCCTTTTGGCGCGCCAAAAGGTCGCCGTACGAGCAGGCGATAAGGTCGTCAGGCACGATCTCCAACGCCCGCATGAGCGTTTCGACGCGCTGGTGGCTTTCTTGAACCCCTTTTTCATCGGTAACCACTTCCAACTCGACGAAGTTGCCCAAGTCTTTGACCTCGTCGAGGTGAATGCGGACATTTTCCCACAGCCATACTTCCCGCCTCTTTTCGACCTCAATCCAAGCCCCCAGCACTTCGCGCAGCATGATGCCGAGTGCCTCGGGATCGGTGGTAAAAGCGATCTCATAATCGCTGCGTTTCGGCTCGGCGCAATCCTCCCTGCGGTAAAAAATCAAGTGGCCGTCATCGGGGCCGATTATGCGTAATTTCAGTCGCCCCTCTTGAACATTGAAGTAGCTATCTCTCTGATCGAAGCTACTTGCTGGACCGGCACCGAGCGCGGTGAGGTTCTTTTTCACCCGTTCGCGATTATCACAACGGGCTTTTATCTCGATGTTAATCATGAGGAATAGAGATCTGTTCGCTTTGAATGCGGCTGTCGGAATCTCGTCGGTTGTGCAACCGGTAGCAAGCTTGGTCGAGTCCGCAGCAGGAGATCAGCGCGATTGCCTGCTGCGGACGTTCTTCTTGCGGCGACTGTATTTGAGCGAAGGCATCCACTTTTCCCCACAACTCAAACACAATCTCTTGCGATGGCGTTGTGCCGTGCGATAGACCCCACGTAAGGTAGGCGTAACGCCCGGAAGGCGATAAACCCACCGGAGTCGCCTCAAGCCAGGAAGATAGCTAGTGAGCTGACGAACCGCCTCGACTCCCTCCCTGACCCTTCCAAGGAGGTCGCACACGGTCAACGATTCGTTGGCACGTTTCAGATTGAGTTGCGGAAAACGAGCCGCCAGATCTGGACTGTTCAACGGTACGATCTCGATCGTTTCCCCTCTATCTAAGTGATGGATCCATTTTCGGAACCGTCGACAAAGAGGACAGTTGGGATCGTAGAAGAGATATAGGCGAATCGATTCTGAGTCTGATGAGTGTTCGTCTGGCATAATGGTAGGATAAAATAGCGCTGCCGGTATCGAGGGACAAACACTTGTCTTGCCTCAGCAGTCAATATCTACCACCGTATGGATGGTACCGCGAGACCGAAAAACCGGCGGACGCGGAAATGATTCTTCAGCGTAACTCTCGAGATGAGGTCACATGGGTACGATTCACGGGACTATTGTAGATACGGGTACAAATGAACCGATCGACGCCAAGGTGCACGTACTAAATGCCAACGGCAGCCTTTCCCATCCCCAGCACGCGCTGCTCAAGGAAGGACCCGGTACACCGTTCTTCTTTTCTTCTGGCGAGTTCGAGGTCACGGCAGACTGCGGCCGTGCGGACGTCGTCGTCGAGCGCGGCACCGAATACGAGCCTCAACGGCTGGTGGTCGAGGTTCCTGCTAACGGGGTTGTCGACGTGGAGATACCGCTAAAGCGCTGGTTTTATCCCCAAGAGAAAAACTGGTATCCTGGTAACACACACATCCATTATAACGAACGCGAAACGCGCGCTGACGATCGCTTGGCGGTAGATTGCAGCGTGGAAGGGTATAACGTGACCGTGGTAAGCGTTCTAGAACGGCGCCAGTTGCCTTACGCGAGCAACAAATACCCGATCGGGGTGATGAACGAATTCACAACCGCCCATCACGTGCTCGACATCGGTGAGGAGAACCGCCATTACGGAGAAAAATCGCTATGGAATATGGGCTACGGACATGTGATGTTTCTGAATATCCGCAATCTGGTGCAGCCGGTTTCCCGAGGCCATATCCTGTCGGCACAGTTCGATCCCGACTATCCTCCTCTCTGTTTCTGCTGCGACGATGCCCGTGACCAAGGTGGCATTGTGATATGGTGTCACAACGGGCGCGGCATGGAGGCCCCGGTGGCAACAGCTCTCGGGAAGCTGGATGCGTTCAATCTGTTCGATCCGTACTGGATGGATCCAGAGTATGATCTCTGGTACAAGCTGCTCAACTGCGGATTTAAATTGCCGGCGTCTACCGGCACCGATTGGTTCGTTTGCTCCAACAACCGCGTCTACGTGCAAAGTAAGGAGGAGTTTTCCTACGCCAACTGGATCGCCGGTATGAAGGCAGGTCGCACCTTCATAACCAATGGTCCGGCTATCGAGCTATCCGCCAACGGCCAGACGCTGGGAGATACCGTGGATTTGAGCAGTTCGACCCATGTCGAAGTCGAGGTGGGGTTTCAATCACACTATCCAATCGAGCGACTTGAAATAGTGGTTAACGGTGTGGTGGTGCAGGGCTGGGAGTGGGAAGAGGGTCATAAAGAAGGCCAGTTGCGGCACCAGTTTGAGACGGAAAGTGATGGCTGGGTGGCGGCGCGTCTGTGGGGCCGCGCCCGCGATAGTTTCGGCCACTCCTTGTATGCGCACTCTAGCCCCATCTATCTCCATCGCGGTATCGCCCCCAGCGAACGAATGGATGCTGCTAGGTTTTTTCTTGACGCTATTGACACCTCACTCGACTGGATCGATTCGGTTGGGCGCTACAGCAACGACGAGCAACGGGAGAGTGTCAGAGAGTTGTTCCACCGTGGTCGCGAGGTATACGCCGGCCTGAGGCGCGGCTAGTCAAATGGACGAAGCATGTCTGGCACATCGGGCCACAGCTGAAGAGAGCCGTCGATTCGAGGCCGACGGTTTTCTAGTTGTCCCAAACGTGCTGCCGGAGAATTTGGTAACTCAACTGGTAGAAACGGTCGACCGTTTAGACGCCAAACACCGCGCTGATGCTGATGTGGACCTACACCAGCGGGTTCAACAGATCGACTTCATCGGCCGCGATGAGATCTTCCTGCAGTTGATAGACTGGCCTTTGACCTTCCCCAAAGTATGGGATTTCTTGGGCTGGAACGTACAGCTCTATTACACGGCGATGACCGTAACGCCACCACTGCTGGCAGAAGATGCGGTCTTGGAAACGCCGCTGAATTGGCATCAGGACAGCGCCGAAATCAATCCGGATTTGGAGACCGACCCTAGGCCGCGGATATCGTTAAAGGTGGCGTTCTTCCTCACCGATACGCGCGATCCAGGGAGTGCGAACTTCATGGTCATGCCCGGCAGCCATCTGACCAACAAGCTGCCGACGGATCCGGTCGAAGGTTGCTATCCATCATCCGAGGCCCTGGAGCTATCTCCTGGCACAGCCGTCATATTCGACCGCAGATTATGGCACGCGGCTAGTCCCAACCGGTCAACAAAAACGCGGAAGGTGATTTTCCTTGGCTACAGCTACCGCTGGATGCGACCGCGTGGAGAAATGACCGTCGAGCACCTGATCGATAGTTGCGATCCCATCCGCCGGTCCCTCTTAAACCCCCAGGGAACCTGGGGAAAGAACGGTCCGCTGGAGGATTGGCTTGTCGAACACCACGTGCTCGACGCTGAATTAGAATGAATTACACTGCTGCAGACTCAATTGACAAGCTTGGTGCCATTGGATATTCATAACTACCCCGTGAGGAAAACAGTATCTGGAAAACGGGACGCCGGTAACAAACGGAATGTCAGATATTCGGATCATCTTTTCGGGCACGGGCGGTGTCGCCAAGAACCTAACCCGTCTGCTGCAAAGCCGACCCGGAATACGCATCGTTGGCGCTTTATCCTGCAATCCCCATCACGCCGGTGAAGATTTGGGAACACACGCCGGTATCGCTCCTGTCGGCGTGACAATCAGCAACGAGCGAGAGCAGGCTCTGAACCAGAAAGCAGACCTGTTGCTCGTCGCCACCACCTCCTTTCTGCGTGAAGTGGCAATCGACATCCGGGCCGGTATCGCTCGCGGCCTGAACGTGATCACCACCGCCGAAGAGGCTGCTTTCCCTTGGTCTACAGATCCGAACCTGAGCAACGAGATCGATGCTGCTGCGCGTCGAAGGGGTGTCACTGTTCTGGGTGTCGGCCTCAATCCAGGTTTCATTTTCGACGCCTTGTTTTTGACCGCCAGCGGCATTTGTTGGGACGTGGAGAAGATCTCGTTCCGCAGGGTCGTGGATGTCTCCGGGTTCAGCGAGACGGTCCAGCGACGTCTGGGTGTGGGTTATTCGCGGGATGAATTCGAGGTAGGGGTTGCCGACGGAAGGATCCGGGGACACATCGGGTTCCCGCAAAGTTTTCATTTAGCCGCGAACAGTTTAGGACGAGATCTGGGCCAGATCGAAAAGCAGTTCGAACCCCATCTTGCCGACTGCGTTATAGCGGGCAAAGAGCTGGCGATTAATCCAGGACAAACCGCTGGATTCACCCAACGGGTAACCGGTTTCGTCGATGGCTTGACTTGGATTACGGCCGAATTCATCGCTAACGTGGATCTCAAGGCATTTAACCTCCAAGCGGAGGATGCTATTGAGATCGAAGGTGCGAACCCGGTACAATTGCGCCTCCTCCCCGGCTGCAATCCGCAACTGGGAACGGCTGGCATGCTGGCCAGCTGCATCCCGCGGGTCGTTCATGCCAATCCTGGCTTCTTGACGGTCGCGGACCTTTCCCTGCCTCATTGCAGACTCGTTTAGACCCATCACTTAGGAGGGTTCTGATGAAGATCAAGAGCATCCAAGCTTTTCCGCTGGCTTATCCCGAACCCCACTATAAAGGGATCGAGCGTTACATAACCTTGGCGCGCGTGGAAGCGGAAGACGGAACCATCGGATGGGGCGAGTGTATCTCCCAGTTTCGCGAGTCCTCGTTGGCGACTAAGATCATTGTGGAACAGGGGTACGCTCCGTTACTGGTGGGCGAGTCAGCGCTCGAGGTCGAACATTTGTGGAACAAGATGCTCGAGCGCATATGGTGGTACGGTCCCGAAGGAATTGCGGCTTTCGCCGTAAGTGCTGTGGATATGGCGCTTTGGGACCTGAAAGGAAAGCTGTTGAACCTGCCGATTTGCAATCTACTGGGTGGTCAGATTCACGATCGCGTCCTCGCCATGGCGTCCATCATCTTCGACATGGAGGACTACAGCTGGACGCTCGACGAATTCCGTTTCATGATGGACGAAGGATACCAGATCGTCAAAGCGGGATGGGGCATGAAGCCGGAAGCGGTTTTCGGTTTGGACCGCAAAAAAGATGTCGACATCGTGCGTCAGGTGCGCGAGCTGATCGGTGAGGATGTCGAGTTGGTGGTGGATACGCCGGGAGTCTGGAACATCTGGGATGTGCCTACGGCGATTCAGCGTTTTCGCGATCTAGAACCGTACGATCTGCGCTGGATCGAACAGCCGCTTTATCCCAGCGACCTAGAGGGACACACTCGACTACGCGCTGCCGTTTGCACCAACGTCGGCACCGGTGAGGATGAGTGGAACGTAGAGAGCTATCGTCGCCTCATACAATCCAACGGCGTCGACGTGATCCAGATGGATCCCGGTCGCTGCCACGGTATTACCGGTTGCCGACACGTAATCAAGCTGGTCGAAGCAGAAAATCTCGAGTGGAGCGCCCACACTTGGAGCAGCGCCCTGAACACCGCCGCCAGCGTTCACCTAATGGCCAATTCGACCCACGCGGCATCTATGGATTTCAAACCGCATGAGTCGCCGATGCAGCACGAGCTGGTATCCGATCCGTGGGTGCAGCAAGACGGCTATCTGACGGTGCGCGACGCACCCGGGTTGGGAGTCACTGTTCTGGACAGTGCGGTGGAGAAATATTATTTCGATAGCTGAATCGACTGATATTGAAACATTAAGCTCAAGGTATGCAAAAGGAAACGGGATATGTCTGAATCCGCTGCTCGCAAAGCTCTCGTAACTGGGGGGGGCAATGGTTTTGGTTTGGCGACTACCAAAGCTCTGTTGGCGCAGGGCGCACAGGTTGCCATCGGTGATATCGATCCGGCCCAACTCAAAAAGGTAGAAGCAGAGCTCGCCTCCGATCGGGTTCTGACTCTGGAGCTTGATGTAACCTCCAAAACCTCTGTCCAGAGGGCCGTGGCTGCATGTGGTCGTGAGTTTGATGGACTCGATGCTCTGGTGAACTCCGCTGGAGTGATCGATTTCGCCCCATTGGATGCGGTAAAAGAGGAGAATTGGGATCGAGTAATTGCTGTCGATCTTAAGGGGGTGTTTCTATGCTGTCAGGCGGCGGCTCCGCTGTTACGTGAAAGCGGTCGCCGGGGGCGGATCGTGAATATTGGCTCCGATGCGTCGAAGCTCGGCTGGCCCACCATCACCGCTTACACAGCTGCTAAGTTCGGAGTTGTGGGATTGACCAAGTCGATCGCCGGCGAGTTGGCCCACGCTGGCGTCACGGTCAACTGCGTTTGTCCTGCTGGAGTGTCGACTACGGGAATGGGTAAGACGGTTCTAGATTGGAAAGAAGGGGCGACCGGGAAGAAACCCAAGGCGATATTGGAT
>CAYNZV010000135.1:5298-8836 GCA_964401715.1 uncultured Gemmatimonadaceae bacterium | reverse complement strand
CCGCTTCAACAGCCCCACCCGCCGGTCTACGTACCCAGCATAAGCCGTGCTTCCAAAGGTCTCGAGGCGGCGGCCGCCAGCGGCTTTCGCCCGATCAGCCATCACATGATTCACACCGACGTGTTGGCGGATCAATGGAAGACCTACCAAAGAGGAGCCCGAGCGGCGGACCGCGATGCCGACCCTTCCTGTTGGAGCGTTTCGCGCAACATACTGGTTGCCGACACGATGGAAGAGGCGCGAAAACGAGCGCGTAACAACTCATTGGGATCCTGCATCCAATACATCCTCGACCTCACCGAGCGCACCTCGCCTACCGGTTTGAACATGTGGAAACCGAGGGAAGGGATGTCCGACGAGAGCTGCAACTTGGACTATTTTATGGATGAGGTGGTGATCGCTGGCGATCCAGAAGAGGTGACCCGCAAGATCCTAAAGCTACGTGAAGATATCGGACCGTTCGGCACCCTGATTTTAGTTGCTCACGACTGGGACGATCGCGATGCCTGGTTGCACAGCTTGGGTCTGTTTGCCGACGAGGTCATGCCGGCAGTAGAGAGAGCACTGGCGGCCTGAGGCCACACCCAATCATCATCCGTTGCCTTACACACCCTCCGCAACAAACCAACCTTTGGTGCGCTGGCATATTCTAACCAGCATCAACATCACTGGAACTTCGATCAACACACCCACCACCGTCGCCAACGCGGCACCAGAAGATAATCCGAACAACATCGCCGCGGTGGCAATCGCCACCTCAAAATGATTGGAAGCACCGATCATCGCCGAGGGCGCGGCGTTCTCGAAGCTAAAGCGCAATATCCGTGCCAGCAGATAAGTGACCGCGAAGATCGTGCAGGTCTGTATAAACAGCGGAACCGAAATCCACAAAATCGTCAATGGATTGCTCAGGATGACATCGCCCTTGAACGAGAACAGCAGAATGAGTGTGGTGAGCAGGGAGATAATGGTAACAGGCGTAAGCAAGTGGATAAAACGCTCGTTAAACCAGGTTTGACCTTTCGCAGCTAAGAGCCATCTGCGCGACAGGTAACCGGCAACCAGCGGCAAAGCCACGTAAACCCCTATAGATAGTAGCAAGGCTTGCCAAGGAACCGGTAACTGCCCGACTCCAAGCAGATACCCTCCCAAGACCCCATACAACACCAGAATGGTGAGCGAGTTGATAGCAACCATGACCAAGGTGTGACCGTCATTTCCTCTAGCGAGGTATCCCCATACCAACACCATCGCCGTGCACGGCGCAGTGCCCAAAAGGATGCAACCGGCCAGATAGCTGCGCCAAAGCGGGATCGCGAGAACCTTTGTGCCATCTGCCAGGATTACCTTGCCGGCTCCGTGGTATGCACCGATCGGCAGATCCAATCCCAACGGCATCTTCACGTGATCAACGGCATCTGGTCCGATAAAGCTGTAAAATACTGTCCCGAGGAAAAACGCTGCGATCGCGTACATCATGAACGGCTTCACCGCCCAGTTCACCAATAGCGTCAGGATAACCGGCTTGACGTTCGTGCTCGCCTTGACCACCTCGGAAAAGTCAATCTTCACCATTATGGGGTACATCATGAAGAACAAGCAGACGGCGATAGGAATGGAAACGACAGGAGCATCGCCCGCATCAAACGTCAGGCTGTCAAGAAAGGTTGCTGCGCCGGGCCACAGTTTCCCCAGAATGACGCCAACGATGATGCACAAAATCACCCAGACGCTGAGGTAACGCTCGAAGAAACCCAAGTCCCGTGTCGCGGCCCCACCTGGATCTAAAGAGACGGTTTCAGGTGGTGGCATCATTATTCTGGAAGCATAGCACTGAAGATAGAATCAGCCGTTTAGGGCATTGGGGAAATGCGATCGGAGACTCCCGTCGAAACCGGAACCATAACCCAAACCTATACATTGATAATACTGAAAAGCGACGAATATGTTACAAAAGCCTCCTGGCCGATCCGCTAGAAACTCTCAATCCTGGTTTTCCAACGCCGGCAATACAAAGACCCCAAGTGAATCCACCGAAGCGGAGACAAACAATCCTATACCGCCATCAAGGTTGAAAACTGGTCGTTCGAAGCTGTCACCGATCAGCCCCCCGAAGAAGCCTTCACCTCTCTCATCAGCACTGGTGGTGCGGACATAATCGTACCAGTTGTCGTCCAGCGCGTAGATTCGGATCAGATGGCGACCACCGAACACAATAGCGAACCAGGGAAGCCGTACCTTTCCCTGATCAAATTCCAAAGGCGGCGAGTTGCCATACCTTTCGAACTCCTCATAATCGTCCGCTTCCAGAAAATCCGCTTCCAGCACGAAATCTGAATCTGCATCCAGGCTGAAAATTGCCAATTGATAGGCTGGAACGTTCAATGGCGTCACCCAGGCTTCCAGTAATCCATCTGTGTAGCTCAGCCGATTCTCTTTTTCGCTGTAGACCTGCTCTCCCAGTTCTTCGAAGGATCGCAGCCGACGGCGAACCTCGAGGGTGTTTTCGTCGAGCAACACAATCTTATCTATTTTGATGCGCGGGGGCGTCGTGGTGCGCGCGCGAACGAAGCGGTTGCCTACCTGAACCTGCAAGCTGTATTCCGTGTGCGATTCAACAACAGGAGCATCTCCAGGCGGTAGATAGCGGCCGGCGGAATCTGGGTCGGGACTGTAGCGGAAGTCACGCTCGCCCTGATAGACCGAAACAATCGCATTCGGAACCGCGGCATCTTCGCGAGCATAGGCTGTCCCCGGATTCAAGGTCCGGCGCACAAAGAGGTCAGGTAATGGTTTGTCCACCAGCAACACTGCGTCGACTACCAAGGTGTTTTCCTCGGCGGGCCCAAAAAGGCTGTCTTCACTGCGTTCTGCAGAACAGGACAGTAGCGAGGCACAACCAACGACTGCGCTAATCCATTTCAGCATCTTCATCAGAATTTAAAGTTGAGACCCAAGGTTGGGATGATCGGCAACATTTTGATAATCTCCGGTTTGGTGTCCGGGTTCTCGGCGCCGTACTGCACGAACCACTCGTTGCGACGGCTGTATAGATTGAAGACCTGCAGGTAGACCTCCGATTCGCTGCCCCACAGTTCCAGCTGTCTTTTCACACTCATGTCGAGCCGATGATACGGCAACAGTCGCGCGCTGTTGCGGTCCGCCGGAAGCACATAATCGTCGATTACACCCGTGCTTGGCGATCGCAGCGTGTAGCGAGCGGCAGCGGGGGTGAATGCCTGGCCGGTAGCAGCAACGAAATTTACGCCGAGCACCCAAGAACTAAAACGGTAGGAAGTAACAAACGAAAGGTCGTGTCGTCGATCATACTTGGGAGGAAAAGGACGGCCTTCGTTCAGTTCGAAAAAACTCCGTTTCGTCCAACCTAGGGCATAACCCGCCCATCCAGTAAGACGACCCCGTCGGCGCTGCACAAAAAACTCTATCCCCGTCGAGTATCCCGTCCCGCCGGTCTTGAATAGATCTTCCGATCTCCGGCTCGCCTGATCGACGGCGACGTTATTGTCGAGGACAACCA
>CAYNZV010000135.1:3869-5198 GCA_964401715.1 uncultured Gemmatimonadaceae bacterium | reverse complement strand
ACCCAGAAATCGCTGCCACTGAAACCCTCGGTAGTTATCAACTGCAGGTACTGCCGGTAACTGCCACCGCCCAGTTTTAAGCGCAAACCGGTTCGAAGACTATGGCTGAGAGCAATTCGTGGCAGCAGATCGAGGCGGTCACCTTCGTCGAAGTAGCTTGCGCGGGCACCAAGGCGCAGATGAGTGCGTTGGTGCAGCTGCCATTCATCCTGGATGTAGAGCGCCATCAACAATGAACGTTGTCGCAGATCCAGTTGTTCCAGCTGATTGAACAACTCGGAGAAATCGAAGGTATAGTCCTTGAGTATGAAACCGGTGGACAGGTTGTGGGAATTGCTGGCGAAGTAGTTCAGATCGATTTTTACGGAAAGATCGCGAACATTGTTTTCGAAGGTGGCCGGAGTGTCGAATATGCGAGCTCCGATCTTACTCTCATATGCGGACCCTCCCGCGAGCAAACTCCCGAACAGAGTAGGCGTAAAGATTCGCGTCCATCGCGCCGAGAACGCACGGTTACCCCATCTGATGCCGAACTCTGAATTGGCATCTATGTCGAAATCCAGATCGTCCTGGCCCATATACGTGCTAAACACGAAGGTGTCAGCGTCTCCCCAACGCTGGCTGATCCGTCCGTTGAGATCGTAGAAGTAGTAGTCGGGAACAGCTACGCCCTGCGAGCGCACTGCGGCCAGCACCGGATCCAGATAGGTGCGGCGACTGGAGACCATCCAAGACCCGGTTCCCACGGGCCCCTCAAGCATGAGTCGTGCCGCCACCAGGCTGACACCACCGTGAGCGTGGAACTTTTGCCGGTTGCCTTCCCGATGTCCGACGTCCAAAACGGCCCCCAAGTTGCCGCCGTAGTTTGCAGGATACGCACCTTTGTAAAGCTGTACGTCTTTGATGGCATCTGGATTGAAAGTGGAAAAGAAACCGAAGGCGTGGGAGGGATTGTAGAGAGGCATCTTATCCAGCATTATGCGGGTCTGATCCGGTCCGCCACCACGGATGTAGAGTCCGCTGCTGATGTCTGAGGCCGACTGGATACCGGGAAGTAGTTGAAGACTGCGCAACAGGTCTGCCTCGCCCACCGCAGGCATCTGTCGCAACTGTTCTACTTTGAGCGGCAAGAGACTGGGTTGGGTCGTGCGCTCTTGTTCGGTTCGATCGGCAGTCACCACTGCCTCTTCCGCAATTATTGATTCCGGACGCATGGTAACGTCGCGCCGCAGCTTCTCCTGCGCAGCGACCGTTACCGTGTCACGCTGATCCCGGTATCCGATGTAAGAATAGACGACTACGTAGGTCCCAGCGGGTATCCCGGTGATA
>CAYNZV010000135.1:0-3769 GCA_964401715.1 uncultured Gemmatimonadaceae bacterium | reverse complement strand
CGCTGGCTTTGGGCAAGCTGAACGCAACCAGTCAATCCGCATCGAGAAACTGAAACCCGAAGATATCGGCATCCTTTAACTCGAACTTCAAGCGCACCGGACGATTGGCCAGGTTGCCGACGTCGGCGCCTTCTTTCCACGTCACCACGCGATCGACTTGATCGCCGTACTGAAGATGGCAATCATCTAGGGAAAAACCGGGGATCGATTGGCCCTGATCGTCTTGGATTTCGATCCGCGCCCTGCCACCGGCAGAAGTGGAGAAATTAATCTGCAATTGGCGGCCTTCGAATACCAACGTTCGAGTCACTGCAGATCCTCCAGATAGCGGCGCATAGATCGAACCGAATCCATCCAATCGCAAGGTGTAGCGACGCAGCCGGCCCGGCCCGGCCCGGTCGTCCGCTTCGCTGATATAGAACGATAACTCGGGTGGTGCACTGGCATATCTCGACGCAGTCTCCACCAACCCCCAGGCGTTCCAGGTATCACCGTAGTACCAGCTGCCTGATCGCTGGATCCCGGGGCGGATAAACGCCTGCGGCCAGACGAAGAATCTCTTGCCGTCTCTGCTGGCCATGAACAACACGTCGGTCACCACCGTGCCCTCCCGTGTCGGCCGCCCTCCTTTGACGTTCAGATCCGCCAGTTTCTGACGGCGTTCCCTGTCCGGAAGCACATCGGTCGAGGCGGTCCATCCCCTGTCCACATATCTATGTGGAAAGCCCAACACGAGATGCGGCGCCCGATTGTAGGATAGTACGCCGTTGCAATAAAACTGATGGTGATCGCCGGTAGGATCATCGGTTTGATCCCGTTCAGCAGTGCCGCTACGGTTAGGCTCGTAGTCCAGCCACTCTGGTTCACTCCAGCGGACAAAATCCTCCGAAACAGAGGTTCGGACATCGCGCCCTTCGGGAACTTTCGGATCGTCTCGGCGATGTGCTCTCCAGTAGGCACGATAGACTCCGCTGTTCGCATCCCAGAAAATCAGATTCTGGGAGTCGAAATTCCCCGGGAAGCTGAGCGGCTCGTTTCCCAGCTTCTGCCAATGAATCCCATCTGGAGACGTCAACGCCCACAGTCCATCACTTTTCTCTCGCACCCCGCCGACGGCCTTATAACGGTGGTCCTCGCGGCAGTCAGGATGGTCGTCCTTGAAAGGCGTGAGATTGTGAGAGATTACGCCTTTGTACACGATGTTGTTTGCCGAAGATCCGTTGTGCTCTATGAGATTGAGGGTTGGTTTCTGCCAGTTGATACCGTCATCCGATTCTGCGTAGCAGGTAACTTGGCGGTCATCCGCATCTTCCGTTCCGCCCTCCGGCATTGCGCGATAATAAAGCCGGTAACGACCCTCATCCTGATACACCGTCGAATACCCGGGGGCGGTCGCTTCCCAGAGATCATCACATTTGATGGCTACTTCCTGAGGCTGCGGTCGATGCAACACGAACTGCGCACCCTCAAGCTCTTCAATGACTTCGCGGTCGGCGAATAACTCGCGGCGATCGCCGATGGTAAGTGGTTCGCGCATCAGAGTATATCCTTTCCAGTAATCATCCTAACCTGCGTAGATGGCCATTATATAGGGTATAGGTGGTCGCGTCCATAACAGCTACAGTGCTCACAAATATCCATCGAGCGTTGACATTTTCGTACAATGCACTATATGCCCAGTGCACCATCTAAGTAGTTCTGTAGATCACTGAAATATGGAGAAGGTAAATGGCCTCTATCGAGAAGCTCGACTTCGGGTATGGCAGGACCAGCTTGTTCGACCAATTGAATCTCACCCTGAAGCCGAACACCATATACGGTCTACTGGGAAAGAATGGTGCCGGCAAAACCACCCTGCTGAAAATCATCACCGGGCTGCTGAAGCCCTGGGCCGGCACGGTTACCGTCTTTGGCAGAGAATCCCGGAAACGTTATTCGGATGTACTCGAAGACATCTTTCTAGTGCCGGAGGAGTTCAATACTCCGGCACTCACCGTCCAGCAATACCAATCGGTGTGGAGTGTCTTTTATCCCCGCTTCGATAACGGTGCTTTCCAGAAGTACCTGACCGAGTTTCAGGTCGATAGCAGCAGCAATCTAGCGAAGATGAGTTATGGCCAGAAGAAAAAGACGATGCTAGCATTTGCCATCGCCACCAATTGTCGGCTAGTACTGCTGGATGAACCAACCAATGGTCTCGACATCCCCGCCAAAAGGCAGTTTCGTCGCCTGGTGGCGGGCGGACTTAACAACCAGCGCACGTTCGTAATCTCGACCCACCAGGTGCGTGACATGGAGAGTCTCATCGATCCGGTCATGATCATTGACGGTGGCCGCATTGTGCTGAATGCTGGACTCGACCAGTTATCCAGGTCCATACGCATTGAGACGGGTGTGGACGTTCCACCGGCCGATGCAATCTACAGCGAAGAAGGGATCTCCGGTCACACGGTAGTGACAGCAAACCATAGTGGATCGCAGGAGCAATTCGATCTCGAGGTATTGTTCAACACAGCAATAAGCAACGAAGACGGCCTCAACGCGCGCATCGCAGAGGTGAAATGATGAGCACAACACCTGCTGCCGCTGGATATCCCTTTCAACAACATTTCCAGCTGATCCGTTGGATCAGACTACTCCGCGTCGACCTCGTCCAGTATCGGAACCCTTTGTCTGTTGCCATTGTGGCTGTTTACGGCACCGTCTTATTCGCGCTCGTCGTTTTGGCGCCAACGTCCGGGAGTTGGCAGCCGCACAAAATTTTTCTTCCGAGCATTATCTATCTGGGAGGATTGATTCTCGTTAGCTACAGTTTCGTAGAACTTGGCGATCCTGTTCGTCGAGCCGCATTCTTGTTGGTTCCAGCGTCCACCCTCGAGAAGTTGGGGGCGCGCCTGGCGCTGACCTTAGTGGCCTTCCCGCTCGCTGCAATCTCGCTTTACTGGATAACCTCTTTGTTAGGTGCCGCAATTGGTCACCTGGTCTGGGACAGCTCCTTTGACATTTACGATCCATTCACCCAGGAGATCGGACGCTTGATCGTCGTCTACCCTCTAATTCATTCCGTTTTCTTCCTAGGCTCTGTCTGGTTCAGGAAGTCCTCGATCTTCAAAACCATAATTTCCGTGGTGGTCGTGCAGATCAGCTTCTCCATAATCGCTGTGTTCATCTTTCGCATCGTATTCTACGACTTCTTCCAAGGCGTGAGTTTCGATGCTTTGAAGGAGCTCCAGCTGCATATTGACCCGGGCACCTGGCTGACTTCTGACTCCTCAGCTCGGCTTGGCACGGTTTTCACTTATCTCCTGTTCGGACCGTGGTTGTGGGTAATCGCTTATTTTCGACTTGCAGACACGGAGAGCAACTGATGTATATCCAGAGCAAAAATTTGATCTACCTGCAAATTGCCGATTACATCATGGAGAATGTCCTTTTCAACCGTGGCAACCAGCCTCTAAAGTGCCAGCGGCCCGTGAACTGGCGAGCAGCGAAAAGGTGAACCCGAACACGGTATCCCGTACGGACGCGTGGCTGCAGAACCGCGGCATCATCACCAACCAGCGCAGTTTGGGCTGCTTCGTCGATGAGTCGGTTTCAAACGGACGCGCCAGCTGAAGAGGGCAGCGTTCGTGGAAAACGACATCCCGGCATTTTCCAAGCCCATGGAGCTTCTGAGATCCGAAATAACCGATTCGGATTCACGGCTGCGGACACGCCGAAAATGAGGAGTTAAGATATGAAAACGAGTAGCAAAGCCCTTTTGGGAACG
>CAYNZV010000134.1:0-8873 GCA_964401715.1 uncultured Gemmatimonadaceae bacterium | reverse complement strand
AGTTTTTGACTGGTTTTGAGTAAAGGTGAGTCCGGGGTTCGGGAGTTCTAGCAATACTGTTTTTGGCTCGTAATTAAATGCTTTAGATAGGGGGGACATTAATTCATGCGTAACGCAATTTATGCTGGAATTGTCGGTTTTGTAGTTGGCATCACAGTGGGCGTTTATGGGATCGCTCCTGATTCAGAGGTGATTGTCGAGGGAGTTAAAAAGGAAAAGCCCCTTCGTGAATCAGATGTTAAGGACGTGGCCGCTTCGGCCGACGGAAAACAAAAAATCATTATCGGCTCCGGTAACGTGAAGAGCCCGTATCATTCGGCCGGCACCGGCATCTGCCGCTTTGTCAATAAGGGCACCGAAAAGCATGGCATTACGTGTTTGACGGAGAACACGAGCGGATCTGCTTTCAACATCAAAAATATCCGCCGGTCGGACGGGCCTGGAAAACTAACCGTGGGCATCGCTCAGTCACGGTGGCTGAACCTCGCCTACGCCGATGGCGCGAACGACACACTGCGGGCCATTTTCACCATGCATCCCGAGCCGTTAACTGTGGTCGCCCGCGCCGGTTCGGGTATCAAGAACATCATGGATCTAAAGGGTAAGCGGGTGAATATCGGCAACCCGGGTTCGCCCCAGCGCGACGCAATGAATGTGTTGATGACCGAGTTGGGGTGGGATACCTCCACATTCTCGGAGATTTCGGAATTGGATCCCCATGGCAATGCAACCGGCGGGGTCGCCGACAGCAGGTTAAATGCCTCAGCGGAGCTTTGCGAGAACAGGGTGGATGCCATCGTATTCGCTGAGGCCAATCCAAATCCCTATATCCGGGAAGCAAGCTTTTTCTGTGAAGTTGTTCTTGTCGACGTGTCAGGGCCGGCGGTAGATAAGTTGGTCGCTGACAGTCATTATTATGTTGCCACCACCATCCCCGGTGAGACGTACCTCGGAACTCCAAACGATACCAAGACTTTCGGTGCTGTTGCGACGCTCATGAGTTCGTTGTTCATCGAACCCAATGTGATTTATGAAGTGATCAAGGCCGTGTTCGAGAACTTCGATGAGTTTAAGGCGCTGGACCCAGCTTTCGAGCATCTGACGAAGGAGGTGATGGTCAATGAAGGGATCCAGGTGCCTATGCACGGGGGCGCCGACAAGTACCTGCAGGAAGTAAAAATGAGATAAAGAGCGGGGCAGGGCTATTGCGGAAGGGAACAGGCGCTTCACCGTTATTGCTTCAAAAGAAGCGCTGGATTGCTCCGAAAGGAGTGCCAGCCACATAGCAATCACGCCCGGTAAAGTTGATCTGCTGTGGATCGAATAATTGCGGATAATACGGGTTTTTGCCCACTGCAATCTTTCCGTGTGATAAGATGGTTAACAGGGTGCGAAGTGGCCAGGTCAGACTAGATCCACCTTTAGATTAAAGACGATAAATACAGGATGCATTCGACTGCTACGAGTGCAAGTGCAAGTAAAAGTAGATGTGGTTCCTAAAACTCGTCGTTTCAGATATAACGACACGAACGTTCCTACGACGTTTTAAAATTGATAGAGTAGATGTAAGGGTTAGATTATTTCGATGTGTTCACTGCTTGACAACGCCCGTATTTGCCGTCCACAGTTAGAAAAATCGCACATAATATTAGTGGTTGTGGGTTTCAGTCCTTTTTGTGTGGTGCGGGTTTTGGAGCTACTACTTGTAAGCCTTTGGGAGGTATCATTATGAAATCGTTAACTAAAGTGTTGCGCATATCGCTTCTTTTGCCTTTGTTGGCCTTCGTCAGCACGGGGGCTCTGGCAGCGGAAAAGTTCGATAAACTCCGTTTTGGTCTTTTGCCAACGGAAGACGCCGTAGAGATGGTTAGGCAGTTTCAGGGGGTCGCAGACCACGTAGGCAAGGCTTTGAATCTCCCCACAACGATCTTCGTGTCTCAGAGCTACAATGCCCTGATCGAGGCTATGGAGGCTGGTAAAATCGACGTCGCATATTTGGGAGGCGGCACTTACGTCGCGGCCTATAACAAGGGAATGAACGTTGTGCCCATGGCGGTGGCGAAACTGCAGGGCCGCACTTACTACAAGTCGTGCATCATCACACGCCCCGACAGTGGCATCAAAACTCTGCAGGATCTGAAGGGCAAGAAATTCGCTTTTGTTTCGCCCACCTCTACTTCGGGCGGCGTTGGCCCACGCTTCTACCTGAACAAGAATGGGATCAACCCTGAAAAGTTCTTCGCTTCGCTCATATACGCGGGCAAGCACGATTCCGTTTACCTTGCTGTGAAGAATAATAAGGTGGATGCTGGTGCAGTTGGCGACGTCTACTTCTCGCGTTGGAAGGAGCGGGGTCTTCTTAAATTCTCGAAGTGGGATGAGCCGAATGATCGGATTGACAGTCCGGATCTTCGTGTCCTGGGTTGTCAGAAGGTTCCGGGCACGCCCATGGTCGGCCGCGGCGAATTGGGCAAAGAAAATATTGAAAAGATTACCGCGGCGCTCGTATCACTCCCGTTCTCAGCCATCGATAAATTGAGGTTCTGGGGAGCGACAGAAAAATTCATTCGGACCAATCACGCGTTTTACGCAGACCTTGTCCAGATGAAGAAACTAGCTGCTAGGTTGAAGAAAGCCGCTAAGAAAAAGAAATAACGAGCAGGAGTAAGGCTTTTTAGCCTGAGCGGCCGATGGTTTTAAGAACCATCGGCCACGCTCCGCGATTTTCCATATGTTGGGTGTCTTGACGGTAGTGGTGTAATACACAACCACGTGCCAACGCGTAGCTCATCGGTTAATATCAAAAAACCAAGGGAGGGGTTGTGTCGGAAGTAACAAAAGATGCCGAATCGTCGATGATCACCGTCAACGAACTGACCAAGACCTATGATGGGAAAGTTGACGCCATTAGGGATATTTCCCTGACTATAGCGAAGGGCGAGTTTACGGTGATTTTCGGGCCCAGCGGCGTGGGCAAATCCACGTTTCTCCGGTGCCTCAACTATATGGTCAAGCCGACTTCGGGTGAAGTTATCATTGAAGGCGAGAACGTAGGCGATCTCTCGACGTCTAAACTGCTGGGGCTCAGGTCCCAGGTTGGTATGATTTTCCAGAGCTTCAATCTCGTCAACAGGATGACCGTGCTGAGCAACGTAATGTGTGGCCGTCTGCACAGCCTTAGTTTTCTCCGTGCCTTGACCTACAGCTTCACGCGAGCGGACCACGAAGCCGCTATTCATGCGCTGCATAGGGCTGGGCTCCACGACGACGAGCTATATAATAGGCGCTCAGATACTCTGAGCGGCGGACAACAGCAGCGTGTAGCCATTGCCCGTATGCTGGTGCAGAACCCCAAGATCATTCTCGCGGATGAGCCGGTCGCGAGCCTTGACATGAAGATGCAGCACACCATCATGGGGCTGGTCTCGGATATTGCAACCAAGGACAAAATCACCGTCGTCATGAGTTTGCATCATCTGGATCTAGCCAAGCAGTATGCCTCGCGGATCATTGGATTGTCCGATGGTCAGGTCGCTTTCGACGGCCCTCCCGAATCCCTGAGCGACGACATCATCGATAAAGTATTCAAGATTGTCGATGACAAGGTCATAGGCACCCAGGATGATTGACGCCAGGGCCAGTGCCAAGATTGGCGAGGCCATTGCGCTCCGAACAAGGAGCCGCTTCAACCTGTTATTGATTTTAACGTTGATCGCGATCGCGGGACTTTGGTCCGCCTGGGAAACCAACTTCAATCTGCCAGAGCTGGTGAGAGGCTGGCACCACATCAATAATCTTTTGGCACGGATGTTCCCACCAGACCTGGAGATTATCGAGAATTTGGGCGGACCGTTGATCGAGACGCTTCAAATGGCGCTGCTCGGGACAACTGTCCCCATATTCATTGCAATCCCACTTGCATGGCTTACTGCCACTAACATTGCACCTGATCCCGTTCTCGGTAATGTCGTCAGGCTTGTGCTGCACACGCTGAGGACGGTCCCCGAGCTCCTCTGGGCCATGCTGTTGGTCTCCGCGGTTGGGCTGGGTGCCTTGCCCGGTACCTTGGCTCTGATCCTCCACTCCACGGGCAGTATGGGGAAGTTCTTCTACGAGACGATCGAAGCCGTCGACCCAGGGCCTATTGAGGCGATGCAGGCGGCGGGTGCTAATCGGTTCAAAGTAATCATGTTCGGGATCATGCCGAGCGTTCTCCCGAACTATATGTCCATCATATTATTGTACTGGGAATTCAACAATCGGGCAGCAACGATTTTGGGGCTGGTAGGAGCCGGCGGCATCGGACTGACCCTGACGCATGCAATCCAGGACTTTGAGTATCAAGAAGCCGTCACCTGCCTAATTGCTATCGTCATTATTTTGACGATCATTGATCGTACTAGCGCGTACCTGAGGAGGAAGGTGATTTAAAATGGCTCGGGAACTGGAAACCCAGGCTCAGCTTGCGATACCCAAGATGCCGGCGCGTTTCACTGCGAAACGAATGCTCATCGCGATCCTGGTGATAGCCATCTATTGGTGGAGTTTCGTAGGAACGGGGGTCAACCCGATCACTATCGCCGAAGGAATGCCGGCTATGTGGGACATACTGCAGCACATGTTCCCGCCCAGCCTGGAAGACTACCAGAACCTTTTGAAACCCGCTCTGGAGACGGTGTACATCGGGGTTCTGGCCACCATTATCGGGTCGGCACTGGCTATTCCTGTAGGTTTCCTAGGCTCTGCCAACTTGTCTCATCCGATCATCTATCATCCCGTGCGCCTGGTGCTGAATGTCTTTCGGGGCGTCTCGGAGATCATCTGGGCGCTTCTATTCGTGGTGGCTGTCGGGCTTGGGCCCATGCCCGGAGTGCTTGCCCTCATTGTTTTTGCCGTTGGGGTGCAGAGTAAACTTGTCGCCGAGGCGGTGGAAGCGGTTGATCCCGGGCCCCTGGAGGCCATGCGTGCGGTCGGCGCCAGGTCCTGGAAGGTGTTCCTTTACGGTGCATGGCCCCAAGTGCTTCCGCTTTATCTCACGTTCTGTCTCTACTACTGGGATCACAATACGCGACAGGCCACAATTCTGGGCTTCGTAGGCGCTGGCGGTCTGGGGGTCACGCTGTTCTGGGACATCAGCATGTACGAGTTCGAAAAGGCGACCACATCGGTCATCCTGATGATCCTTATGATCACCGTCATCGATCGGCTTTGCCTTTACCTTAGGAAAAAGATCATCTGACCCCACATTGAGAGAGTGGGCTCTTAGAACCACAATTAGAATTTCATACGATTTTGGATAAAAAATACTCAGCAAAGGGGAGGGAAAATGGCTAGGTACACGGGGAAAATTAAATTGGCAATTCTTGATATTGCCGGAACGGTCTGCGACGGACCGCAGGATCTGAGCCATCTTTATCCAGAGGATGACGGCCTGGCGGTTAAGGGGCCAGTGATTGTGTTTGAGATGATGTTTGAAAAGTTCGGAATGAAACTCGATTGGGAGACCATACGCAAGCCAATGGGTAAATTCAAAAAGGAGCATCTGGCAGATATCTTAGATTTCGATCATGTGCGCGAGCAATTTCGCAAGGCTCATGGTCGGGACTGGTCGGATAAAGATTTAGACGAAATGTTCGATATGTTTCGCCCAACAATGGCCGAAGTGGCGGTGACCGAAGACCTAATAAAACCGTTCGAGGGTGTTAAAGAAGCCATCGCTGCGCTGCAGGCTGAGGGTATTCTGGTCGGCTGTGACACGGGTTATCCCGTCGAGGCCTACAACGCCATCTACACTAAATTAGAGAAGGATTTAGGCATTCGTTTTGACGTCATCGCCGACTCCGAAAACGTTCGAGGCCGGCCAACGCCGTTCCTCGTTTACGACTGCATGTACAAAGCCAACGTGTACCCACCGGCGGCTGTGGTAAAGGCTGATGACATTACCGCTGGGGTTCAAGAAGGGGTTAGCTCAGGGGCCTGGACGGTTGGAATTTTTGAGACCGGCGCCCACGATGAACAAACGCTGAAGAATGCCGGCGCTCATTTTTTAGTTCCTGGCGCACGTGACCTACCGGAGTTGATCCAATCGGAAATTAATCCGCGGTTGGAGCGGGGTGAGTTGCCCGGTGAATTTACCTCCTGACAAGGATAGCCTCAGTATATCTTGACTTCCCCTTTCCTTAAGAGGGGCAGGGTCGTCGTTCTTCGTTTCTACTGAACCTCAACTGTGGGGCAATTTCCTCTGATATTTGACAGCTTGGCTATCGATGCCATTGGGTCACTATCGCCATCTCTCTCACTACTTGGAGAAGATAATGAGAATGACACCGGCGGCGAGCAGTAAAGACCAGCCAAGCCGCTTTGACATCCGGGCCTCCTTGAGAATTAACCCCCCCAGAATTACAGACAACGGTATCGAAATCTGCCGTACAGAGGCGACTGCAGCAACGTTTGCGCCCATCTGAAAGGCCAAAAGAATGAGGTAGTAAGAGGCATAGGACGTGATACCTAAGATAAATGTTTTGAACGGCGCATGAACCCAATCAATGAAAAGATGGCGATAGATCGTCCTGCCAGTAGGCCGAGTAATGATTAAGAGGATAGCCATGGCAGGGATCAAAAAAACGTATTGAAAAAATAGAAATGCCACAGGTTCGACGCTTTTCATAGCTTCTGCATCGGCTAGGGTGATTACGCCATGGGCGCACATGACAAAAATCGCTGCGGCTAGTGTCCGGGGCTGAGTGAAAAACCCGGCACCCGGCCTGTATTGCAAAAGAAAAGCACCAACGAGCACCAAGGCGAAACCCAATATTAGCGTGAGGGTATATTGGTGGCCCAGGAGAAAAAATCCTACAATAACGACGAAAAGTGGTGAGGAACGGGTTATGGGATAATAGATTGAAAAATCGCCGTGACGGAGAGTACGCAATATGCCGAGATGATAGGAGATAATTCCAAGTCCTGAGACCAACGCCAGAGGCCAAACCGCAATTGCCGACAACGGATTAATACCAAAGACTACCAGGTGGACACCTGAAAATATTACATAATAGATAATTACTGCAAAGACGATACCTTCCGGGGTCAAACCGCTCTTAGCGCCTTCCGTGGTCGAACTGCCCCTTATGAAAAATTCCCGTAAAGGATGAAGCCCTGCCGAGACAAGAACCAGAATCAGGGCGGTCAGGTTCATAGCACCTTCCTTTCGTCTTTACGCCGCCGGCGCAAAGCACGCGGATACCATCTTAACCTTTGTCGATCAAGAATGTGGCGTGATGCAGGATGTTGCATCACGCCGCCAGGTTCTCCGGCGTTGCATTCCAATCTTCGTTGTAGATGATGCCGTTCTTACACAGTACGAAGATCATCCCCGCCAGCAGTTCTAAGTCCCTTGAAAGAAGGGTAAGTAGTTTTTTCGTTCCGCGATCGTAGCAGAAATATTGTGAAATGGGAAAAGTGGGGCTTTGTCTCGCCAACCCGACCTTAAACCGTATCGTTTAAGAAAAACCCAGTCAAAGTCTCGATCTGGGGGCTCAAGCCCTGTCATTTGGATACCATATGGGCACCGTATAGGCTCAAAGGGTTAACCATTTCTGGCTAACAATTTGATTTATATGGCAGGCCCTGACAGGGAGGAAGATCGCTAGCGACTCGAATGTAACTACCCCACCGCAGGGAGTGCCAAGTTGATTGAAAGGAACGGACAGACTGTCGAGGTGAACGGGATTAGCTACAGGTGGCCGTCGCAGCCGGTAGTCGCGGTCTGTATCGACGGCGGCGACCCGCGCTATTTCGATAATTGTCTCCGGGATGGGATCATTCCCAATATCGCACGGTTTATGAAGGAGGGGTTCAACGCCATCGCCGAGTGTGTCGTCCCTAGCTTTACCACACCGAACAACATCTCGATCATCACTGGGCGTCCGCCTGCGCGGCGTTCGAACTGCCCCCAGATCGGGGGTCCGACGTGGTCTTGATTGGCGACGTGGGCACCGTCGTCGGGTCGTCCGAGGATTACCATGACCTTTCGGCGTTGCAAGGGTATCGCCTGGGCTCCCATGAGAGCCCAGCGAAAGGCGGATGCCGTTCATCCTATCAGCGCCCTTAAGCGCGGCTTACGCCGCAAGGGCGTCGTCGGAAACACTACGCAACAAGAACATATTCGACTATGCTTTAAATGGGACGGTGGCCTGACCACTCGTCTCGCGGCTGGCAGGAAAACTGGATGGAAGGAGGCAGACCATGGTGCGGACCGCGAGAGCGGCGGTATTTGAGGGTGCAAAGAAGCCTTTTGTGATGCGCGAGTATCCGATGCGGCGGCCAGAGGCTGGCGAGGTGCTAGTCAAGGTTTCCATGTCCACCATCTGCCGTTCCGATATTCACACCTGGGAAGGCAAGCGGAATAACCACTGCCCGTCTATCCTGGGCCATGAGATCATCGGCGTCATCGACGCCATCGGCTCTGGAATCGACCGTGACCTCCGTGACCAAAAACTTCGCGAGGGGGACCGCATCACCTGGACCGAGTTCTTCTTCTGCGGCGAATGTTACTATTGCAGTGTTCTCGACATGCCCCACAAGTGCACGAGCCTCCGCAAGTACGGTCATGATCAGGCCGACCTGCCACCACACCTAACGGGTGGGTTCGCCGAATATTGTTACGTTCTTCCCGGAACGGGTATTGTTCGTCTACCTGAGAGCTTGAGCGACGAAGAGGCTACGCCCATCAATTGTGGTGTCGCATCCATGATCGCGATGACCGAAGCTGGCGGCATCGGTATGGGTGACGCCGTGGTGATCCAGGGATTGGGGCTTCTTGGCCTCTACGGCTGCGCCATCGCCAGGGCACGCGGCGCGCGCCTGATCATCGG
>CAYNZV010000133.1:0-9240 GCA_964401715.1 uncultured Gemmatimonadaceae bacterium | reverse complement strand
TGCCACTTCGGGGCCAAACGCTGGAACCTAGTTCGGACGGCAAGCAGATCGTCGTACCCGAAGTTGGCTTGCACGAGATCGTGCTGGTCGACTTGGCCTGATCTCGATTCCCGAGGCTAACGCGTGTCGATTGACCCTAGGAACAACCGCACCAGCTCTTGCAGCGGGACTATGCAGCTTTCGGTGGGTCCCAATGACGGCGACTTGCGTGGCGATGACGACAAGATACTACAAGCGGGCATCGAATATCTTGTCCGTTTTGGCGGTGGTATCCTCAAGCTGTTGCCAGGTGAGTTTACGCTGCGAAATTCTATCTACTTACACGCCAAAGTTTCGTTGGAGGGCTCAGGGGAAACTACGGTCTTAAGAAAAGCAGCAGTGTCGACAAGTCATTTTGCACGTCTTTCCGAGTGGTTCGAGACCGAGGTAGAGGTCGAGGATGGGTCCCTCTTTCGCGTGGGTGACGGAGTAATGCTACAGTGGGGGGAGCAGCGCTACCCCAGTCGCGACAATCGTCAACATACCATCGTCGAACAGAAAGGCAACCGCCTTACCTTGGATCGCCGTCTTGGTTCCGGCATCGGTCCGGAGAATGGAGCCGTTGTATCCACCACCTTTCCATTATTGACCGCCAGTGATGTGCGCGATGTCAAAGTCGCGAATCTGGTTGTAGATGGCAGCAAGGAGACCAACGAATACATCGATGGGAACTTCTCCGCCGGCATCTTCACTAGCTACTGTAGTAATTTTCTCTTTGAGAACGTGATTGCCCGCAACTACAATGGCGACGGTATAAGCTTTCAGGTGTGTCACGGCTTTCGTTTCGAGGGTTGCCGTTCGGAAAACAACGCCAATTACGGATATCACCCTGGCAGTGGTGCCCAGCGCCCGGTTTTTCGTAATTGCGTTTCCCAAGGCAACCGGCGGGGCATCTTTTTTTGTCGCGGCGTACATTTTGGTCTGGTAGAAGGTTGTGCGTGTTCTGGCAACTCGGACGTGGGCATCTACATAGGTGATCGTGACACAGACAACCATGTCGTTGGCTGCACTATCGAAAACAACGGTCAGGCTGGAATTGTCTGCACCGATCGGGAGGGGCCGTTCCGCGGGGCCCATCGTTGTATACTCGAGAAGAACCTGATTCGCGACAATGGGGCGGACAGCGACGGTGTAGGTATCGACGTGCGCGGCGGTACCCATGATTTGAAGATAATGGCGAATCGACTCGTCGATTCGGGCGATGGGAAACAACGCATCGGTGTCCGCGTAAGTGCGGAAGCAGAGAATGCCACGATCCAGGACAACCAGTTCGAGGGCATGGAAACGGATTGTCTGCGGCAAACTTGAGTCCGATAATACTTTCCGGTTATAATGTTCATTCAAAGTGACAACGGAGTTAGTCAGACGAGAAACCAAGGAGAAGAATCGTGAGCGATGAAAATCCCACCATCGATGTTCCTGAAACCGGACCATTTCTGGTCAAGAATCTCAAGAAGCTCAAAAATGCAAACAACCAGCCGATCGAAATGGCTAAAGATGTTATCGCTTTGTGTCGCTGCGGGGCGTCCGAGAACAAGCCGTTCTGTGACGGCGCCCACTCGAAAATCGGCTTTACCGGAGCCAAAGAGCGAACCGAGACCTATGACACGAAAACCTTCGAGGGCAAAGAATTTGCCGTGATCGACAACATTGGGGTCTGTTCCCATGCTGGCGCCTGTGTAAATGGTGCGCCCTCGGCGTTTTTTAAATGGGACGGCGATGAGCGTATCTCCGAGCCGGACAAGGAGGAGAAGCAGAAGGTTATCGACACCATTCGCCAATGTCCGTCCGGGTCGTTGGCATACATGATCGACGGCAAGCTACAAGACGAGTTTTTCTCCGAACCTGAGATCTTCGTTTCGAAAGACGGCCCGCTGCACGTGCGTGGGGGTATCGAGCTTAACGACGACGAAAAGCCGGTATCTAAGAACCATTACACACTCTGTCGCTGCGGTGCTTCCAAAAACAAACCATACTGCGATGGTGCCCACAAAGAGGCCGGATTCAAGGATTAGCAGCGACCTAAGTAGATGGTTGCCCCAATCGGCTGCTCGCTGACAGCTCTGATACTCACGATTGGTCTCTGTCAGGTGGCCGTACCCGTCGAGGCAGAGAGAGATGCACGAACGTTGGTCAAATTCATGGTGGAAGCCGTTGGTGGCACGGAACGCCTGCGTGCCCTTGAAGACGTTGAGTACGAATACACCTATCTACAGCCCGATGGCAAGAAGGACGTATCGCTCGAGCGCTACATATTCGACGGTGAGTTGTCTTGGGCGAAATATCTAACTCGCGAAGCGTTTGTCGCCCCGCAGCTCGAAGGTGAGCTCGTGCAGGGGTTCGATGGTTCCGAGTCGTGGGCGACCCTCAATGGCTCACTCATCGATGATCCGAATCTGAACAAGATCAACGATTTCATGCGCAAGACCAATTTCTACTGGTTCACCATGATGTTCAAGCTTCTAGACCCGGGTATCAACTATAAGAGATTGCCATCACGCGTAGTGAACGGTGTAGAATACGATGTTGTTGAGGTTTTCTTCGAGGAAGGGGTCGGAGATGCGCAGGATACCTATGTGCTCTATGTTAATCCGGTGACCCATCTGATCGATCAGTTTCTCTTCACGGTGATGGATTTCGGCATGTCGCAGCCCCTCCTGATGGTGGTGAAATACGCCGAAGTCGACGGCTTGAAGCTGCCAACCGCACGTTCGTACGTCGCATCAGACTGGGAGGGCAATATTCGAGGGGA
Source organism: uncultured Gemmatimonadaceae bacterium (assembly GCA_964401715.1). GTDB lineage: Bacteria > Latescibacterota > UBA2968 > UBA8231 > UBA8231 > CAYNZV01. Next base: position 6,449 of record CAYNZV010000133.1, on the reverse strand, counting down.
CAAGTGGACTGCGGAGATTTCTGACAAGATTCGTTTCGGCAACGATTTTACCAAGGTTCAGTTCCAACGCCCGTCGCAATAGACTTAATGGTGTTGCGTTATGCACGCCAGCACTCGGATTTCACACTATACAGAGGACGTTTACGTGTCCCACCACAAATTCAAGCCTGATCATTACCACACTACTATCGGTTCACATGAGCCGGTACTTACCATTTCCGACGGAGACGTTGTATCTACCACGACGGTGGATGCCTCCGGTCGAGATTCCAACGGCGAAATGGTAACCCCAGGGGGCAACCCTCAGACCGGGCCGTTCTACATAAAGGGTGCAGATTCGGGTGACACCCTCGCGGTTACATTCGATCACTTAATGCCTAACCGCGACTGGGGGCACACGGCGGGGTGCATTGCGCCAAATGTGCTCGAGCCAGGATATGTTCCCCAGTTCAACGACGACTTGGAGCGGCTGATCTGGCAGATCGATTTAGACCATCAGACCGCCCGCCCCAAAGATGTGAGTGGGTTGTTGGCTAACTTGAGCCTGCCACTGAATCCGCATTCGGGGTGTTTTGGTGTCGCACCTTCCGGCGGGCAAGCGATCAGTACCGCTACCTCTTCGAGTCATGGCGGCAATATGGATTTTAATGGATTTGTCAAAGGTACGACCGTCTATTTCCCGGTAGCGGTGGAGGGGGCGCTTTTCCACGTTGGCGATGGCCACGCTTTACAGGGAGATGGTGAGATCATTGGAACCGGTATCGAGATTTCGTTCGATGTAACGTTCACCGTGCGCTTGATGAAAGGCAAACATATATGCTGGCCACGGGCGGAAGATGAAACCCATATCATGGCAGTGGGCAATGCGCGCCCCTTGGATCAGTGCGTCGAGCACGCTTCCACAGAGATGATCCGATTTCTGGAGGAGGACTACGGCTTGACCACACGGGAAGCCCACGTGCTCATGGGGGAGGCAGTAGAATATGCCATGGGCAACATGTTTGATCCAGCGTATACGATGGTGTGCAAGATGTCGAAGCAGGTGCTGGACGATATGGGTGCCGTGCGCAAGGAGAGCTGAATCATGCCCGCAACAATAAAGCCATTCAAAGTAGCCCTGGTAGCTATGGATCTACCTCCTTTTGAACCGGAGATGCTCCAGAGACTGACTGACCACAACGTGGAGTTGAACCACCAAGAGTGCGACCAGCCCGAACAGGTGCTTTCAGCGGCCGGCGACGCGGATGTCGTATTCGTCGGTGGGGGGGGCCGGGTGGTCACCGCCGAAGTACTCAGGCAGTTGGACAACTGTGGCGCTGTATTGCGCAGCGGCGCAGGCACTGACAACATCCCCGTCAACGAAGCTACGAAACTGGGAATCGTCGTCGCTCATACCCCAATGGCTCACGCCCACGCAGTGGCCGAGCATACCGTTGGTCTGCTCTTCGCCACTATTCGCCGGATTGCCGTTCAGGATCGATTCGTGCGCAAGGGGACATGGGATCGAAAGCTGGCTTCGCCGGACTGGCACGTTTTTGGTAGGACACTAGGGTTGGTAGGTTTTGGCAACATTGGTCAGCTAGTGGCGAAGAAGTTGAGTGGTCTCGAAATGAAGGTCCTCGCCTGCGATCCAGTGGTTGGGGAAGAGGTGATGGCCGCGCACGGTGTTAAACCGGTCGGTCTTGACGAGCTGCTACAAACCAGTGACTATGTGTCTCTACACACTCCCCTGACAGACGAAACTTACCACCTCATCGGAGAGCGGGAACTGCGGATGTGTAAGCCGAAATCGGTGCTGATCAATACGGCGCGCGGCAAGGTGATCGATGAACTATCGTTGGTGCAAGCGCTCGAAGAAGGATGGATTGCGGCCGCCGCGTTGGACGTCTTGGAGCAGGAGCCAACTCCAGCGGAAAATCCGCTGTTGAGGTTCGATAATGTGGTGGTAACGCCGCACATCGCCGGCATCTCGGACGAATCCTACGACCTGGTGCGGAACCATTCCATCGATTGCCTGATAGCGCTTTCCCAGAAAAGATGGCCGCCCTGGTGCGCCAATCCCGAGGTCGAGCCGCGCTGGACGTTGGGGCGGGACTAGCCGGATATGAGCACGCCATCAACAAGATTTGAGGTGCGCCCCGGCCAACGACAGCTCTTCGTAGACGACGTGGGCGTCAGCGTTCTGGAAAACTTGATCCGGACGTTGCACCAACCCGCCAAAAAAGGTCCGGTAATCCGTGTCGACCCCGGACTCTCAGGTCTCGAACAGCACTCGATACAGACCAACAGCGTTCCCCTTTGGAACCACGAGCGCGAGTGCTGGCAGCTGTGGTGCTCGGTGCCCAGCGGAGTGACAGGAAGGGGTTGTTTCGAGAGTGCCGATCTCCTCAACTGGTACAAACCGTCATTGGGGCGCGCGGAGTACCGCGGGTCGCGCAACAACCATTATGTCGCGTTCAACTATCGCGGTGAAACCTACGGCCCGCACTGTGTGGTCTACGATCCGACGGATCCCGATCCTTCGCGGCGATACAAAAACGCCACCTACGCACAACCTGGTATCCTTTTCGCGGTCTCTCCGAACGGCATTGATTGGGAGGGACTCGACGAGATAGATCCCATTCCCAGCCAAGACACGTACAGCTTGTGGTTCGATCAGGAAAACCAGCTGTTCATCCTGAAGGTCAAACACGAAGGACCGCACGGTCGTTCCGCATATCTGTGCACCAGCTCGGACTTCGCAACCTGGACACCCGCAGAGCTCATCTTTCACGCCGACGAAGAAGACCAACGGATCGGTCGCCAAGTCATCGAAGCACAGCTGGCCGATTCTCACCTGCGAGATCCCGAATTCAACGATCCCGAGACCTACAACACCCAGGTGTACAACCTGGGGATTTTCAGCTACGAAGGCGTCTACATCGGTATGCCGATGATGTACTACCGCGCCGCCCAGGTTCCCAAAGGGTGGGCTGGTTTCGCCGCCATGGGCCTGCCGCCCCAGATACAGAAATACGTCGACGACTCGGGCGATTGGACCGGCGTCTGGCACATTCAGCTGATGACCAGTCGGAACCTGCATGACTGGCAACGCCTGGGTGAACGTCAGCCGTTTTTGACGCCTTCACCGATGCACTGCGGTGCGTACGACACGCTCTGTCTCAGCAATCCGGCGGGTCCGGTGGAGCGCGAGGACGAGTTGTGGTTCTTCTACAACGGAATACGATCCTACGCCCTGACCAGTCTGCGGTATCGCGATCAGGGTGCGATACATCTGGCCGTCTTGCGAAAGGACGGTTTCATTTCCCTTGATGCAGCGGACACGGAAGGCACGCTGACCACCGAATCCTTTGCGGCAGTGGGCGACCGCCTGCTCGTCAACGTGGACGCGGCAGGCGGCGAGCTCGCGGTGCAGGTACTGGGAGACGAGGGCGGAGTTGTGTTGGAGTCCCAACCGATAACCGGCGACCAACTGCGCGCCGAGGTCTCCTGGTTGTCCGGCGGTCTCGAAGCTTCGCAGGGCGCAGAAGTGCGATTGCGTTTTGTGCTGCGAAACGCCAGTCTTTACTCCTACTGGCTGGAGAGCAACTGATCCCTGCTGGAAGCCAGCGCCCGGTATCCCAACCCGAAGATTGCGATTCCATCTAACGGTGCAAACCGCCGCCGTGGAGATCCATGGCCAGACTGCGGAAATTGCGGATCCGGTGGATGGTGCAGAGGTCGGCGTCGTGCTGATTCCCGGCATTGTGGCTGGTGCGCGATAACATGATGATGTCGTCCCCGACAACTACGGGGCTGGGATACATGAAGCTCCGTTTCACATGTTCGGGCCACCGTGCCACGCAGCCGGCCGGGAACCAGTTGAGGCAGTCGATGCTGTAGTACAGGAATAGCCAGCGGCGTTCGTTCCCGGGACCTCCCATGAATCCTGATTCTCGCATGCGCTCGCCCCATCCCAACCGGTCGTGGGAGTTGGTGGCCAGGTTGGCGAACAGCCAGTACATGGCGTTCGGTTGGTCGTGGATGACGTAGAACTTGCACTGCCCGCCCGGCCACGATACGAACTGTTTGAACTCGAGGCGGTTTTCTTCCGGGTCGTACTCCAGCGCGCCGGCGATGCCGGTGCTGGAGTAGTCGTCGATGGTGCAGCGGTTGAAGACGTGGATGCGGCCGTTCACTTCCACGGTGTTCGGCTCCACCCATCCGAACACGCAACTTGGATCCCGCGAGATCTGCGGGCTTTGTCCTGGCGGGAAATGGCTGCCATTGAGAGACTCGGGTAGCTCCGGCCGCGGCACGAAGTTGGAATGGCTCCATGATTCGGGATCCAACGGCGAGCCGCTGCGGTCGTGTTTCACCATCACCATGCTGTTGCGGCTGCGTTCGTTCAGTTCCTCGTCGGTGTCGTAATCCATCGCCCAGTACAAGGTGTCCGGGCGCTCGACCATCGGTGTCGAGATGTTCCAGAAGGGACCTTCCAGAACGCACACAGGTGCAGACCAGGTTTTCCCCCCGTCGTTGCTGGAGACCAGGTTGAAATCGCGGTGACTGGCGCGTTGCACAAACATCAGCAGTTGCCCATCGAGCACGAACGGCGTGGCTTCGTCGAACGGAAGCGATGGGAACTCTTCCCACGTCTGTCCCTCGTCCTCGCTGCGCAGAATGCGGATGAACCGTTCGATGTCTGGCCGCTGGCGCCCCCATTGGGCCGCCGCGATCAACAGGCTGCCGTCATCCAACCGAGTCATGTTCGGGTCGTGAATGAAATACATTTTGGGATCCGGGACGCGGGCTGCGACCACGTATTCCTGAGCAAGCGGTTCCACATTGGGATTTGGCATTTGTTGTCTCCTGTAAGACATTGCGTCTTTTTAACCTGTATTGGTGTTGGCTTTTGCCCTCACTTGATTGTTGGTAGAATATCCCCTCAAGCAAGACTGCATTCAACCAGCTTCCTGCCCAGGAGTTACCATGCTCAGCAAAGATGAAATTTCCGGCTATCAAGCATTCGGTTATGTCGTAATGAAGGCATGTTTAACGTCAGCGGAAACTGCAGAGCTGGAAGCGGCGTATGAACGGGTAATGGTTGATGCACCCCGTTACGACTATTTCGACACCGCGGGTACGCGCAAAAAGAATAACGTGGAAGAACAGGATCCGGTGTTTGCGCGCTTTATTGCCCACCCGAAGATCAACGAAGCGATGCGGTCTCTCTGGGGGGCTCCGGGAATCTTGATAGGAAGCGACGTCTGGTCGAACCGAGACGATACACCATGGCACACCGACGGCCTTCCAGGACGGCTTCGTGGAACCATTAAGGTGACAACCTATTTGGACGAAATGACAACGAAGCAGGGATCGCTCAATCTGCTTCCCGGTACCCATCTGCCGGTCAGCAGCGACAACCTGTTTCGCAGCTTCGGTTATTTCGATCGTAGCCGGCCGCGGCTGCGGCTGCAACCGGACCAGGTCCCCGGTGTGGTCTCACTGCACACGATGCCTGGGGATGTGGTCATTTGGGATACTCGATTGTGGCACTCGGCATTTAAACGCAAAGACGGCAACGCGCGACGAGCGCTCTTCTTTGGTTTCGTTCCCGATGTGCGTGGCGACGTTTTTCAAGAGGAATTCGTGCGTCAGTGCGTCAGTGATCACCGAAAAGACGAAGTCAATCCGTTCTACGGCCCCAACTTTGCAGGTTGCGGCGAAGCCACAGTTCGACAGATGATCGAGCGTTTGGACGAACTGGGCGTCGAAAACATCGCCTCTGTATGACATGAGTGCTTTGAAGCAGTCTGACCTGGTTGCAGATCTCCAACGACTGGGAGTCCCGGAAGGAGGGCTGCTCATGGTGCACAGCTCCTTGAGTAGCCTCGGTACCGTCGAAGGCGGGGCAGAGACAGTGATGGAAGCGTTGCTACAGGCTCTGGGTAACGAAGGCACCTTGGTGGTTCCGACCTTTACTGACGAGGTAGTAGCTAGGTATAACGGCTTCGTCTTCGATGTCTCCAACACTCCATCGTACGTGGGTGCTATCACCGAGGCCGCACGGGTGCGGCCGGATGCTCTACGCAGTCATCATCCGTGGCACAGTGTTTCTGCCATCGGACCAATGGCAGATGATTTGACCCACAACAAGATCGACTCCCCATGGAGACCGGGAAGCCCGATGTCGCAGATCGTCGACCGGAATGGCATGGTGTTACTACTCGGTGTTCCTTATCTGCGATTGACTCTCGCGCACTGGTGCGAATTTCATCTTAAGGTTCCCTACCGGCCCGAGATAACGATTCAAGCAACCATCCGTCGACCGGATGGTTTACTGGAGACGATCATTGACCACGAATGTCCTCCTAATCCGGGAACTACGGACAGAGACTACAACCGCTTGGGGCAAGCGATGGAACAAGAGGGGGGTTGTGAAGGTCGGGGCAGTAGGAAACGCGGTG
>CAYNZV010000132.1:0-9298 GCA_964401715.1 uncultured Gemmatimonadaceae bacterium | reverse complement strand
AGAGTCGGCGCATCATTGACTGCATTCACCGTAATTGACACTGTAGCTGGATCAGACCAATCCCATTCATGTGGATCGGGGTTGTCCTTCGCCCGGTAGGTGAAGCTGTCCGTTCCATTGAAGTTGAGATTTGGTACGTAGGTGACAATCGAATCACTTAATGTGACAGTACCATGGGTGGGTTGATTCAAAATAGCGAAGATCAAAGTGTCCCCAGGATCATCCTCATTGTGGGTCTGATCTTGAAATTCCAAATCTCGTCGACCGCTCAAAATGATCGTCACAGAATTGTCCTCATTAATCGTTACAGACTTTGGTTCGACTATCGGATGCCAGGCATATACAGGAACGACAGAATAGATCGCCCCGACTAAGCACGCCACAACTATTCCCAAACCTGATGTGTAGTTAAATGGTTGTTTCTTAATACCCATACGATTTAAAAACCATATCTACCCTAGATTCTAGTTATCGGTCGCAACAGTGTAATAGGTTAAGAATCTACGAAAACGGGGAACCTGCTGTTGAAACTCAAGATCACCTGAAACGGTTCCCATAGAGCCCGAAAACAGCGTAAACCTAACCCTTTTTCTAAATCAGATTTGTGTTTTAAAACACAAAAGCACCCAGAGAGCACATGAGCATGAGTCCATCGTTATATGGCCTGATTGTAGCGGCGATGGGTTTGTTGTCGAAACCCATTGATCTCCGCTCAGGTTGACATCCATCTGGGCTCTTGTCAGTTTGTCCCGCCATGAAAACTGATCGACCGTATCGCGTTGGCATCATAGGCTTAGGACGAATGGGCAGCACCATCGACGAGGGCCGGCATCCCGACGTTCCGGACTCCATCGCCTCAGCCAGTTCCGCTTGCCCGCACTTGGACGTGGTCGCCGGCTGCGATCCGGATCGTGAAAAATGCACCGCTTTTTCGCAGAAATGGGCGGTTAGTTCCACCTATCCGGACTACGAAGAGATGCTGGCAAACGAACAGCTCGATCTGGTCGCGGTCTGTGTCCCTTCTGGAGGTCTGCCGAAACGGATTAACACAGCACCTGATGCCGATTACCGCGGCGATGCTCACGCTGATATGGGAACGGCCGTTTCCGAAGCGAAGATCCCCATGCTCTACCTCGAAAAGGCGATGGCCTGCTCGATGACAAAAGCCGATCAGTTACGCGACACCTGCCGACGTAACGGTACGGTTGTCAATACCGGGGTCTTCAAGCGCTTCAACAGCGGCTTCCGCGCAATCGGAAACGCTATCACCGCCGGAACAATTGGCGAACCCAGATCCGTCATCCTGTTCTGCCGTTCAACTCTCATGCATGGCCATATCCACTCCATTGATCTGGCCTCCAGTCTGCTTGGCGACCCGAAGATTCTCTCGGTCCGCGGTGATCTCGTACCCCCGGATGACAAGATTCAGGGAGAGCAACTGCCGAAAGATCCCTTTGCCACCTTTCAGTTGAAGTTTGCCAACGGTGTCGAAGCCTGGTCGGTGCCGTCGTATGGCTGGGAGATGGAAGCTGAGGTCATCGGCACCGAGGGATGCATTCGCACCCTCAACAATGGCACGGGCATTCAGTTGCGCAAAGGAGAGTGGGACGAGTACGCAGAAATCCCCATACCATTGCCCGCACCGAACAGTTCGGTGAAGGCTTGTCTTGAGGACATCGTCGATGCCTATGAATCGGCACGGCCCAGTTTCAACAACATCGATGTCGCTCATCACACAACGGAAGCCCTGTTTGCTATCGCCGAGAGCCACCGTCGTGGCGGCGGCTGGGTTGACCTTCCACTCGCAAACCGCGACCTCTACATCTATCACGTCTGACAAGTGCCGGCAATGGCCCCCGCAACTCATTCCAGTGACTATCGAATCGCCCTGATCGGCACCGGCCGCGTCGGGTATCAATTCAACTTTGGAGACCTTCCTGACAATCACGCCGAGGCCATTCAGCAGGTGCCATCGGGTAGGCTCGTCGCGGGTGTCAATCGCGGCCGTGACAAACTCGAGGATTTCGGCCGACGCTTCGGCGTCGAATCCCTCTACCACGACTACGATCAGATGTTGAACGAGGTACAACCAGATATTTGCATAATCACCACTCATCCAGAACTTCATTGCGACATGGTGCTGGCCTGCGCGGCAGCGCCTTCGGTCAAGGCCATCATTTGCGAAAAGCCGATGGCCCTTACCCTGTCGGAGTGCGATCGCATGATAGATGCCTGCGCACAAACAGAGACGTTATTGCAGATGAATCACAATCGTCGCTGGAATGCAGAATGGACGTTGGCCTCGCAACTGGTTCAGAACGGTGCCATCGGCGAGCTCAAACACATTTTGTGTTACTGGGACGGCGGCAAGCCGGCGCCGTGGTGGCGCAGCGAGAACGAGGGACCGCTGCTCCATGACTTTACTCACTATTTTGACATGATGGACAGGTTCGCCGGTGAAGTGGAATGGGTTTGTGGCCTCGCTGAGCAGCGCATGCGACCCTGGCCGGTCGAAGACTTCGGTGCCGCCTTCATGAAATTCAAGGGCGGTGTCACCGGGATGATGCACTCCGCTGAGCTCACCAACTACACTGACACTGATTTCCAGTTACGTGGTGACAACGGGGTTATTCACATGGCATGTGAGAAAGTCAGACTGATGCAACCGGTCCAAGACGATTACGAACCAGACAGCGGCTTTCAGTGGAGCACATTGCAGGAAGTCGAGGTGGATCATCCAGCGCCGGTATCAACGTACGTGTTGGCGCTCGAAGAGGTGATCTCCGCTCTTAAGGGAAACGGTGAACTAACGTCTTCTGATGGAAGAGTCGGCCGACGCTCGCTCGAATTGGTGATCGCAATGTACCAATCGCACTTGGCGGGTAACCAGCCGGTACACCTCCCCTTAGAAGATCGCGACACCGCGGTCCAGGCGTTGCGTGACGCGGGCCAGTTCATCGACCGGACGGAAGAAGAACACCGCTAACGTTTCAAAAAAGCTTGCGCTTTCAGCGTCAGCTCGCACTTTCCTGGTCCCACTCAAGAGTCACCGCCAGGGTTTCACCCAGTTTGTTGTAAAGCAGATCAAAAGCAGCAGCCGCTTCGGTGAACGGCATTCGGTGCGTGACCATCTCTTCCGTGGCGACAACACCCGCTCGCAAGTGACCCATCGCCTGCTCTCCTGCTTCAATGACCGTCTCGACATCAACGTCTATCATGCCCCCGAGAAGGCGCTTGCCCTGAATCTTCGACGAATCCAGCGGCAGCGGCTCGTCTTCATACAATCCTAGCACCTGAATAAGCCCACCCCGCTTCACCATATCCTGTGCCTGTAGGAACGCCGCCGCTCCAGCGCGACCGCCGACCGCTTCGATGACGTAGTCGGCACCTTCGTCCTCGGTCAATTTGTTCACGGCCTCGACCGGATCCTCCACAGAAACATCAATGACCTCGTCAGCGCCCAGTTTCTCAGCAAGCTCGCAGCGCAGTGGCAGCGCGTCCACGGCGATGATGTGGGCACCGTGCACTCTCTTGGCAATCTGCATACAAATGCAGCCGACCAGGCCCTGGCCCAAAACGACCATGGTCTGCCCCTTGTGAACCTTCGTTGCCTTCATCCATCTAACAGCAGACGTCGCCAGTGGCCAGAACGTCGCCGCCTCAGCGGAGACATCGTCGGGGATAGCAACCATGTCTTTGGCATGCCGCTGCGTATCCACGACGACAAACTCGGCGTGGGGTCTCAACGTCGCGACCCGATCACCCACCTCAACACCAGTTACCTCATCCCCAATCTCAGCCACAACGCCGGCCTGCGAGTAGCCCATGATAGCCGGGTCAATGGCCTCCTCTAAGATGTAGCGACTCCAGATCTCCGAGCCTCGACTGATCAACGTGCGTTCGGATCTCACCAAAATCTCCTGTGGTGACAGCTCCGGCTTTGCTACCTCTTCGATGATGATATTGAACGGACCTTCCGGTTTCGCTACCCGTCTCATCACGTTGTCAGTGCTCCTTTTCTCAGTAAAGTTGTAGTAATCATTATGAGGTACGGACCTTACTCGACATCAAGTGCCGCGAGCAATCCTTTGATATAACCGACCGCATACGACAGGCCTTGCTCCGCCGCTTCGCTGTCTCCCTCCAGAGGGTAAAAATGATCCGGATTAACACAGCCATCGAATCCCACTGCTTTCAGAGCCTTGAGGATAGTAAACATATCACCATCGCCGTCATCGAGCAGGGATTCCTCAAAAGCGCCCGTTGTCGGAAAGCTGCCGCGCGGGTTGCGCAGATGGATCATAAAGATCCGTCCTTTTCGTCCGTAGTTGTGAATCTCGTTGAGGACAAGAGGAAAACCGCCAGCTTCGGCGCGGGTACCGCAACAATACAGGTAACCGACACAGCTGTTTGGAAAAGCGTCGATAATGCGGTGATAGCCGAGGGTGCCGAACGGAGTGTCGGGCAAAGGAATGTCGCTGGGATGCATGGCCAGCCGTACACCGCAGGCCTCTGCTTCGGGCACAAGGCGTTCGTAGAACCGACAGAAATGGGTCCACCAATCCGCCAGCTGCTCCTGTGATGGATGTTGGGTACCCATAACCTGGGGCCACCACAAATGCTTCTGTGCCTTTTCATCGGAGAAATCGTAACCGGCCGGCTGGTTCATGCTCAGCCCCCGGGTCTTGTAGCCGCCTCGATGCACGGACTCTGTGAAACGGGCCAGATGATTGAACTGATCCCCCATGAGCACGGGTCGGATAATCGGAAAGCCTGCCTCAGCGTATACACGCAAAGCCTGCACCGCCCGTTCCACCTCTTCTTCGCCACCTTCCTGATCAGTCAAAAACCTTTCCGTTACCGCCGGCAGGCTGCAGCGGTTCACCCCCAGTCCCCACGATCGGATCCTGGTGGTGATTTTTAAAAGAGCGTCCAGATCAGGGTAACCCTGCTCTCTGACGCCAGGCACGTCGGCGGCAACGTAAACGTCAACGCAATCCACGCCCACCTGCGCCAACCGCTTCAGTGTCATGTCGGAAAGATCTCCGACCCCAACCGCGATTCTCATCATTTTGGCTCGTTGATATAAAAAGGTAATCGACCGTGACTCTTGTTTCTGGATCGATACTAGCTAACAGAATAACAATCTATAACTACTTCTACTTCTACCCATCAGTCTTCGAAAACCATTCTGCAAGGATCTATCAGGACATACGCGCAGGCGTTTTGCCCTGCTCACAGCACCCCTAGTCCTTTCAGAAAATCCCGCAGTCGTTCCATCCCAGCCGGGTCCAATGACGTGTAGGGCTTACGCTTCCAGCGCTCGGCAATTCCATACACTTCGAGCAGGCCATGGGCCGCTACGTTCCACCCTCCATCGTAGGTTGTCAGATGATCGAGCAGCGCTACATCGTATTGATGGCAGATCTGACTGGCCGTCTTAAAATCACCTGACCGCACTGCCTGCCAATAGCGATCCGTGATCTCCGAATTGAACGATTGGTACATCGACATATAGCCATCGACACCGAACGGCACCATCCCCAAATGCAATAGCTTCGTACCACCAGCGAAAATTGCACAGCGATCATGACATTCCATACCCATCTGCTGCGCAAACGGCACACCGCGGTCATCCTTAATCGCCATCACCCGGTCCGACCGATCAAGCATGATGCGCAATGTTTCCAGAGCAAAAGCGTCGCTCTTCCCCGTAAACATGGCCGTCACCACCATCACCGGCATGATGGCTCCCAATTCGACAAAATGCTGGGCCAGATCTTCGGCAGTACACCCACCCCACGTCGGCGGCAACGCCATATAAAGATCCACCCCGATTTCTTTGGAATACCGGGCAAATTCAATCGCCCGCTCCGTCCCGTAGTAGCGGTCAGCTGAAATAACCATGGCACGGCCGGCCGTGTGATCCACCGTAATTCGGGTGACCTCGGCGATTTCCTGGTCCGAGAGACAGAAATACTGACTGTCCCCAGCCGTCAAAATCATGCTGCGGCTGCCCCCTTCGATACTGCGATCGATATAGGTGCGTAAACCGTCTTCATCGATGCTCCCGTCTTGCGTAAAAGGCGTCATTATCGACGACAACGGACCGGTCAAATTGGAGCGTACCTCATCCTTATCCATATTATCCTACTCGTTATTCGAAAATGGCAGTAGATCCTGAACAATCCCCAACGTGGCGTTCTTTGCGGATAGCATACACAAAAGCTTCCCTAAACTTCAACATACGGACCTGATAAGAGCAATACACTGCCAGAGTTGTTTATTTTGAACCATGCGTGGTTGAATATAAGAACCGCGCTAAAGGAAATGTGAAACGTTTAGTTTATGCCCATACTCAACCATTTCGACCACGAATTCTTTCGCCAGTATGGTTTCATCGTCCTGGAAGATCTCATCTCAAGTAATGAAGTCGACTACTACCTGGACCTCTTCCGCACCGACAAGGAACGAGCTCCTTTACGGTGGAACCAGCGTGGTATCCAGACCATGAACTGCGACGCGCTGTGTACTACCCCTGAATTTGACGACGTCATTCGTCATCCCAAAATCCTGCAAGCCGTCGTAGAACTTTTGGGTGGCCCGGTCTGTTTTGGCGAACTCTGCATTCGCCACATGGGCCCCAGCAACAAACGGGAGAACCAGGGCTGGCATCGCGATCGTGCCCACTACCTGGAACACCCGCTGCGCATGGACTACATCCAGCTCATGCTGTATCTGACGGACGTCGACGAATCGAGCCATTGCTTCTCGCTTTCACCCGAATCGGTCGACAGGCCCATTCTCGACAACCGGGACAAACAACTCAAGCGCGACGGCTGTTTTGACGTGCACGGCCCGGCAGGTACGGTATGCCTTTTTAATGTATCAGTACTGCACCGTGCTACCGGTCGTAAAACCGACAAGGAACGCAAGACCATTCAGGCATACTATGGACACCGCGACCGGGACTTCCTGGCCAATGACTCACTTATGCCGCCGATGTTCTTCAACAACCACCCCGACCCCGAAGTCCGTGCCTTTTACGGCAACATTAACGACATCACACGTCTCTACATGCGTGCCTTCGGACTAGAAAACGAGCGTAAGTAATGCCCAAACACCCAACCTTTACCCCTGACCAACAAGCAGAAGCACTGGAATTTTTTACCGATCAGAATTACGTCGTCGTATCCGATGCCTTGCCCCCTGAAAACGTCCGCATTCTGACCGAATTCGTGGATCGATCCGAACGTGAGATCGCAACCGAATGGGGACCGGACAAACTTGGATGCCGCTCGCACGCGCAGATTCTTGTCTATCACCCCGAACTTGATGACCACGTGCGCCCACCCATCGCCTACGGCCTCGTTGACGCTATTATGGGCCCGGACACCCGCTTTTCTCAGTTCGACTTTCGTGACCTCTGGGACGGGACTAGTGCGGAGCCGATGCGTTGGCACAAAGACCGGGCGTATGAGGAGCGGAGCAAAGAAGATCCTAATCGCAGCTACGCCTGCAGCTATGTTTGTGCCATTCACTACCTGACCGACGTCGGAGAAGACCAGCCCTGTTTCGGCCTGGTTCCCAACTCGCAGCGTTACGAAAAATTCGATGAGGCCAAAGAAAAAATGGGAGATGCGTTTGGGATAATCCCCATTCGTGGACCTGCAGGAACAGTAGTGCTCTACAACATCGGGATTCAGCACACCCGCATAAACGGACACGGTCGCCGACTCACACAACACAACTATTTTGGTCGCGCCCAAAGCCCACCGCTTACCAACTGGGTACTACTGCCCCGCCGCTTGACGGAACATCCTGATCCGGAGGTGCGGACCTTCTACAGTCAGTGGACGGACGCAACCAAAGCGTTTGCCGAAGAAAATTATTCGGACGAATACTACAACACCAACGTGATGGACAAACCAACGTAACCGGTAATCCGGAAGTCGATTACCCGACGAACGGCGCGGAATCCGTTTTTTTGGATGAAGACTCTTTGATAAAGGGACGTATCACCGGTCGGCAAATCGTAAAATGCGTTTAGCCGCACCGCCCATGATGGAAGCATGATCTTCGTCACTTACATTTGGTACAAGTTCTTTTAGCAGACCCACCATTTTGTCGTATCCCGGTTCCACATAGATCCACGGAAAATCGCTCGCCCACATCAGCCTGCCGCGAAACGCTTCTACGAGCCATTGTGCGTTCTGGGCAAAGTCGCGCCAGGGCCATTCCTCGTCGCTGAACGCATAGTGCCCCGAAAACATCATAGAAACATTTTCGTATCGGGACAGACGATACACACTGTGCATGAGAAAATACAAGTTGGGATTGGTAACATGCGGACGTCGATACTTGTCCCATGAAAATGTCCCGTCACCGGGACTCACGCCCAAATGGTTAAATACGACGCGAACCTGTGGAAACGCCTCGATCAGGTATGCGGCCGCATAAATGTCAATGTGCTTCAAATACAGCCACATCACATAATCTCGCTCGGCCGCGTGTTCCCAGATGCGGTAGGTTTCGTAATCGCGCACATCCATAGGGGTTAACGGGTCCCTCGGCCCCCCAAGACTTCCTAAGCGGAAGCCAATGAACTGCCCATCGCCAGCAACACGGTCCATATGCTCGGCTGGGTTCTCGCAATTGCCAGGAATCAACCCAATGCCTTGAAAACGATCCGGATAGGTATCTACGCAGTGGCGCACGTAGTTGTGGTGTTCGAACTCGGACCCGCCCATTTGTGTGAGAATAGCCTGGTCAATGTTGTTCGCTTCCATCTCTCCCAAAAGCCTCTCGGCAGTTTCTTCTCGATCTTCGGGACAGGACGCGCTGACTTCACGGGGAAACTCATCCGACGGTTTCGCAAATACATGCAGATGGCAATCAATTTTAACGGTCATAGTTTCTCCAGGCGAAAGAGACGCCGACGCTCGGACGTCTCCAACTTGTCAGCAATTCCTGTAAACTGATCAGACGGTTGCTGGTCTTTTAAAGCCTCTTCAAAACCCATTATTATCGACCTTCGAGGATCGCTGGTGGTATTGTCCATGGCGGTATGAAGGCCGCGATTGTCGAAGAGAATAGCGGTGCCCGCGGTCCCGGGAAATGTGATATGACCTTCAAGGATCTCGTTGCGCCCGGTGCGATACCCTGTATTCGTTTTTTTCAGATGACTGCCGTGTTAATAGGCTAAATCTCCGCTTTCGGGAGGTACGTCATCCACGTAGAGTTGCATCTTCACCCGACGCACGTCAGTAGCTTCCCCGTCAGGGTGCCAGCCGGTATA
>CAYNZV010000131.1:0-9338 GCA_964401715.1 uncultured Gemmatimonadaceae bacterium | reverse complement strand
CTCTATCGTGACCAAGATTCATCCGATGAGCTACTGTGGCTGAGCGTCTTCTTACGGAAATTGCAGCAGGATGTGATAGCTCATAATACTGCGCCCTTCGCCATCGCGAAACTATAATCGTATCGCCACGCCCCGTTAACGACTTCATCAGCCGAGGAAGCGTCGGGCTATCTCTCCACCAATCGCCAGCGAAGCGGTTGCTGCTGGAGACGGGGCATTTAGCAGATGTAGGGCCCGCGGTCGTTCGATCAGAGCGAAGTCGTACACCAGCTCGCCATGTGGGGACATGGCTTGGGCTCGTACGCCCCGGTGCCCGGGTTCCAAGTCTTCCATCTGCAGGTCGGGGATCAACCTTCGGAGCGCTCGGCAAAATCTCTTTTTGCTCAGAGAGAGGGATATCTCGAAGGCGCACAACTTTCGATAGCGCAACATGAATCTCCATAACCCCGGATAACTCAAGGCATCCAAGGTTTCCCGTAGATTGATGTCGCTCTTGCGGTATCCTTCTCGTGCGGTGGCGAGTACGGCATTGGGTCCGACTTCGATGCCGCCATTTATCAAGCGTGTGCAATGTACGCCCAGAAAAGGGAAGTCCTGCCGTGGAACGGGATAGATGAGGTTTTTAACTAGGTGCTCTCGCTGCGGGATCAACTGATAGAATTCCCCACGAAAAGGAACGATCCGAATCTCGCGCTTCTCGCCGGCGAGCTCGCTGACCAGATCGGCCTGTAGACCGGCACAGTTAATGAGATGGCTGCTCGTAAACTCGCCGACAGGAGTAACGGCGATCCAGCGTTGGGTTTCTTGGTACAGATGGTCCACCCGAGCGCCAGTAATCACTTGGCCGCCCATAGATTCGACCTGACGCACCAGTGCAGTGCAAACGGCAGGGTAATCGACGATGCCTTCTTCGGGAACGTGCAGAGCAGCGTAACCTCCGACGTTTGGCTCCAGCTCGAGCATCTGGTTTCTTGATAGAATACGAAGATCTCGCAACCCATTTTGTGCTCCTTGCTGCTTTAGTCGTTCGAGAATGGCAATTTCTTCTTCCTCGTGGGCAACCACCAGTTTGCCACAGACATCATGGGCAATGTCGAACTCGCGACAGAACTGCACCATCTCCTTGATGCCCTCCACTGACAAGCGGGCTTTCAGGGAACCAGGTCGGTAATACAATCCTGCATGAAGCACGCCGCTGTTACGACCGCTTTGATGCTTGGCGACGGCGTTCTCTTTCTCCAAGATGCAAACAGAGGTGTCTGGGGCAGCGCGGAGGATCTTGAAAGCGGCAGCCAACCCTATGATGCCGCCACCTATGACGATAGCGTTCCTTCTAGAGGTCATCGATTAATGATATCGAAGTCCAATTCCCTAAATCCGAGAAGAAAAAGGCAAGGCCATGAACGTAGGACAAAGAGAGCGCCACGAATCTTTGTTGTCGGACAGATCGTGGATGAAAAGAACGGTCGACTCGGAATCGCGAAGACAATTGTCCAAGTGGGAAACGGTCAACTCGCTGCACCTGTCCAGAACGATTGTACGTTGTATGAGTGCGTCGGAAGATGGGATTCTAATGGGCCGTGTTGCGTCATCCCCGGCGGCCGATTGTAACCGATCCCAAGCTCAGGATCTGGCGGCAACTGAACACCAGTGTGCCGTTCGTAGGTGGTCCATAAGAACGGTGCGTGCGGCATTCGATCCGATTCGCGCGAGGGCTTCCACCGCTAGACCGCGCACGTACCAACTCGAGTTGGCGAGGGCAGCTTCCAAGATTGTTACAGCCTCTGTGCTGTCCGGCGCCAACCGCGAGATTGCCAGCGTTGCCGATCCGCGGACTTCTTCTTGCTCGTCCGAGTTTATGGCTTGCAACAAAGCTGGCACCGACTGTTCGGCACTGTCGCTAATTTTACCCAATGAGTCGGCGGCGCGATTCTTCTCTGCGGCCGACCCAGCGGAAAGCAAACGGATCAATTCTGGAACCGCCGCGGTGGAGCCAATGTTTCCCAGCACTTCGGCGGCGATAACGCGGTCCACGTGGTCGGTTTCTCGCAGGGTTGCGACGACCGGATCGACCGCTACAGGTCCGATTGCACTCAAGGCGTAACCCGCCGCATGGCGCACCTCTGCGTCGGCCGACCTGAGCTTGTCCGTCAACAGTGGAACAATCGCTTTCCCCATTCTTCCCAAGCGATATGCCGAGCGCAAGCGAACCGACTCGTTTATGTCTCCCAGCTGTTTCAGCAATGGTACCGGATCGTGCTTCTCGGATTCTGGGAGGGATTGGTTTCCGCAGTGCCAATCCCAGATGGTCGAGTGCAGGTCTTTCCACCTTGGGTCACCGAAGTCTTCGCGGGCGATACTATCCGAATCCCAACTAGGCTCCTCTGGCTGCGACATGCGCGTGAAAAGGAACTTGACCATGTAGCGATCGTTAGAGCTGCGATTGGGGGTGCCTCGGTGCCAGAGATCGTAATGGGCCACGGTCACCGTTCCCGCTTTGCCACATACCGGCAATTCGTCAGGCATCTCATTGCCCAGTTGTTTTCCGTGATATTGACTTCCGGGGATGACCGCGGTGGGACCCATATCTTGGGTAACGTCGTGAGGGTAATAAAACACCAGCGCTTCCTGAATGCGGTGAAACCGCACCGAGAAGGCGTCCTTGTGGAGCCGCTGGCCGTCGCTTCCAGACTTGTTGAGGTGACAGTGGCGATGCGGGTGCATGGAGTAATTTTCACCCATGATGCTTTCTAACGCACCACGAACTCGAGGTTCGTCCAGCACCGTCTGTAGCTCAGGGACGAGAGGTAGGATGTTGTTCCCAGGGCTTCCGGATATGATCGTTGCTTGGATTTGGCGATGAACGAACTCGTGGAAGTCGGCCGGCAACTCGGGCTCGAAGGTAACGAATCCACGAGCGATGAACTGTGCCATGCTGTCGTCGTCGAAGCGATGCGCTGCGAACTGCTTTTGATTCGGTGGGGTCATCTTGATTTTCCAGATTCAAATCGATTCATTGACGCGATTGGTTTTCATGCGCTTAAGAAATTGGATTTTTTTGGACTCAGTGACAAAAGTTCGTACCTTGAGCCGACTTTTTGAAAGGAAAATGCCAAATGACGGATGAAATCAACAACGTCGAACTAGTTAACAAGTTGATGAACCTGCCTCTCTTCCGTGACATGGATGTTCACCAAATAAACCACATCCTCGAAGCGAGTTCAAAGCGAGAGCTTCCCGTTGGTGAGGTGTTGTGCCATCCGATGACGATCGATGAGCGACTGGCCGTTTTAGTCGACGGCGAGCTAAGGTTGGAGTCCAACGAAGGTGAGAAGCTGGCGGAAATGGTTCCCTTCCGGATTGTGGGCGAAATGGGGGTGTTGACCGGGCAACCTCGCAAGACGCGCGTCATTGCTGAGAAACCCTCCTTGGTTTATGTGCTCGAAGCAGCACAGCTTCAATCTCTGCTAGAGCACGAACCTGAGATCATCACCCACATGCAGATAAGTTTGATAAAAGGATTGTACGAGCGGATTGGAGCTATGAACGACGACATCCGCAATCTCAAGGATCAATCGAAGAGGTTTCGGACGCGGCTGCGGGAGCTGGCTCCGGAGGATCCCTTGTTGGTAGAATACACCAGCTGATGCCGCGTAACTCCACCAGGCTGGGCCAACAGATCATCAATTTGTATCGGAATATTGTTGCCGAAAACAACGGCCAATTCCCATACGACGCAACATCGATCACAGAGTTCCGCTCTTGGCAACGTCAAGCCCGTGTGCGGCTGAAGAAAATTCTGGGAGAGATGCCCACGAAGAAGATTCCCTTCCGCCTTCAACGCAAAGTGGTTGACGACGGGAGGGACTGGAGGATGGAACGTCTCCAATATTGGACTCGTCCTGGTTTGCAGGCGGTGGCTTACCTGCTCACACCGAAAAACCGACCCCTTCCCGCTCCAGGCGTTTTGTGCCTGCACGGCCATAGCCGTGGAGGTAAGGATGAGTCGATCGATCCCGGTTCGATATATCGTGGTTTCGGGCGACGGTTTGTAGAGGCTGGCTGCGTCGTCATTTGTCCCGAGCAGATTGGATTTGGCGAACGTGCTTTCAACGACGACAAGGTCACCTACAATGTGCTTGTTCACGGATTAAACATGGTGGGGCACACCCTTATTGGACTGCGGTACTGGGATCTGGTGCGGGCGGTGGATTTGTTGGAAGAACAACCTACCGTCGTGAAGAGTCGGATCGGTGTTATGGGGCTTTCCCTAGGAGGCGAGATGACGCTATTCTTGGCGGCGTTGCAGACTCGGTTGCGGGCAGCCTGCGTCGGCGGTTATCTCTCCAGTCATCTGAAGAGCTTTCTCGACCGGCCGCACTGTACGTGCGGGCATCTGCGGGATTTGGCCAAGAACTTTGAGCATACGGATTTGGCCGCGTTGATCGCACCGCGTCCCTTGTTCCTCGACACCGGTCGCCAAGACATGATGTTCCCAGTTTCCGACGCGCGCCGGCTAGTACGCCAACTGCGGGAGGTTTACCGGCTGTTCGATCGCCCCCTCAATTACCTCGGCATCCATGCCCACGGTGGGGGGCACGAGATATCGTGCGAACGCAGCGTCCCTTGGATGCTGGAACGTCTGCACGAATAGAGGGCTCGTCGGGTGTCCTAGTTAGCTCGCGAGGGCGCGGTAAGTTTTGACGGGTCAATGGCCCCTTCACCGAAAACAACTGGAAAGGTTTGACCGTTTTTCGCGACGGTGGCTGCCTCCATGTAGCAAACGCTGAAGGCACGTCGTGACTGATCGGTGCTATTGGTCTTGGATGAGTGCAATGTGTGGTTGTGCAGCAACACTGCTTCACCGGCTGCCAGTTCCAGAAAAAGCGGCTTGAGGGAAGCAAAAACTTCACTTTCCTGTTCGGGCGTGATGAACCCACCCTCGCGCTCGGGATTGATAATGCTGCGATGGGTACGCGGAATAATCTGCAAACAGCCGTTGTGTACCGAGCACGGATCCAACGCCGTCCATACCGTAACCAAGGGATTGCGGTCGAAGCGATTCCAGCGGTCCTGGTGCCACGGAAGCTCCGATCCGTGCTGCGCGGGTTTGTTCATGAACATGGCGCGCATACAGGCAATGGGCACGCCTGGACCGTAAACCTCTTCACAAATGGTTGCGAATAGCGGCTGCTGCAAATACTCGAGGAACAGCTGGTCGTACTCCAGCATTTCTATTTTTCGATAGCAGAGAGTTGAACCTTTGTGGCCAAGGCTCTGCGGAGGGGTGCCGGGGGTGCCGGCGGCGTGGGGATCCAGCTGCATCATAATCCGATCGTAATCAAGATCAGCCTTTCCCCACATTATGTCGTCAATGCGTTGCTGCAGGGAGTGCAGCTGTGAATCGTCGAGAGTTCGACCTAAGTGTAGATAGCCTTCTTCCCAGAAGAACTTTACCTGCTTGTCGTTGAGTCGGTGAGTCACGAAAGCGGGGCTAATCTACTCGTTGCGAGTGAAGCGCTTCCTTTAGCTGTTTACCGGGTTTGAAATGGGTTTTCCGTCGGGCGGGTACGTAGACGGTTTCGCCGGTTCGCGGATTGCGTGCCCCCGGTTTGGGTTTGGTGTTCTTGACTTCCAATACTCCGAAACCACGGATCTCCACACGATCCCCCTCTATGAGGGTGTCTCTCAATGCTTCGAACAGACTGTCGACCATACCCATAGCCATATTGTGCGAGCTGCCAATCGCTTCAGCGACCGAACGCGCTAGCTCTCTCTTTGTCACTGTCGACAAAGCCAGCCTCCATTAACATTAGTAGTTGATAAATAACAACTTATAAAGAATAAGCCTAAGATACGTCAGCCTTTAGGGAGTGTCAAGGGTGTCGAAGATACCGGATTCATCACGCGCTGGTTTCAGAAAATCGAGAACATTCTGCTGCCGAAATCTGGCACTCAATGCACCGATACCCATCAATATCTGATTTGCTGTTGCCAGCTCGTATTGCAGGCCGCACCGTTTTGTCGCATGTTTGCACGAGACAGGGAGCCACGTTCTGAATAAGCGCCGGTATAACGACGATTCTGGTCGTCGACGACGAAGAGGGCATCAGAGTCTGCTCTTCCGGGTGGTGGACGATTAGGGTCTTCAAATTCTTAACGTCGAAGATGCTCAACAGGCTTTGTTGGTGCTTCGTGAACAGCACATCGAACCGATTCTACTAGATTTGCACATGCCCGGGCTCGTCGATAGCTAGGCATTCTGGTCTACCTCCCCGACCAAGGTGAGGAGGTACCGATCGTAGTCGTCTCGGGTTGGGTCGACGCCGGGCGTTCTCCTACTCCTTTTCCCCCAAGCGCCAGTACTCCAAACGACGCACTCTTGCCAACGGGGCTATGCCTCCAAAATCGACGAAGGTAGCGATCATCGACTTGGGCTCGAACACCGCCCGTTTGGTGATCATACACGCCGTTCCAGGATATTCTTTTCGCTTGGAAGACGAAATCCGCGAGATGGTCAGATTGCGTTGCGGAATGACCACCAGCGGGCTCAGTGTAGAGGCGATGACCAGGGCGTTCTCCACGCTGCGCCTCTTCAGTAGATTCTGTGCTACCTACGAAGTAGATCTGGTTTTGCCTACTGCTACCAGTGCCGTCCGGGAAGCAGCCAATGGCCCCGAGTTCGTAGAGCGGGTGGAGCGCGAGTTGGGCTTGACATTGCGGGTGCTGAGCGGTGAGAAGGAAGCTTACTACGGGGTGCTGGGTGCACTCAACGAAGTTCCCGCAGACGAAGCTGTAGTTCTCGACATCGGCGGCGGCAGCGCGCAGTTGAGCGAGGTTCGGTGCGGCCGGTTTTATCGCGGGAAGGCACTCGAGCTCGGGGCGCTCGCCCTAACCGAACGTTTTGTTCGCGGCGATCTGGTTACCGCGAACGAGTTGGAAGCCTTGACCAGCGAAATCGAGCGGCAGCTGGACTCGTTGTCATGGCTGAAGAAAAAAAAGAAGGGCATGCTGATCGGTTTGGGTGGGACCATACGCAACCTCGCCAACATGGACTTGGAGCGGCGGCAATATCCACTCAACACCTTCCACGGCATGACATTGTCGTTGGCTTCGGTAGAGGAGAGCGCGGCGCTGCTGACGGACTTGCCGCTCGCGGAGCGCCAGCACATACCGGGATTGAACAGTGATCGCGCTGACATCATTCTGCCCGGCGCAATGGTTTTAGCGAGTGCAATGACCCGTCTGGGCATTAAAGATATGGTTGTCTCTCGAGGAGGTTTGCGGGAGGGCATCTTCTTCGAACACTTCTGGCAACACCTGCCGTATCCGGTCAATACAGACATGCGGCACTTCAGTGTTCTAAACATCGCTCGCAATTACCAGTACCAGAAATCCCACGCCAATCACGTGCGTTATCTTGCGGACCGCATCTTCGAGCAACTGGCGCCGTTGCACGGATATGGCGCGTCTGAACAGGAGTTGCTAGGCGCCGCTGCGTTGCTCCACGATATCGGAGCGCTGATCGGCTATCATGGACACCACAAACACTCGCAAACATTGATCAATATAAATGGCTTACCAGGGTTCACGGCACGCGAGATCGCGTTGATCGGCCTTCTCACTCGCTATCATCGCAAAGGTGCCCCCAATTGTTCCGAGTACCGCGGTCTGCTGAACGAGAAAGATGGCAAGTTGCTGATCTGTTTGGCTGCGATGTTGCGCCTAGCAGAGTTCCTAGAGCGCGGCCGCAATGCGGCAGTCGACGACGTGGTTGCCCACTGGACCGCTGACGAGCTGCAGTTGTTGCTCGTGGCTGACGAATTTCCCGCTGTCGAAGTGTGGGAAGCGGAGCGCCAGGCGGTTCCATTGGCAGAAATGGCGTTCAAGCGAAAGGTGGTGCTGCAGAGCACAGCGCCACAAGGTGGAGTTGCACCGCCAGCAGGCGGTAGGAGAAGGCATGGCCGAGGATTGATCGCCAGATGACCGCCAACTTCGAGAAGGTAGACCACCGAGAGGCAGAACGTTTGGTCGCCAAAATATTCGAAGCGCGTGGAGCGACCGCTGCAGACGCCCGCTTGGTAGCGCAGATGTTGGTCAAGGCCGACCTGATGGGATTGCATTCCCACGGTATGTTACGGGTTCCCCAATACGTGAAAGATATCGAGAAGGGTCGGATCGTGCCCGACGCCGAAGTCGCCATCGAAGAGATTTCGGCCACCAGTGCGCTCCTCGACGGAAACTGGAACTTCGGTCAGGTGGGGGGTAGCCGGGCGGCTGCGGTGGCCATCGACAAGGCGGTAAAGATGGGAACTGGATCGGCAGCGCTTCGGCGTTGCTGTCATGTGGGACGGCTCGGCGCATTTGTAGAGCTGGCGGCCCGGAAAGACTGTGTCGCCATCGCCTGTGCCGGGGCGGCCGGCGATGGGCATTGGGTTGCCCCGTTCGGCGGTCGCGAAGGACGTTTGGGCACCAATCCGCTTGCATTCGGTGCACCCACCGAGGATCGCCCAATTGTCGTGGATTTCGCTACTTCATCCTTGCCCGAAGGAAAGGTCCGTTTCCTCCGCGAGACCGGACAAGCCCTTCCAGATATGACTCTGGTTGACGAGCAGGGCAGATACAGCACGAATCCAGCTGATCTATACGCTTCAGATGGCTCGGCAGCAGGAGCCATTTTGCCCTTCGGTGGACCGCTGGGCTACAAGAGCTATGGCATCTCTTTGATGGTGCAAGTACTCAGTAGCCTGCTCGGTCCTCCTGCCTGGGCAGATAACAATGAATACACCGGGTCCAACAATCTTTTTTTTCTAGCACTACACATCGATTCTTTTTTGTCTGTTGAGTTATTCTGCAAAGAACTGCAACAGATGTCGGAATACGTTGTGTCCTCGGTTTCTGCCGTAGACAGCGACGGGGTGAAACTGCCGGGCCAGCTGGAGTTCGACACTATGGAGGATCGGCTCCACAATGGCATCCCATTGTCCGTGGACCTTTGGTCCGAGCTGCGAGTTTTGGAAAAAGAGATAAGCGGCGAGGTCTAACTAGGCTGCTCAGGATGCGGTTCGGGTGTGCTCATCTATCCAAGTGGAGGTTATCGACATCAGATCGCCACGTTGGTCGATCAATTGCGACAGCCGGTCGATGCTTTCGTGCGCTTTGCGCAGCAGCTGTTCGTTATCGCGTTGTGCTTGAAATAATTCCGCTGTCAACTCCAGGGCAGCCAACACGAGTGTCCGCGACCGATCGAGGCCCCCGGAGCGATCGGTAATCTCTCGTATCTTCTCGTTCAGGCAGGCGGCAACCCGTTGTATCCGTTCGCGATCAGAGCCGGCAAT
>CAYNZV010000130.1:0-9340 GCA_964401715.1 uncultured Gemmatimonadaceae bacterium | reverse complement strand
GGACTCTGACTCCGCCAACCCAGGTTCGAATCCTGGTCCCCCAGCCAATTTATCCTTGTTTTATAGGTCTTTCCGGAGAATTGCCGCCGAGTCCTTTTTTCACGCAGTCTTCACACCTTTTTATCATACACTTACCGGCGTTGCGGGTGGCTGGAACATGGCTTTTTGAGCGCCAAACGCAGCCAGTGCCGTCACGAATACCTGGTAGCGTTCAGCTGTAAGTGCCGCTGTTTCTGTCCCTCCTGTAGCTTGCGTCGAATTGTTGTGTAGACGAATGACCAGTCTATGTGTCTATCGCTGCGCCAGTGCCGCATACTTTGGATTGATTGCAAATGTGGCAATACTCCTAGACAACGTCGTTGAATCTCTTATTCATTTGAGACCAAGGATTCTGACGGCATTCCCGCCCAGGATTCCCTGTTTCTGTTCATCGGAAAGAAGCGGGAGTTCCAGTATTCGCCCGGTTGTGTGGTCCATGTCATACCATGGAAAGTCGGAACCCATCATGACGCGATGCGGTCCAACATCTGAAATGAGCTTTGCCAACTCCCGATCCGTGGGCCCCAACTCACTGTTGATCCACTCGATTATTTCGCAGCAGTCAAAGAAGGCATTCGGATGATTGTCGGCAATCTCTTGTGTTTGTCGCCACGAGCCGCCCCCCATGTGAGCGAGCACGAAGTTCACCTCTGGGAATCCTTTTAGAGTCTCTGCGAAAGCACGCGGCTCGGCAAATCCTCGTCCTCCGGTGTCCGGACCCGAGTGTCCAATCACGGGCACGCCGAGCTCTCGGCACGCGTCATAGATGGCCCAGAGCCGTTTGTCGTCCATGAAGTATCCCTGTGCGGCGCCGTGAAGCTTTACCCCACCGGCTCCTTCGTTCTCTACCATATCCCGGACGTGAGACGCACCCTGTTCTGGCGTCAACACGTTTACGTCAGCGCATACAAATGCAACGATCTCGGGGTGGTCCCGGGACACGCGGCATCCCCATCGATTGAAGTTCTTCAGTGCTTCGGGTTGTTGGGATTTGAATTCGGAGATGACCTTACGTCGCTCTTGCTCGCTGAGCTCGGAAGGCAGCCGACTCACGTACTTTGAGCACGCCCAATCTGCCATGTAAAGATTCAGTGCAATCGCCTTGTCCACGCTCGACGCCTGCATCGAATTCAACACATCCTCAACGGTACCCAGGAGGTCACTCATGGAGACCTGGTCGCAGGCGCCGTATTCCCACACTTCGTAGCTGTCCTTGTCATCTTGGCCTTCTTCAGCCGTTCGATACAGATGCACGTGTGAATCTACTTTTATCGGATTGCCCATCGTATAAATTTCCGTCGAGAATTGATATTCGGGAGCCAGCGCTGCTCAAGTTTTCGTTCTACACCATCGATACTTGGAACTTCCTGATGGCATTACTGATATTCGTCATATCGCTTCCATCACCTACTGTAGTTAACCCAGCCCAAGGGGCAATACAGCCGATGGACCACCTCTAGAATCGTAGTTTGATTGATGCGCGCCCAGAGTGTTGATTGCCATTGAGGGTTGGTCAGCCGAGTTCTTGCGTCGACGCCTCAGGCCGTAGATCGAGCCAGCGTCGTACCGGTCTAGCACGTCCGAGTTGTAGTATTGCTTCAGATCCAAGTCGTTCCAAAGTAACGCCGGCTACCGTAGCAGTTTCCGCAACGATTCGGAAATCGAGTAGGTCCGGTGTGTCTCCGGCTGTGTGATAGTAGGGGTGCGTGGGAGGGTGACGCCAAAAAAAGCACGCTGGCACACCCGCGTCAATAAAAGGGTTGTGATCCGAGCCTGGGAAAGCGGACGCATCCATCACCTCCTCAGGTGACCAATTCACACTCGCCGCGCTTTCGAGAGCAAATTTTCGCATTGTGGCGTCTGCATGTAGGGAACGTTGAGACGGAGCCCAGCCGGGCGCATCGATGTTGACCATACCCACGGTATCGGTGAGCGTTTCCTGATGTTGGCGGCAGTATTGTGTTGAGCCGCGGAAGCCCCCCTCTTCGTCGGCGAAGGCCGCGAAGACGAGGGTTCGCTGAGTATCTTGATCGGCGAGCGCTCGCGCAACCTCGATCAGGCTACCAATTCCTGAAGCGTTATCAGATGCTCCAACCCCTTCGAGCTGACTATCGTAATGCGCACCGATCACTGCCCGACCGGTCGTGGCGCCAATACCTTGAAGCTCGCCGATGACATTAGCGGTCATGACGAGCTCGTAGTCCGCGTCGTGCATTACACGGACCCGCCGCGACGAAGTGGAGATATGCTCGATCAATCGATCAGCGTCACTGCGTTCGACGGTAACGCCAGGAACTGGCAATCGTGTGCCGTTTACGCATGCCGCGAGCGCGGGATACATCATAGCGTTCAGATGACAGATATGCCCATCGGGTGCATCGCTGATATCAACGATTGCGACGACCCCCTCATTGATTAATATCTCCGAAAAGAGATATGGATAAGGGCATTTCAACACGGCGATACGTCCCGCAACATCGCC
Organism: uncultured Gemmatimonadaceae bacterium; assembly: GCA_964401715.1. Taxonomy (GTDB): domain Bacteria; phylum Latescibacterota; class UBA2968; order UBA8231; family UBA8231; genus CAYNZV01. Next base: position 6,819 of record CAYNZV010000130.1, on the reverse strand, counting down.
CGCGATAGACAACGCCCTCTCAAGATCTGCAGATGTTGCAAGTACCCCCAGATAGACGGCTTCTGATTCGACGTCGCCCGTGCCCGTGAATTGAAGGCCGACGCAGGACAATCTGCTAGAGGAGCCGATTCCAATCAACTCGCACTGCGCCACGAGGGGACGATAGGTCGAGACCTCAAACATTTCCTCTCGCACGTTGACCAGACCAACATCGCGAAAGCGCTGTCCTATGTAATTTCTCGCCTCGAGCTCACCCGGACTACCTGCAAACCGATTGCCGATCTCACACAACGCTAGCGCGTCGTCGCGGATGTGTTCATATTTGATTGGTTGCATAAACTTTTCTCCACATGATCGGCAGCGCGGCCAACCCAAAGCCGTAACAGCGGATTCGAAAGACAATGATGACTATCAGAAAGCAACGCTCTGCTTGACAAAGGCAGTTGCGAACCGCAAAACTAACAGAAATTATAACCAGTATCACACGTTGTAATTCACGGGTTTCTAACAAAATCTTTAGAGGAGAAGCTGCATGAATACAAGAAGTAGATTTAGCAACCGGATCTTGGTCCAGCATATAGGTGCCCTCATCCTTGCCGTAATGGCCGTAGGTATGACACCAGCTATTGCGGACGCCGCCGGACTAAAATACGCGTATGGCGCGGAAGCAGTATCGCTGGATGTAGCAGATGCGATTGATGGGCCCTCTTTTGATGTGGTGTATAACATCCATGAAGGTCTCGTCGATCAATCGAGTGACGGTGAAATCATCCCCGAGTTAGCGGTCAGCTGGACGCTGTCCGATGATCGCCTGAACTGGATTTTCAAGCTCCGCAGCGATGTGGTATTTCACGATGGGACGAAATTTAACGCGCAGGCGGTCAAGTTCAATTTCGACCGCGTAATGGACGCTGCGAACGAGCATGCGAATCGCGGTCAGTGGGAACCTCATCTTGCCTCCGTGGATGTTGTTGACGATTTTACTGTTCGCATAACTACCAAGAAACCGTACGGGAGTCTCTTGGGTCTTTTGGCAAGCGACTTTGGCAAGCTCATGAATAGCCCGACCGCTGTTGAGAAGGCTGGCAAAGATTACGGCCGAAACCCGGTTGGTACCGGTCCCTTCAAGTTTTTGTCGTGGACGCCCGGCGTGAAGCTGGTGATTGAGAAAAATCCGAACTACTGGCGCGGAGCTCCGGCGATCGATTCAGTCGAGTTTCGACCGAGCCCCGAAGGCAGCGCACGAGTGCTGGCGCTCGAGACTGGAGACGTCGATTTGATAAACCAGGTTCCCGCTCAGGATCTCGCGCGTTTCCAGGAGGACAGTGATGTTCGGCTTGTCCATATGACGCTTTCGCGACTGTTCTATTGGGCGTTTAACAACACCAAAGGCATTTGGTCGGATCCCAATATTCGAATCGCACTGAATCGAGCAGTGGATCGCAAGAGCATTGTAAAGAATGTCTTGTATGGATCTGGCGAGGTAGCAAATTCTTACATCTCGCCGACAGTCGCCGGGTCGACCCCGATTGACGTATACGGCTACGACCCGATTCAGGCACGGAAGATGCTTGAGGAAGCCAACTTTCCGTTCGACAAGACGCTTACGCTTTACGCCACAGAGGGACGGTACTATCAGGATCGTCAGGTGGCCGAAGCGGTGCAGGGAATGCTCGCCGAGATCGGTGTCAAGTTTAAGGTAGAGATAATCGAATGGGGGGCATTCGTCGACGCCGTATGGTTCACACCCGCAGACGACCCAGCAGCGAAGGCGCGTGACGTGGTTCAGACGTCGTACGGCACACAGGATCCCCCAACGTGGATGCGTCAGACGCTGGTGACGTCAAGCTGGCCAAAGCAGGGTTTCAACGAGGCCTTCTACTCCAACAAGGAAGTGGATCGATTGGTTGACGAGGCAAATCAGTCGACCGATCTTAGCGAGCGTAAAGCGATTCTTGCCAACATACAGAAGCAACTGGTCGAGGATCCACCCTGGCTGATCGTCCACTTCGAGCAAGCCGTGGTCGCTCATAAATCGAACATAAATGGCCTTTTTCTCACCCCGGCCGGTCGCGTCGGTTTCAGGCAGGCAAGCGTTCAGTAGCCGGGCCAGGGTCGGATCGGGTGGAACCGCCTTAATCCGCCCGACCCGACTCGAATTTGTTCAGCTACATATTCAAGCGATCGCTGTACGCCGTCTTCACGGCGTTCATAGCTACTGTCTTTGTCTTCTCGCTGTTGAAAATGATTCCCGGCGACCCCATCCGTGCGATGGCGACTCCAGCGGCCAAGCAGGAGGACATTGAACGGCTACGTGTCAAGTGGGGGTTTAACCAGCCTCCGCCGGTTCAGTACATACGCTGGCTCACGCGTACGATTCAGGGAGACTTGGGCGACTCCGTGCGCATGCGGGTACCGATATCACAGGTCCTATGGCCCCGTTACCTTAACACTCTTCGGCTGACCGTTCTGAGCATGCTTATTGCGGTCTTTGTGGGCGTCTCAGTTGGAGTCGCAGCCAGCATCTCCCGGGGAAGCAAGTTCGATACGATTACCATGACCGCAGGGGTTGTCGGCTTCTCCATACCTCCGTTTTGGCTGGGCTTAATTCTCATTCTCGTGTTCTCAGTTCAGCTCGGTTGGTTTCCAGCCGGAAACGGGGACTCTTGGCGACACATTGTTCTACCCGCAGTCTCCCTTGGCGTAGCTTCGATGGGTCTGATTGCCCGGCTCACGCGTTCGTCCATGCTCGAGGTTCTGAATACGGACTACATACGAAACGCTCGAGCTAAGGGGCTGGGTGAGCGACGGATCTTGCTGCTTCATGCGCTCAAGAACGCATCTATCCCTGTGGTTACCATCGTCGGTCTGCAGTTCGGCGTGCTCATGGCTGGAGCGGTTGTCACTGAAGTAATATTTACCTGGCCAGGGATCGGATGGCTGCTCGTAAACGGCATTCTCAATCGCGATTTTCCAGTTGTTCAAGCGACACTTCTGGTCGTGAGCATTACGTTTATCATCGTCAATCTGATTGTCGATGCCATCTATGTGTTGTTGGATCCTCGAGTGAGATTCGAACGTTGAGTGTGGAGCCATCGCCCACGGCGACTCGTCGTCGCGATTTTCTACAACTCGCGCGCCGAAACCGAAGTTTTATGGTTGGGTGCTTAATCGTCCTGATCTATCTGTTTATCGCGGGGCTTGGTCCCTCGCTTGCACCTTACGACCCTTACAAGCAAAACCTGGAACTTAAACTGGAAGGGTCGAGTTGGTCGAACCCCCTGGGTCGCGATGAGTTGGGCCGCGACTTATTGTCGCGAATCTTGGCCGGGGGAAGACTCACGCTTGGAATTTCCGCTGCTGCTGCATTACTGGGACTGACGGTCGGAGTTTCATTGGGGGCAATCTCGGGATTCTTCGGCGGACGCATAGACGCGGCTATCATGGCTGGTATCAACGTCATGCTGGGATTCCCCGACCTCTTGATCGCGCTAGCGATAATTAGTGTGCTCGGCACCGGCGCGTCGAATCTTGTGCTCGCAATTGGGCTCGCAGCAATACCGTCTTTCGCAAGACTGGTACGCGCATCCGTTTTGTCGATCCGCGATGAATATTTCGTGGATGCCGCGACCGCGATGGGATTCTCGGCAAGGCGTATCGTTTTGCGTCACATTCTACCTAATGTTTTGGCCCCGCTTCTCGTACATACGACGTATATGGTGGCAGCAGCGATTTTGATCGCGTCCGGATTGAGTTTCCTCGGCCTCGGTGTGCAGCCCCCAGCCTCCGAATGGGGAGTCATGCTAAGCCGTGGCAGAGACTACTTTCGGGTTGCACCGCATGTGGTAACCACTCCCGGTCTTGCAATTGCTATTGCGGTACTGGGAATCAATCTGTTCGGAGATGGTCTGCGCGACATTTTCGATCCAAAACTGAATCGCTCGTGAGAAAGGCCGTTCCGACAGCCACATCTGTTTTAAACGGTGTGGCACGCATAGACCCTGAATGGCAGTTCAAGATAGAGTGTTCGCAGATAAATTCCAACCCAAAGGTGGTGCCTACCCATGAGTTGCTTGATCGAAGCGGGTTGTATGGTGGACGGGCTCGGTGGAGAGCCAAAGGAGAATGTCGATATCCTAATCGACGGACAACATATTGTCGCGATCGGCCCTCGGCGCAGCCTTCCGGACGTCAGCGCCGTTGTCATCCCCGCTCACGAACGGATGGTGCTGCCCGGCATCATTGATGCCCATGTGCACATTGGCTTCGATGCCTCCTCCGACCCGGCCTATACTGCGAAAAATCAATCCCCCGCGGAAATGACCATTCATGGCGTTCGAAACGCCCACGACTTGCTAGCGGCGGGAGTGACTACAATCCGAACCTTGGGGACTCCGCATCATATCGATTTCTTCTTACGTGATGGCATCAATAATGGGTTGATTCAAGGCCCGAGACTGATCGCTGCCGGGAGGGGTCTTACGGTGACGGGAGGGCACGGACATTACTACCGCATCGAGGCTGATGGAGCCGATGAGATGCGTGAGGCGACGCGGGATCAGATCAAAGCAGGTGCAGGTGTCATAAACATTACGGTCACCGGCGGTGTCATGACGCCGGGAATCCGTCCGGGCATCCCAAAATTTACTTTCGAGGAGATACAGGCAGTGGTCCGGGAGGCTCACAAGGCAGGGGTAAGAGTCGCGGCCCATGCCGAGGGCAAACAAGGGGTAAACGACGCTTTGGCTGCCGGGATCGACAGCATTGAGCACGGATACTTTATGAACAACGACGAAGGGCTCGATCTGCTGGTGGAGCGTGGCGCTTACCTAGTTCCCACGATCATGGCCTATGACCTAATCGCGAACAGTGGTGAGCGGGGTGTGCCGGCGGAGGCGGTGGAAAACGCGAGAAGGGCGCTGGAATACAATACAGTTGGCTTTCGGAATGCCGTCGATGCGGGGGCGAAAATCGCAATGGGGAGCGACGCGGGGACCGCATTCAACGATCACGGCCGGAGCTGGCGAGAGCTGTCGTTCATGGTGAAGAATGGGATGACGCCCATGCATGCGATCGTTGCGGCGACTCGCAACGGTGCTGAGCTGTTGGGCTTGGGAGAGCAGCTTGGGACACTGGAGGTGGGCAAGCTCGCCGACATCATTGTCGTAGACGGAGACCCGCTATCGGACATCGCGCAGATCGGGAACGTCACCAGCGTCATAAAAGGGGGGCAGGTCGTCCGTGGGAGCAGGCCATGAGCATTCTGGTCAGGGCCGGAAGCTTCATCGATGGAACTGGTGCAACCGCGAGGGTAGGTGTCGATGTCTTGGTCGAGGGTGCACATATTGCTGACATCGGGCCAACAGGACAGGTGAATGGACGAGGAGCGACAGTAATCGACGCCCTAGGGGCAACTGTCATGCCGGGAATAATCGACTCCCACGTGCACCCGTGCTTCGATCCTAATCCGCAGGACCATGCCTATCGAACGGACGAGCCGATACCGATGCACGCGATTCGCGGTGTGCACAATATGCGCGCGATGCTTGGTGGAGGCATCACGACGATTCGGACACTGGGTACCGCGTATGATCTGGACTTCAACCTTCGTGATGCAATTCGACTGAGTGTCATACCGGGTCCGCGCATCATAGCGGCGGGACGCGGAATCTCAATCACCGGCGGACACGGATTCCATATGAGCATAGAGGCCGATGGGCCAAACAAGATAAGAAAGGCTGTGCGTACCACTATCCGGAACGGTGCGGACGTAATTAAACTGTTCGTCACCGGCGGGGTAATGACTCCCTGTGGCATTGCGGGGACTCCTCAGCTCGATCTCGATGAAGTCGAGGTCGCCGTACTGGAAGCGCATAAGAATGCACGCAAACTAGCGGCCCATGCCGAGGGCAAACAAGGGGTAAACGACGCTTTGGCTGCCGGGATCGACAGCATTGAGCACGGATACTTTATGAACAACGACGAAGGGCTCGATCTGCTGGTGGAGCGTGGCGCTTACCTAGTTCCCACGATCATGGCCTATGACCTAATCGCGAACAGTGGTGAGCGGGGTGTGCCGGCGGAGGCGGTGGAAAACGCGAGAAGGGCGCTGGAATACAATACAGTTGGCTTTCGGAATGCCGTCGATGCGGGGGCGAAAATCGCAATGGGGAGCGACGCGGGGACCGCATTCAACGATCACGGCCGGAGCTGGCGAGAGCTGTCGTTCATGGTGAAGAATGGGATGACGCCCATGCATGCGATCGTTGCGGCGACTCGCAACGGTGCTGAGCTGTTGGGCTTGGGAGAGCAGCTTGGGACACTGGAGGTGGGCAAGCTCGCCGACATCATTGTCGTAGACGGAGACCCGCTATCGGACATCGCGCAGATCGGGAACGTCACCAGCGTCATAAAGGAAGGCAGGATATATAAACGTGATGGCATATTGTCTTCGGAAATGCCATGAACCTGAAAACGCTGTAACGCAGCAATCGCGGTCTCCGTTTGGAAAGTCTCCTTAGACCTTATTCCCGTAGTGTGCCGACACTTAGTCCACCATCAACGCCGCTACTGAATTGGGGCCAACATTGGATACACCTTTTCATATGGAGGTTTTGTTGTTCAACTTTCCTGGTATGTGTATTGGTGTGGCGGAATATGCAAAGGGACTGACGAGCACAGCTATGTTCCACTTCTCGGGGCGTGGTAAAGCAACTCTACGAAGTGTTGGTTCTATCGTTACGAGGCGTCAAACTCTAAAACAACTGGGGGATCGTCTAGCGGTAGGACTGCGGACTCTGACTCCGCCAACCCAGGTTC
>CAYNZV010000129.1:0-9510 GCA_964401715.1 uncultured Gemmatimonadaceae bacterium | reverse complement strand
GAGTAGTCCTGCACCACCTAGTTCATAAGGCCCCGGCCGCGCAACGGCCTTAAGGCAATACTGCGCTCGTTTCAGCTTCTGGTGGACTGGATCGTCGTACAATTCAAGGCCTCCTCTCCCGAAGTCGGCTAAGGCTCCCCCTGATTCAGCACGTGACCTTGATCCTGGACGACACAGCGTGTCCCGACATCCAGCCCGTGGTCATCCGCCAACGGGCGCGCTACTGCCCAGGTGGGTCGCGTCCTACAGGTGACCAGAGTTGCCGGCTCATTCAATACACCAATGTATCGGGTCAGATCTACGGTGAAGCCCCGTTCGATGCGGACTATCTCTGCCGCATCGACCACAAGCGTGGCACCCGAGTATTGCTACCCCGTAGGCGTTTATGGGCCGCTTAATTGTTAGAAGTTTGTTTCAAGATTGTTCTCAGGCTAATGTTTCATCACTAACCTGAAATTCCACAAAAGGTAACAGCGTGAGGAGAAAATCTTTCTGCCGATGGGTATCCGGCATCTCTGGGGGAATTACGGTGTTGTTGACGTACGTCGTACTGGTTGCACTCTCGGCCTTTGACAGTGCAGCGCAGTCCCTGCGCCGCTCGCAGAATGAAGAGATTATCACCCAGCGATTGATGATCCGGCGAAACGCAATCACCTACCAGAATTACGCCATCAACAACTTCACCAACTACGCCAACCACACCTTCCCTTTTGACGATACGCCCCGAGCTATCTATGGTCCGTTGGGCGATTTCCTCCTAAACGGATACGATCTCTACAGCTGGAAAGAGACGCGCGTCCCCGGCCAAGATTACGGCAGCTCCATCTTCAAGCCGAACGAGATGTTCGATCTGGCGTGGAATAAAGTTTATGACGGGCTGGTGATGGGGCGCGACGGCTACGATGAGTGGAGTTACAGCCTGATCGTCGCCGATAATCTGACAGCGCACTTGAGTCCCCTGACCCTGTCGAAAACCGATTTCAACGGGGTGCGCCTAGACGTTGGCACTCATTACGTCAAGTTCACCGGGTTAGCTTCGCGCATCGAACGTCCACACAACTACCAGGAAGTGCCGGCGCGCTGGGCCCTCGAGAAGACTCATTTTGCCGATGATTCAACCATGCTTTTGGGCAGCCGGGTACAGGCAGATCTGGGGCGATTACAATTCGGTCTGAACTGGGCTAACATGCACGTCTATCAAAGCACGCAACCGGGCAACAGCCTCAAAGGTCGGCTGCGTCCGGACCAGCCCTTAATCGATTGGATAGTGGTGCGTTTCGCCGATGACTCCCCGACAGATGGTGCCAGTGGTGCGACGGTTCAAGCTGTGCAGCTCATCGTCAATGGGGCACCACGACCCGACCTGACACCGCACGTTGTGCGACATCGCTCGGGGATCGTGACGCAGGTAGGGCGTGTCTCACAAGCGACAGGCGAATTTCAAGGGGTGAATTATCGCGCTACCGGCGGCCATATCCGGTTCTATCGCGGACGGAACGACATGCCGCTCTACGCCGACTATCTCTATCGCCTCGATCACGAAGCCGGCTTTGATGTCAGTAAGAACACCAACTTGGAAGGTTTGCTGAAGAATATAGAACTCGAAGAGGCGACCTCGGTGTTGCATGCCGACGGCGACCAGCAACTGATTTTTCTCTTCGATCTGTCGTCAGAGCCACACGTGGAATCAGTTGAGGTGGAGGCGATTTTGGGCAACGACTACCGGGTGGATGTGGCACTCCTGAACAATCGTAGTCCGCGCGCCCACACCTACTACTCCCAGTATCTGAGTACCTTTTATCGGGCAGTACTGCGGGCGGCAGGAAATATTCAAGATCTATCCAACCTGAAGCGTCTCCGTTTCTCGGTGGAGGAGCACACCGGCATTTTCACCTACAGCGTTGACGCTCGCTTCGCCTTGCCGGGGTTGGATGTCAATGTCGAGTACGCGCGTTCAGCGGTCTACGGACGCTATCCGTCGCACCTTGGCGGTGAACGGCGATTCGACTCCAGTCCCAGGGGCGTAGAGCGCGGCGAGGCTTATTTCGTCAATGCCACCCACTGGTTCAGGGGGGGACGGGTCGGGGGCGAGCTCTTTGCAATCACACCGGATTTCCAGACCGACATCCGCACCTTTCTCGACTACGAGATCGCGCTTGACAACGGCCCTCTGACCGGCATGACCAACCAGACCGTCTACTGGGAGTTGGTGCAGGACAACGACGATGGGGATCGTTTCCCCGACCGTCGTATCGGAAACGTGGTCGGCTTCAGCAATGACAGCCACGATGGTGACGCCGATGGGGTCTTACTCGGCGAGGATGACGACCACGACGGTTGGCCCGAAACGGACCGCAACGGCAATGGCCGGCCCGACTACGACGAACCCTTCCTGTTATACGAGGTGGAACCCGATGAGTACGTCTACGGACTGGACCGCAACCACAACGAGGAACCAGACCGGCGCGAGGATGACGAGAAAGCGGACTACCCGTATGACTATGACCAGCATGGTTTTCATCTCTTCGGGCAATGGGATCTCGGGCGGCGCTTGTCGTTGAGCGCGGGGCGATATGATACCCGAGAGTTCACTGGCAACCGGCGCAACCGCTCGACCTATGCGATGCTGACCTATCGCTGGGAGGAGGCGGTGCGACTGCAGCGATTCTTCCTCGAGAGTGTGTTTCAGCGGGTCCAAGACGACATTGAGGATGGGTTCGTGGCGCGCCGGGCAACGCCGAACTGGTTGGGGTTCAGTTATCGCGGGTTGGTTACGCGTAACCGAGGTTTCTCTTACGCCAGACGGGTAAGCGGTACGTTGCAAATCGATCCTTTACTCTATCAGGACAGCTATGTCAATGAAACCTACTTGGAGGTACGGCTTAATCCCAAGTCTACCTTCAATCTGGTCCAGAAGCTCCGGCTCAGGTTCAACTGGCAACAGAGAGGCCGGCTCTACAACGGGAGCTTCCAGCGCCAGCGGCGCCTGGAATGGTGGACTTCGGTGAGCCGCGTGGACCATACTTGGCTCTGGGGTCGACTGATGATAACCCCTCAATTCAAGTTTCTACTGCTGCGGTTTGTGGATCGGGCCGCCGATCGGCGCTTGGGTGGTGGTTACGCCGGCCGCGTCCTGCGCTACGAGACTCAATCGATCCCCATTCTCCGCCTGGAGTGTCCGTTGATGGAAAAAACGAGGCTGCGAGTCGGCATCCAAGGGATAGGACCTCTACCTTACAGAGGTTGGGATCACCTCAGAGAGACGGCGAGCTTCGAGCAGCGCACGCTCTTTGCGACGCTCACCAATCGCTCAAGATACTTTGGCTACGACATGTTGACGATCATCGGGATCGAGAAGGACGAGAAAATGTTCGATCGGCCCTCATCGGGTAACACCGTGTCGAAAGATTCGGAGGACCACGAAATACGGTACCAGCAACAGCTGTTTCAACGTGCGGGGGAGGTCCATCTATGGTCACTCTTCGTGCGGGTGTTGATAGGTTTCACCGAGTACGGGCGACCTTTTTAGGGGCAAGTCGTTGAAGGTTTCGCTATCTGGGTGCTCACTTCTTGTCGCGCCTCGTTATCCGTTTACAATATCCTCGCTCTCGACAGTCGGGTGCCATAATTTATTGAATAAAACCTCATGCATTTCGCCTTATTTGTGACTGTCTTAACTAAGTTAGCGATACAAATGGGGACTTACTGGACTGCACTGAGAGCTTCACAGCAGCCGTGTAATTCGCGAATGATGGCAGAGACGCGGCAAGAGATGCGGCGATCTTTCTGATTGATCCCTAGGGGGTCAACAAGAACCATCCACTTGTTGATCTCCCCGTCTTGGATGGATTGGTTGATGAGTATTCCTTAGGTCATTGGAGGGATACTCATGATGCACAATACGACCAACAGCCCTCGGCTAACCTAAGTTAATCGATGGACTACTGGGGTGTTTCGTATAGACAGGCTTTGGAATATGTACTTAGACTTGATAATTCGGAGACAATTAATATTTGCTTTGCCAACTTACCGGGGAAGGCGAACCTGAGAATATTGCCCTTAGAAGATAGAATTCGGATCATACTTTCTCCTCCAGATGACGCAAAATATTTAATCACCACATACCGGTGGCACCCCCAGAACTACGACAGTCTCAAGGGCGTTGAATGGCATTCTCTCAAAGTGTTGAACAATTCGATCACAACGATCTTCAAGCTAAGGTCATATCCAAAGTGCGTCCGGCGGATGACTTGGATTCAGTGATCCCTGGATTCATTTCTGCGATCCAATCCGCCAACAATTCCATCGGCCTTCCGCGGATCTCTTCCGACCTGAGTTCCTAAATCATCCGGCACTACCCGAGGTGCCGTATTCCACCTTTCGAAATTTAAGTCATCAAACCCGTCGATCGGGCTACGGTTGAGATTTGCCGTTAGCTTAGCTTACTTAGCGTGCTCAGTCCCCCTTCTCGAGTGGCCACTCCTTGGTCAACACGGATCAACAGCAATGCAACCGATGGAGGCAGCGCTTCGATGGCACACGACATAGCACAGCTGAATGGCGTGACATACCGAATTCCGGAGTCCCCGGTTGCCGTCGTGTGTGTTGACGGCGGGGACCCGGAATATTTCACGGCGGCGAATAAAGCAGATGTCATTCCCAACATCTCTCGCTTCATGGAAGATGGGTTCAGCAGCATCGCTCACTGCACCATTCCGAGCTTCACCTGCCCCAACAATATTTCCATCGCGACGGGCGGACCTCCCGAGGTCCATGGGATTTCGGGTAATTTCTATCTGGATCGGCAGACCGGTGAGGCGGTGGTTATGACCGGGCCCGAGTTGATGCGGTCCCGTACCGTATTCGATGTAGTCTCGAAAGCTGGCGTAAAAACCGTCGTCGTCACTGCCAAGGACAAACTGCGTCAGCAGCTCGGCAAGGGCCTAGAGGTAAGCGCCGGCAATGCCTGCTTTTCATCCCAATACGCAGACCGTTGCACAACGGATGAAAACGGCATCGAGCGGGCACTCGACTTCGTGGGCCAGCCGCTACCTGACATGTACTCGGAGGCGTTGTCGCTGTTTGTACTCGATGCGGGTATCAAGTTTCTCGAGCAGGACGACCGTCCCGGTCTGCTGTATTTGTCTCTGACTGATTATGTGCAGCACAAATATGCTCCGGATCACCCCAAAGCGATTGACTTCTATAAGTCGCTGGATGATCGATTCGCGCGCCTGGTGCAGCTTGGCGCCATCGTCGGCTTTGTTGCAGATCACGGGATGAAAGACAAGTGCGCCTCCGACGGCACCTACAACATCGTCTACCTCCAGGATCTTCTGGACGAGCGTTTTGGAGCGGGCAATACTAGGGTCATCTGCCCGATTACCGATGCATTTGTCGGCCATCACGGATCACTCGGAGGTTTCGTTCGCGTCCATTGTTTCGATGGCGCTCCGGTGCAGGATGTGGTCGACTTCATTCGACCAATCGAGGGCATCGATGAGGTGCTGGAGCGCGAAGCGGCAGCGACCCGGTTCGCGCTTCCGTTCGATCTCGAGGCCGATGTTGTTGTGATTTCCAATGAGAGTTACTGCGTCGGCATGGGACGCGACGATCACGATCTCGCCGATCTTAACGGGGCGCGCCTACGGTCACATGGCGGCATTTCCGAGCGTGACGTGCCTTTCGTGATCAGTCGGCCACTCAACGCGGAATACCTTGCCCGCGCGGAATCGGAGCAGCTGAAAAACTACCACATTTTCGACTTTGCGATAAACGGCACGGCTTGAGCAGCAAGGAGTCGGAAACATGTCTCAACGCACCGCAATCGTACCTTGAGAGGACCGCGATTCATGCCAGCAGAAACACCTGATCTCGACTTCAAGCCGAAGGGACTGTTTATCGGTGGAGAATGGATCAAGGCCAGCTCCGGCCAGACCATTACTACGATCAACCCCTCAAACGGTGACGTGCTCGGCGAAGTGCCGCTTGCCAATGAGGTCGATGTTAACAAGGCTGTCACAAGCGCCAAGGATGCGTTTCCGGCATGGTCAGCTTTACCCGTCGCGAAGCGCCCGGAATATCTCCTTCGCCTTGCCCGAACTATCGACGATAATGCCGAACATCTGGCGCTGATGGATGCCGTGGACAGCGGCAATGCAGTTTCTGGTATGCGCGCCGACATGAAGTGGACGGCCGACACCTTCCGATACTTCGCCGGCCTGGTCACTGAGATGAAGGGCGAGACCTTGTCGCGCGAGCCCGGCCATCTCAACCTGACCTTGCGCCAACCTTATGGCGTGGTTGCCAAAATCAATCCCTTCAATCACCCCTTCCGCTTCTGTGCCGAAAAGGCAGCGTCGGCCCTAGCCGCTGGTAATACGGTCGTCATCAAGGGACCGGAACAGGCCCCGCTCTCCAGTTTGAAGCTCGGCGAGCTCTGCCAACAGATTTTTCCGCCAGGCGTCGTAAATATCGTGACGGGGGACTCTCTGACAGGTTCAGCGATCGTGCGTCACAAGGACATACATCGAATCGGGTTTGTGGGTTCGGTCGAGACCGGACGGATTATCGCTCGCGAAGCGGCCGAAGGACTGAAGGAGGTCACGCTAGAGCTGGGCGGCAAGAACCCTATCATTATTTTCCCTGACGCCGACCCAAGGGAAGCAGCCACCACGGTCGTAAAGGCGATGAACATGAATCGTCAGGGGCAGTCATGCTCGTCGACATCGCGGGTACTCGTGCATCAGTCGCTGCACGACAAGGTGAGAGCCGAGCTCGTCAAAGTGGCGTCGGCGATTCCGATCGGTCTTCCATGGCTTGAAGGTGCTGAAATGGGGCCGCTTGTGTCCCAGCAGCAGTACGACAGGGTGCTGGGATATATCGAATCCGGGCATGCGGATGGTGCCAAGCTGTTGACTGGCGGTGGTTCACCCGATGATCCCGACCTCAAGAGAGGATTCTTCGTTGCGCCTACGGTGTTTGACGGGGTGACTCCACAGATGCGCATCGCCAGCGAGGAGATCTTCGGCCCGGTCATGTCGATCATGGGCTGGACCGATTTCGACGAGATGATCGATGTCGCAAACGGTGTCATGTACGGGCTGACGGCGTCTATCGTAACCAACGACTTCGGCGCGGCGATGCGCGCGGCCGAACGGGTGGAAGTAGGTTACGTCTGGATCAATTCATCGGGCCGCTATCTGGGCGCGCCCTATGGAGGCTGGAAGCAGAGCGGTATCGGTAAGGAAGAATCCTTCGAGGAGCTCCTGAGCTACACACGAGTGAAGAATGTGAACATGCGCTGGTAAAAAGCTGGCGCGGAGATGAACTCTAGCCAATCGAGAGGCGCCCGAAACCCTCATGGCCGAATCCATTAACTATCGCGGTAGGCTTGAAGCTTACTGCATACCCAACAGGAGTTCACCCTCGAGCTCATCGATGCGACGTTGCGAGCTTACCCGCCAGCCCTACCGGAACCGGCGGCGCCTGAGGCGCCCTGCCCGGCGTTCTCTCAATCAGTACTAGGGATCAACTGAACAGAGCCGGACCAGGGGAGGTAGATGTAATGAAAGGTGTCGTATTTCTGGGCGAGTGTAAATGTGAGGTGCAAGAATTCCCCGACCCGGTTCCGGGTCCTAGTCAGGTTAGGGTGAAGATGATGGCCACGGGCATCTGCGGTAGTGATATGCGCGCTTATCCCGTTAGCACGGAACAGGCCAAGGCGAGAGGCAGCAGAATCCCAGGCCACGAACCGTGTGGCATTGCTGACCTCGTCGGCAGTCGAGTGAAAACGATTAGAGAAGGTGACCGAGTGACGGTATACCATTATCTGGGGTGCGGCCACTGCGCTGACTGTGCTGCAGGAGATCTAATGTGGTGCAGTCAGACCAAAGCCTACGGAGCGCATATGCATGGCTCGCACGCCGAATATATCATCGCAGACGCACGCAACTGTGTTCCGCTGCCTGATGCAATCAGTTTCATCGATGGGGCGTTCACTGCCTGTCCCGGGGGAACCGCGTATTGCTCGATGCAGAAACTCGAGGTCAAGGCGGGCGATTCAATGGCGGTTTTTGGCCTGGGTCCCGTGGGACTGAGCGCAGTCTTGCTGGCGAAGGCCAAAGGCTGCAGAGTTGTAGGCGTCGATATTGTCGAGGATCGCGTCACGCTGGCGAGGCAGGTGGGAGCGGATGCCGCGGTCAATGCCCAGCGAGACGATCCGGTCGAAGCTATACGCGATTTCACCGGCGGAGCGGGCGCGACGGCGGCATTAGAAGCATCCGGCAGCTTCGAGGCTCGCGAAAATATGATTGCCTGTCTTGGACGCAGAGGACGGGGCGTTCTCGTCGGTACGGGCAGCTCGGAAAAATGCCTGGATCCGAATCAGCTGAAGAGCAAGCAGCTGACTCTAATGGGCTCGTTTGTGCTGCCCCTGTGGATGACCTGGGAGATGGTGGACTTTCTGGAAAAGCAGAAGCTCTCCTTCGAAAACGCCGTGACCCATCGCTTTCCGATGGACAAAGCCGAAGAGGCCTATGCGACATTCGCAGAAGGCAAGAGCGGCAAAGTGATATTGGAATCCCCGTAAGAGGGGTAATGTCACGGTTCGCCGCAGCAGTTCAGATGACGTCGCGCTCCCCCAGCGTCATGGGTGCTCACCAATAAAGGTGCGCTTGAACCAGGCCACCCCTGGCGTCTCAACCGCCGTGAGTAAATCATTCCATGTGCTGAATCCATATTTGCGTGCAACGACCACTTGGGCATTGCAGAGCGAGAACTCGGCGGCAAGAATGTCTTGCACCGACGTCGACAAGGCTGACGGTCTACAATCTGCAAGGACAGAAAGTGCGGGTGCTACAGATCGGGTTCCTCGATGCCGGCATTCACCGAACAACGTGGGATGAGACCGATGCGCAGGGCCATAGCCTAGCAACGGGGGTGTATATTACCCAGCTGCACACCGGCTTGCGGTCACAGATCCGCAAGATGCTGCTGTTGCGCTGAAGAAACTCAGGCCCAAGCGATGTCATAGCGCGATCTATGCATACCCAGTTTGTCGTGCAAGACCGCAAGGGCAACCAACATGCCACCGCCGTCATCGGCGCCCCCTGTATAGATCAGATATTTGCCCGTCTTCGATACGGACCAACAACACGCCATTGCCGCTGCCGCCGTCCCCTGCAACGAACTGTCGGCGTCTCCGCTTTTTCACTACTGTAGTGCACCTCCCCTACTGAGCTCGCTGATCTAGGTCTTACACTATTGCCTATCATAATATCCCCTAACGAAGGAGAACGATCATGGTGAAGTCTATGGAAGCGTTGGAGGAGGCTTTCCGCGCCAAGACGCCGAAGTCCATCCAACAGTGGCAGGCAGGCAGGCAGATAATGCCTGCCGGAGTTATGAAGGGCGCTCACTTCATGGCGCCCCATCCCGTCTACGTCGACCACGCAGCAGACTGTTACCTGTTCGACATCGACGGCAACCGGTATGTCGATTTCGCCAACC
>CAYNZV010000128.1:0-9634 GCA_964401715.1 uncultured Gemmatimonadaceae bacterium | reverse complement strand
CCGAAAGTAGTGAGCATCAAGGACGCGACCATAAGACCGGCGCCGATCTTCCGCTCACTTTATCGGCACTACGAAGAAACGGAGTTTGCCGACGTGGTGTTGGGTAATTCAGCACCTGAACCGATCACGGCCACTGTCAGTCTAATGCTGCCAAAGGTTATGAGTGTGCCGCATCAGGAAGATTTGGTATTGCCGCCGCAGAGCACAGAAAAATACGCGTTCAAGGTGACCTTCGATCCCGATTTGTTCAATCAACCAGAAGCATACTTCGACAATTTCGTTACTCCTACTGTGCGTGTGACCTACTCGCGCAACCGTCGTCAACAGGTGGTGGAAAAACAAATGGAGCGGGTTTACGTAGCCGGCCGGGGGAAGCTCAGCTGGAACATACCCGGCATGGCGGCAGCATTCGTGACGCCCGCAGACCTGGCGGTTGCCGGGATGGCGCGTGGCCTTGTTCAACGGTATAACGAGGTTCTGGCGACGAAATTTAACCGGTCCAACCTAGGAAAGGCGGCGGTTCTGTTCGATGCCATGGGTGTTTACAAAATTCGCTATCAGGCTGATCAGAAGACGCCGTTTACCAGTATATCCGACGACAAGACGATCTTCGACACGGTACAATACCCAAGCGAGCTTCTGGCGATGCCGGAGGGTGTTGACACCAAGATTGGCGATTGTGATGACCTGACGGTTCTCTATTCTTCCATGCTGGAGAATCTCAGCATCGACACCGCATTTCTAGAGGCAAACGAACCGGGAAAGGGCCACATCTTTTTGATGTTCGACAGCGGCATTCCCCCCGATCGAGCAGCAGACAACTTCGTGAGCTCCTCCGAATACGTGGTGTGGGAGGGGAGGGTTTGGATTCCGGTGGAAACTACTATGTTTGGGTTTACCTTCGCCGATGCTTGGCGAAACGGCGTGGCAGAATACAAACGCTTGAAGCCGCGCCAGATGATCAACGAAGTCTATGTGCAGAATTGGCTTCAGGTTTACAAACCGGCAGTTCTCACTCCTTCTCAAGTAAGTCTGCCGGAAATGGCCGATTCCGACAGACTCATCGAAAAGGATCTGCAATTTTTCGACGATCGTATTGATCAGATCGCGCTGTCCAGTGCTGTATCCTTGGATACACCTGAAGGAGCGTACGACGCCGGTACTGCTTATCTAAGGGGCAATCACCCGGGGAAAGCCGCGGCCATGTTTGAACAAGTGCTTCGTATGGATCCCGATCATGCCGATGCCTTGAATGCAACTGGTGTGGTTCTTACGCGACAAGGGGATTTTGACGACGCTTTGACATTCTACCGCGAGTCTTTGCAAATCGCCGAAAACAACGGCGTCCGTATGAACATCGCTCTCAATTACTATTTAAAGGGTGAGCGCGAAAAGGCTGATCGTCTGTTTGAAGGAGTGGTAGCAGCCGATGACTCCTACATGGAGCTGTTTGATTTCCTCGCTTCGGTGGGCGAGGCGCAGGAATTGTACGAAATAGGTGCCAGTTATCTTCGTCAACTCCGACTGGATCAATCTCTGCAGAAATTTGAGGAAGCCTTGAAGGCGGATCCCAAATATGCCAACGCGATCAACGCCAAAGCAGTCGTGCTAACGCGCAAAGGCGAGTACGATGAAGCGTTGGAACTGTTCGAAACGGCCGCGGGGTTAGTACCAGAACAGCTCGGATTTCGATTGAATGTAGCTCTGGTCCATTACCTCAAGGGTGAGCATAAGGAGGCGGACGTCCTCTACCAACAGGTCATCGAGCAAGACGACTCCTACGAGGGGTTGATCGATTTCCTCGCCAGTGTCGAATCGCTTGACGAAAACTTCCGCGTTGCTACCTCCTATCTAAATCAGGGTGAGTTGGATCGTGCGATCGAGCGCTTCGATCGCATCATTCGTAGTTCCCCGAAAATGGGGCACGCATACAATTCTAAGGGTGTCGCGTTGGTGAAGAAGGGCGACTTGGAGGGCGCTTATGAACTGTTCGCCAAAGCGGAGGAACTGATTCCTCGAAATGCCGGAGTTCGTCTGAACATGGCGATCGTGCGATTTCTGCAAGGCAGGCGGAACGAAGCAGCCGTGATTTATCAGCAGACTGTCGAGATGGATGAACGCTATGAGGGATTCTTGGAGTTCATTGAATAATAGTCAGTGACGGCTGTCAACAGAATCAAAGAAAAAAGAAAACGTTTTTGTGTCGGCGTGATCCAAATCATATTTCGATGGCGCGTAGGAATACGATATTACTTAAGTAAGGGTCGGACGTAGAATCCGACAGCACGCAGGAGAATAAAAAATGAAATGGCTCGAATGGTTCTTCTTTTTTGCGGTTTTGGCGTTTGGAATGGGTGGGTTCCAGACCGTGAGGGCGGCTGAAGACACCGAGGAAGGAACGACGACGGAAGCGACTACGATCTCGAGTGGCGAAGACGTGGACGACGAATGGCTCAATACGGTTTGGGCCCAAGTCGACGATATGGTCAAGCAAGAGGAGTTCAAGTTGCAAGAAACGGTAACTGTGGCAGGCGTGCGTGGTGCAGAGGCCACGGATAACATCTTGGAAAAGCTCTATTACAAGGGCGGCAGACGTTACCCGAGCCAGGACAAACTGAAAAAAGCCATAGACACATTGAAAGAAAGTATTGCCCGCAATCCAAAAGCTGATACCGTCCCGAAACAGATCTATTTCGTTGCTCAGTGTTACGAGAAGCTTGGGCAACTAGGAGAGGCGCACAGCTACTACTCTAATCTTTCTTCCCAGCATCCGAATACTTCTTGGGGAGCGAAAGCCCAGGAAAAGCTGATCGCCTTGACCGGGCCATAATCAATCCCAAAATTCCGCGAACAAAAACGGACGGCAAGTCCGATTATGTCTGCCGTCCGTTTTTTTATATTTGCTTCGTTTTGAACGCCTTTTCCCTCGGAATATACAGCGTCCATGACAGATGAGAAGAGCGATCAGGGCCGTCTTCAGCTCCTTCTTGGTCCTATCGTGGCGCTGTTGGTGCTGCTGTTTTCTCAAAGCAAGGTGTACGAACAAGCGGAGCTGGTCACCTACGACTGGCGCTTCAATATTCGCAACAATATCTTCGGTCCGCTGCCGATGAATTCACGTCTCGGGACCATCGACATCGATCTCAAAAGTGTCGAGATGGAAGGTAGATACCAGGACTGGACCCGGGACAAATACACCGAAGTTGTCCGCATCCTCAGCGAATACGGGGCCATGATGGTAGGGTTCGATGTTTATTTCATCGAACCGAGTACTAAACTTATTTCATCCGAGCAGATCAATGAGCTCAGCAAGATCGATAGCACATCCGTTGCACACCTGTTGGAGCGTGCCGATTACGACGCGCTCTTTGAGCGCGCCATTGAGAAGGCGGGCAACATCTACCTGGCACAGACACTAGTCGTGCCTCACAACGATCTCCGCAAGGCTGAGGTCCTAGGGAAAATGGAAGCGCGTACCGCCGACCAAGAAGAAGCACTGGAGATGATCCGTCGGCGTTCACCAAAATTGATGGTTGATCCCAACGAAAGCCCACTCTGGCGAGGTTTTGATTTTGAACCGCCACTCAAACGATTTCGGGATGTCACGCGTGCCTTCGGTTATGCCCAAACGGTCCATGACGTAGATGGAGCCCGCCGGCGTTATCCGCTGGTATACCAGTACGAGGATATCGTTTTTCCATCGATCGCGTTATTGATGGCGTGCGACTTCATGCAAGTGCCTATCGAAAACGCAGAAGTGCATCCTGGAAGCCACATCAAGCTTCCGATGGCGCATGTCACCGAGGAGATTGTTCGCGACATCGAGATTCCAATCGACAATTTCGGAAATATGAATGTCAATTGGGCTGGAGGATGGGCGGAATGTTTCGTGCACTATCCTCACATCGCTCTGCGGAGAGCTGGACAGCGCGAGGACCGACAGCAGCTGTTGGATCGCATTAAAGCGGTCGTGGCTGCCGATCCATCCAGAGCGCGGAATCCACTTGAAATCTCTAGGCAGCTCGCAAGCGAAGGTTTCGATGACCGTTTAGCCAACAGATTAGCCGTGGGTACCTGGTTTAAAACTGCGAACATCGAACGAGCAATTGCCGGCAACAAGGACTTGGGTGCCGAAGAATTCTGGCGCTCCAAAGGCGTAGATGAGCCCACCGACGACCAGCTGAGCCAGTATCAACAGATTCAACGAAATAACTCGATAGTCGATCTGCTTCGCGACGATCCAAGCTTGGACCCATCCCAACTGCAGAAGATGCTACCTGGTCATGAACGTGACGACATACGTCAGAGTGAATACTTCGTGCGTACCTTGCTTTCGGATGGCCTCATCTCCCCGCAGGAACGACCGCTCTATTTCTATCCGTACAGGGTTTTTCAAGACCGCATGATTACGCGCTCCGAAGTCAAGGATAAAGTCCTCTTTTACGGGCTCACGGCACCGGGAACTAGCGACTTGAGTGTCACCCCATTCGAGGGTTCTTACCCGATGGTAGGAATCTACCCCAACGTGTTGAACACGATCTTGCAGGGAAGATTCATAAAACGCATCTCCCCTTGGTTGAATGGGGCCTTGGTTATCGGATTGGGAATCCTATTGTCTGTAATCGTTCCACGTCTGAAAGTCCTGATCGCCGCCTGCTTGATCATTGGAGTTGTTTTGATTTACGCTGCAGTGGCGTTCGTGGCCTTCACCCATGGCGGCATGTGGCTCGATATGATAGGACCGATGACGATCTTGGTAGTCGGTTACCTGGCGCTCACGATATACGGTTACTTCATAAAGGAGAGGGAAAAGGAGTTTGTACAAGGAGCCTTCGGCCACTATCTGTCGCCGGCTGTGGTCGATCAGATCATGAACAATCCTGACATGGTGGATCAATTGGGTGGTGAGGAGAGGGTTATGACTGCCTTCTTTTCCGATATTGCCAGTTTTTCCACCATATCGGAATGTCTTACTCCTGCCGAACTCGTTTACTTCATAAACGAATACCTTAGCGAAATGTGTGAAATAATTGAATATTACGGCGGCACCATCGACAAATTCGAGGGGGATGCCATTGTTGCGTTCTTTGGTGCCCCCGTTGTATACGACGACCACGCCATGCGCGCCTGCCTTTCTTGCATTGATCAGCAGAAGAAGCTCATCGAGTTGAGGCAACGATGGAATAAATCGGGGTTGCTGCCGCCGGCGTTGCAACAGCTTCGCGAACGTTGGGAAAAACAGGGGCGCATCTTTGCGCATGTTCGCATGGGTTTGACTTCAGGGCCAATGATCGTCGGCAACATGGGTTCGAGAGGTCGTGTGGATTACACGATGATGGGCGATACCGTGAATTTGGCGGCCCGCTTCGAGAGTGGTCAAAAGATGTACGGCACGTCTATCATGATCAACGACCTTATTTATGAGCAGGTCCGCGATGTCGTCGAGACGCGCAAGTTAGATCGGATACGGGTAATGGGCAAAGACGAACCAGTCACAGCGTACGAGGTGTTGGCAAGGAAGGGAGAGCTGAGTCCGGAAAAAATGGAGGTCTTAGAGATCTATAACGCAGCAATGGATGCCTACGAGAATCTTGATTTTGCCGGTGCTCGAACGAGATTCCAGGAAGCGCTCGAAGTAGATCCCACAGACGGTCCCTCGGTGCTTTACGCCGATCGTTGTAAAGAGTACGCACTAAATCCGCCCGAAGATTTGGTGTTTCGGGCACAATCCAAGTAGCAATCGCTAGTATCAGATCTTATATTGTAGACCTTCCCCTAAGTCATGCTCTACAATCAGGGTATAGCATGGGTAACCTGACTAAAAAGCGTATCGCATGGCCGTGTCTGCTGATTCCGCGTTGGCTTGCCACCTGTGCAGGCTAGGGCATGCGGCAGCGCATGGACAAGTGGGAGGAAGAAACCCAGAGCGACCGCGAGGCGATACGACGTGTAATCGACGCATCTTTTGATCGTGAGAGTGCTATTGCAGAGCGGTTGCGAAAGGCCAAACAGGATTGCGATCAAATATGGGCGGAAATCGGCAGTGTGAAAACGGAAGACAATGTGCTGGCCGCTGCCTTTGGCACGGGCAAACGGAATCCCGCACGCGACGATGTCTTGGTCAAATACCGGATGGGGCTCGACACCTATCGCAGCCGCCAGTACGCTCAAGCGTTGAGCCATTTCGAAAAGGTGTTGACAATGGCACCGTACAGTTCATGGGCCGATGACGCCCAACTCAAGACCGCACGGTGCAACCTCGCTCTGGGGGACAAAAATTGGTGTAGCCAGTATGTTCCATTAGCTGGTTGACGAGTAACTCAAAAGTGAATACGTCGATACTAACAAGAAGGAAGTAAGCTATCTCTGCAATTTCTGACCGTAGTCCGAGTCGTCTCGGATATTGGCTGACGGCCGGTCTGTGTTTTTGTCTCACGCCGGATCAGGTAGGTGCATCCAACATCCCGACAAATATCGCTCTGATTTCGGCTACCCTACGAGGAGCGGTTGCCCGCGCCTTGGACGACATGACGGACTCGAATATCGGAAGTTGTGAGGATGGGGGGGTTTTGATCGAAGAGCTGGAGCAACACGAAGCCAACTGGCTGGTGCGTCACGTCTTGGTCGATCAGCTCATCGAGCGCGGTTTCGAGGTATTCACAAAGACCGATTCGCAGGTATCCCTTGGTAAGCTTTCTTTTCGTCTGGTCGAACTTACCATCGATGGGCGGGGTAGTCTCCGGAGTCGGGAGGTCAAGCGAACGGTCCGTACCGAGGTCAGCTTGAGATTGACTAGCGGAGCTGCCGATTCCCTCGTTTGGGGCCACCAAGGAAAAATGGTTCACCGCGATCAGGTTTCACGTAATGTCTTGGATATTGTCCAGAACGACGACTACAGTTTCGCCAAATTCGTGGTGGCGGAACAAAGCTGGAACAAATTTGTTGAACCGGTAATCGCTTCTTCAGTAATCGGCATTCTGGTGTATCTGTTTTTCTCCAACCGTTGATATCGTGTCGCGACTTACTATCCTCCTCTTTCTTGTGGTAACCACCATTCACTGTGGTTGCGGTGGCTCAGGAGTTACGAAGTTGAGACAAGCTGAATACTATTTTGGCCGTGGCATGAAAGACCTGGAACGAGGCCGCTGTTTAGACGCAGTGGAGAATTTACAACGGGTAGTCAGCAATTTTCCTGGATCGCCCGTTGTAGCCGAAGCTCAATACCGGGTGGCCGAGGCTCATTTCTGTGCAAAGGATTTCATTACTGCCGCGTTCGAATATCAACGACTGCTTGACGTGTATCCATCGAGCGAGTGGGTTGAAAGTGCTCAGTTCAAATTGGGTGAGTGCTATTACAAGCAGCTTCGGAGGCCAGAACTCGATCAAAAAGAAACCCATGAAGCACTCGATTACTTTCGCCACTTCATTGAAGACAACCCATCCAGTCTCTTAGTGGAAGATGCCAAACAGCGAATCGATGACTGCCGTTCTCGTCTGGGCAACAAGGAGTATCTAAACGCCGATCTTTACTTCAGGCAGGGGCACAAGGCGTCGGCGGAGCTTACTTTCAAACAGGTGCTCCGAAACTTCTCCGACACTGTTTGGTATTATTACGCGCTCTCCCGGCTCGGAGACATCGCCTACGAAAAGGAAGACTTGAAGTCGGCACGTTCCTACTGGTATGAGGTTCTGTCGGCGGAGGAGGTTGATGTAAAGCTAAAGGAACGCGTACGCAAGAAGATTGGGGATCTGACTGCCCCGATGCCATCGATAGGAGAGTGAACGGTGCGACGGCTGGGGGTATTGGGTGGCACATTCGATCCAGTTCACAACGGCCATGTGCTGCTCGCCCAGTTCGCTCGCGAACGACTTGAACTCGACGAAGTCCTGTTTGTACCCGCTGCGGATCCTCCACATAAGCTTGAAGAACCGTATAGGGCTTCTGCGGGCCATCGATGGAGCATGGTTCAGATCGCGCTTCGAGGGATGACAGGTTTGACCCCGTGTAGGTTGGAACTCGAGCGGGCGGGGAAGTCGTACACCGTGGATACCCTCAGAGAGCTGGATCGAACGTGCCCAAACGACGATCTGCATCTTTTGATCGGGGCCGACAACCTCGATCAGTTCCGCACTTGGCACGCACCCAATGAAATCTTGGAATTGTGCACGCTTGTGGTAGGTTCTCGTGGCGCCGAGAGAAACGATGAGCAGACAGACAGCGATCGCGTGATACGCATCAATACTCCCGTCTTCGAAATTTCTTCATCTCAGATTCGCGATCGAATTTTACGCGAGAAGGCGATAAGATGTCTGGTACCTGAGTCGGTCGAAAAGTATATTCATCAACAAGGATTGTATCGCCAATGACGGGTTTCTTGACTCACCTTGAATGCGGACGCACGGGAGAAAAATACGATGCTCAAGAGCTCCACAATCTATCGAAAACTGGTGGGCCCTTGCTTGCGCGCTACGATTTGCAGGCTGCAGCCGAGTCACTAACAAGAGAAGCGCTGTGCTCGCGGCGAGCGGATATGTGGCGCTACAAAGAGGTGCTTCCCGCAGCGGACGATTCCGAGATCGTTTCATTGGGGGAAGGTTTCACGCCGTTACTTCCGGTGCCTCGTCTTGGTCAATGGGGTGGATTCAGTGATCTCTATATCAAAGATGAAGGTGGCAATCCCACTGGATCTTTCAAGGCGCGGGGTCAATCTGCGGCGGTGACTGCCGCTCGCGCTCGGGGGGCCGAGAAGCTGGCAATCCCGTCGGCGGGAAACGCTGGCGGGGCTATGTCGGCTTATGCCGCTGCCGCAGGTATGCAGGCGCACGTGTTTATGCCACAAGATACGCCCCAGGCATTCGTGATCGAGTGCCAATCGTGCGGTGCTCATGTCGAATTGATCGACGGTCTCATAAGTGACTGTGGTAAAGTCGTTGCCGATCGCAAGGAGCGGGAGGGTTGGTTTGATGTCTCCACGCTAAAGGAGCCGTATCGGCTCGAGGGAAAAAAGACCATGGGTTACGAGTTGGCCGAGCAGTTTGGCTGGAAATTGCCCGACGTAATTCTCTATCCCACAGGCGGTGGCACCGGTCTGGTAGGCATGTGGAAAGCATTCGACGAAATGGAGCAGATGGGTTGGATAGGCAGTCAGCGACCAAAGCTGATTTCAGTTCAAGCTGACGGTTGTGCCCCTATCGTTAGGGCATTTGAGCAGGGCGCGGAAAGCGCCGAGATGTGGGCAAACGCTAACACGGTTGCCTCGGGTCTACGGGTGCCCGCTGCGGTGGGGGACTTTCTCATGTTGCGCGCGATCCGCGAGACAGCCGGTTGTGCCGTCGCGGTCAGCGACGAAGAGTTGATTCGGGAATCACATCGCATGGCCAAATACACAGGTATATTCCCCGCACCCGAAGGCGGTGCCACCTTTGCCGGCTTGCTCAAGCTCAAAAGGCGTGGGTTCGTGACCGGAAACGAGAGTATCGTGCTGTTTAACACCGGATCCGGCTACAAATACCTCGAGGCTTTGGGGGGCGGACTCCCTTGACCGATCGAAGAGGGAACTCTATCGTTCTTAATCATTTACGGAAAAAGGCACCCATAGCTCAACTGGATAGAGCACCTGACTACGGATCAGGA
>CAYNZV010000127.1:0-9634 GCA_964401715.1 uncultured Gemmatimonadaceae bacterium | reverse complement strand
TATTAGCGGCAGCCATTACTCTCCTTAATACAACGTGTTTTGGTTAATCGATTAGTCGATCCGGTCTATCGACACGGCTGCGACCAGTCGCTTCATCCTTTGCAAGATGCTGTTATTAGAGGTTGCAATCAGTTGCCAAACAAACGGCGACTAACGCGATATTAGAATCGGTCTTGTTATGAATTGACGAAGCGTTGGAGTCCAGGGGGCCTTTCGAATATGCAGGATAATTGGGTGTGTCGTTTTACGAGGGTATTCGAGTGCACCAAACGCAGCACTCTTGGATTTAGCCAAATCGTGGAAGCGTAAAACGCGAGGCAGGAGCTTAACCTATTTAAGAAGATTCAATTTGTCAAGGCATTTCCTTCCGATTTCACCTGATGACGATATTTCCAAAGTTGGGGCAGTGTGGCCAAAGTGGCCGCAAGAATGAAGACACTACCGAAATCAATTCGGCGATTTCCGCCTCTCTTTCCTCGCTTCCAAGATGCTATCCTGCGCCGTCGACGTTCGGGTAATATCGGCATCAGTGGCCAGCTCGATACTAAAAGCCGCTTCGTGAACTGAGGCAAAAGTCTGGACTTCGTAGACGTGTAGTAGATTATTCGATGCCTTCGAATCGGTTAAGCTGTTGGTCGTAGCTTCAACCTCGCCCAATAGTTGGAATGACACTGAACAGTTTCTTTCGGTATGTCCAATCAGACACAACACCCGGTGGGGGCAATATGTCGCCATAACTACCGAGATCTCCGTAGGGAACATCGGAAGCAAAAATACTTACTGGAGGAAACAGTGGTAGCCCGTCCGTCCCGGCAGCTGACTCGGAAACTACGAGGCCGACTACTTGACGCGCGGGAAGCAGGAGAAACAGTGATGTGAGAGCGCAAACAGAAATCCCCACCCTTTTGAGGCGGGGATTTCGAAGGCTGTATTATCTGGGACCCAGATCAGAGACTTTCGCTGGCTCGCACTTCATCTGCATTAGCAACGGTCTTACCAAAGTCATCTACGAAAACAAAAAAATCGTCGAAGTCGATCTTGCCGTTTGGCGAAATGTCGAAAGTTGAATCGTAGGTTTCGTCACCCATCTCTTCACCGAAATGATCTGCAAAGGCAAAGAAATCGTCGAAGGAAACAACTTTACCTAGGCGCGTAAACCAGCCAAGAATCGCTTGGCCGTCCTCGTCGACGGGACTCACCTTCACCACAACTTCCGTGGTAGTTTCATCTACGAACCTCTGTATCGTACCCAGATCGGCCAAGACCTCCGGATCGCCCTTCGTCAGCGTCTGCAGATGATTAAGAGCTGCTTCAGCATTTACCTGGTCTCCAATTTCCTCGACGTCCAAAATCTCGAAACTCACGATTATGCTGCCAGCAGCGATACCGGTAACCACAATCCGGCTTGGGTCTATACCTAGAAGCGCCGCCACCGAAGCGATAAAGTTCTCTTCGAAGTCGCCCACTGCTGCTTCGTCTCCGAGATCTAGCTCTACCTCAAAGGTCAACGCGGCTTTGACGGTGGTTACAATCGTTGCTTTTTGTCCACCGCCTCCCGCCACAATCACGCGCGCCAGATCAGCTGGGGTTCCGGGAGACGGTACGAAATCAGTCTCGTTGTCCAGATCAAATGGACGCACAGAGTAGATGTAGGTAGTTCCACTCACCACAGTGTTGTCCACATAGCCAGCTGTACCCGCACCCACGCCCGCGAGCAATTCATCCACACCTTCATCCACTTTTCGATAGATGTTGTATCCCTGTACACCTCCCCGAGGAACGACGGCATTTCCAAAGGTGGTAAAAGACCTCGCGTCATCAACGGACGGAGACCACGAAAGGGTGATACTGGTCCCTATCTTTTCGGGGGTATCAGCGGCAATAAGATTGGTGACCGGAGCCGGCGGAATGTTGTCAATGGCCGCAGCAGCGCCGGATGTAGTTAGCTGAGCGCTGGCAACTCCCGCGACAGCCACGATCAAAGCCAGAGCCTTCAATGTCGAAATCAGCTTCATTTTGGTCCTTTCTCCTGCTTATTGTGCTACGCCGGGCAATGTCCTTACGCAAGAAGGCGCACAATTTACGCGAGTGCCCATTGAGGGTCAAGCTGTTTTTGGGAGGCCCTGGAAGACAAGAAAAAAGGGCACGGCACCTAAAAGGTGCCGCGCCCAAAACCAAAATGCCGCTATGAAGCTATGACCTACTTACTGCTACTACCATCCGCGGTGTTGGCGCTACCGAGTACTTGATAGGTGCCCGACTTGTTGAAGTTGTCCGCAAAGACGAAGAAATCGTCGAAGTTGATAGTATTCAGCGAATCACCTTTTTGGTTGATATCGAAGTCTGCATTCCACGTCGTATCTTCCGAATTGGTATTGAACTGATCGGCAAAGGCAAAGAAATCGTCAAAATCGACTTTACCAGCTGAACTTCCCGTGGTCACAAAGTCGCCAAGGATCTGTTCCCCGTTCGCGTCCACCAACACCTCGACTGCAGTAGCCGACATTCCAGCTCCAGTTAGGGACACGGTAACAGTAGGATTCTCTTCATCATTACTGGTTATGGTAATCGTACCTTCTGCCGCATTCGGTAACGTCGGTGCGAACGTAACCTTAACCACAAGTGACCCCGAGCCTTCAATAGCAGTAACTTCGGTTGACCTACTGTCTTTACCTACAACGGTATCTGAAAAGGCCCAGCTAAAGGCATCATCACCAGACAAAGTAAAGGCTACGTCCAAATCCAAATCTCCGGTGTTGCGGACCGTCAGGTTTATCGTCCGGGACGTCCCCGTAGTAACGTTGGCAAAACCCAAACTTTCGCTACTCAGATCAATCGCCTGGAGTTTTAGACCATCGTCGATGGAGGCGCTCAGATCAATCAACGTGGTACGATTATTGGGATCGTTGGTATTAAGGGTCAATGAACCGGTGTAGTTACCGGTCATATTACCGACATCAGCTGCCGTAAACAAGACGTCGATATCACCCGACTCCCCAACTGCCAGGCTCAAGGAGGTGACGGAAGCTGAAAAACCATCCCCTGCCACGGTTGGAGAGATGGTAAGAATTGCATCTGGATCTTCGGCATTATTGGCGAAACTGAAGGTTCCGGTTACAACCTCATCAATTTCAGCATTTCCTAAGGCGAGAGATCCGGTCGTGGTACTAGCTAGGCTCGGTGCGCCACCGACTTCAGCAAACGCCTCAGGCGCGTCTTCGACAACTTCATCAATCGCGGCCACAACCTCTAAAGCACTTCCTGCCTCGGCATCCTCCTCGTCTTCTACTACTTCGAAAGTGATAACAATGCTTCCAGAGCTAACATCGATATTTGTGATCCGACTAGTGTCAATTCCTTGAGCTTCCAACGCGGCTAGGAAGTCGGCAATGATTTTATCGACTGCGTCTTCGTCGGCTACATCGACTTCACCTTCGAACGTCATGGTAACTTCAACGACAACGGGGGCCATTTCTTCCGGCGCCTCAAGCTCTACCGTCGGCGGTGGACCTAGATTTACCGCATCCGATTCGACCTTATCACTCTCATTACCAGTATCATCTATCGCTGACACGGCATAGACATACGTGATTCCGGCTTCGACATCATTGTCAACGTAAGAAGTTACACCGCTGCCCAGGGACACCAGCAACGTTAGTTCGCCATCCAACTCACCACGATAGATGTTGTAGTTTGGAACATCATTGACATTTACGAACGTACCGCCAGAAGTAAAATCCGAGCTGGCAGCAGTTTGACGGGTAAAATCGTTGGCGGAGATCGCCCAAGAAATCGTTACGCTTGGACCGCCAAGATCCACTTCTACCGCCAGATCCGAGACGGGACCTGGTGCCAAATTATCGTATCCACCCGCACTGCCCGAACTGACTGTAAGTGCCGATAGCGCTGGCCCTCCACTTAGCGCCACGGCGCTTAGGGCAAGCAATGCGATACTCAAAAAACCAGCGTTTCTACCTCTTGACATGTTCTTCCTCCTCGGGTCTATGCGTATTTAAGCCAGCCTTGTAGATCTGATGGGTAACGAGTGCGGGTAAGTCCTAGAAAATACAGAGATATCCCTGAGCATCGTACAACTTAGCTGCGATAAATTTATGGCTTTGTAGACTCAAGTCAAGCAATTTCTTGAGATGCAAATATGTGCATCAAATCAGCCACATTTCGACGCGAAACAGCTCTGCAGTTTATGACTGAACTGGAACCTCATGAATACATCTGCGAAAATATAAATAATTGTGCTTACAGACATTTATAGTGAATTCTTAGTGCTTGTCAACGGTTTTTGCGACCAACCACGTGGAACACTACCCCCATTCGGGCTGGCCACGATACCCACACGCCTTTCAACAACAACCGTCAACTTGACCCAGTACGGACGACAAATACGTTTCTAGGCGTACTCTTCTCCCCTCGAGACCAGTTAGATAGAGATGGCACGGATTCCGGATGCAACCATAGAGCGCATTAAGGACGCGACCGACATCGTCGAAGTCGTTTCCGACCATGTGCAGTTGGCGAAACGAGGTAGGAACTACTTCGGTATCTGTCCCTTCCATACTGAAAAAACCGCCTCCTTCAGCGTCAATCCCGATCTTCAGATCTACCGTTGTTTCGGATGTGGAGAAGGGGGGAATGCGTTCACATTTATACAAAACATCGACGGCGTGAGTTTCGTCGAAGCGGTTTCTTTTCTCGCCCAACGCTGCGGCTTACCTCTATCACTCGAGCGAACGGCCCATGCTCAACAGCCAAACGATGAGCTCTTTCGCGCCAACGAGATTGCCTGCAAATACTTCCATCACATGCTACTCAACCATGACGTTGGTCAAAAAGCCCTAGCTTACCTCGAGGGGCGCCAGGTTGTACAAAAAACCATCGAAGACTTGAGAATCGGATTCGCCCCAGACTCCTGGGATGCTCTTATAAGAATTCTGAACCAGAGAGGGATAATACCTCCAACTGCGGAACAGGCAGGGCTAGCGGCCAAACGCCAAAATGGAAGCGGTTTTTACGATCGTTTTCGGGGCCGCGTAATCTTTCCAATAACAAATGCCACCGGCCGCGTAGTCGGGTTCGGAGCCCGGGCATTGATGGGTGAACAAGAACCCAAGTACCTCAATTCTCCGGAAACACCGGTCTACCGCAAAAGCCTTATTCTATACGGTCTGAGCCGCGCACGGGACTTCATCCGCAAACACGATCTGGCGTTGGTGGTCGAGGGGTATATGGACGTTGCGCGACTCGTGCAACATGACGTGACGAATGTAGTAGCCACCTCGGGAACCGCGTTAACTTCTGAGCAGTGCCGTTTGCTGGCCAGATACAGTCGCAAGGTAGTCCTCGTGTTCGATGGCGATGCGGCTGGATCGACGGCAGCTGAAAGAGGACTGGAAACCCTATTAGGCGCGGATTTGCAAGCACGCGTGGTCCTCCTGCCCAGCGGACACGATCCCGACAGTTTTGTGCGCGACGAAGGCGCCGAAAGCTTGCAAGCGCTCGTCGATTCCTCGCTATCGGTTCTCGACTTCTACTTGGATCGATTAGCATCTCGATTCGACGTCACCTCTGTCGAAGGCAAGGCGCAGATCGTTAACCACCTCAAGCCTGTTATAGCCCGCATCAACGACGCCGTGAGACGAGATCTCATGCTGCGTGAGATTGCCTCCCGACTCGGCGTGGATGAGCAAGCGATCAGATCGGAACTGCAGCGAGAAACGCGAGACCGTAGAAGACCGAGCGATTCGCACCAGGTCACCGTTCCGGTAACAGAGTTGCCTCCTATCGAAAAGCAGTTTCTGGGCCTGTTGTTGAAATTTCCCCGCTTCATCGCACGGTCGGCTGAAGTCATCAATTCTGAGGATTTTCGCGATCCAAGATCCTGCGCCTTGTCTGGTCATCTGTTCGCCCGACACCAGCAAACCGACAATTTGGATCTCTCCCTTTTCATAGAGGAGTTCGAAGATGCCAGCTTGGTGAACACAGTAACCGCCTGCGCGTTGGAAGAATTCGACGAGGAACAGTTGGAGGAGTTTTGGGAGGACACCGTACATAGATTCAAGAGCGACGTGCTGACCCGACGCATGGAATCTGTCAGGCAAAAGCTTGCTGCTGCCGCGAAGAATGGAAACGAGGAGCTAGTCGAGCAGTTGGCTACTAACCTGGAAGAATTGGTCAAAGAGCGAGCTTCGAGCTGGGCGGGGCAGAGCCCTTGATACTCTAGTGGCGAACCTTTAGGTTGGTAAAATTATATGGAGTAATCGCGACATCTTCGGGCCCATAGCTCAGTTGGTTAGAGCGGCGGACTCATAATCCGTTGGTCGTAGGTTCGAGTCCTACTGGGCCCACCATATCCACATCGAATCAGTATTCGGGCGATTAGCTCAGTTGGTTAGAGCGCTGGTCTCACATACCAGAGGTCACTGGTTCAAATCCAGTATCGCCCACCATTCAAGGACCTTCGAGACTCGTTGATCTCGGGGGCTTTTTCGCGCGCCAACGCGGCCTTGACCTAACCGCTTCGTTGCTGCATTTTTCGTCGTCCTATCACGTTTATTTGGAAGCACTTGCGGTGTTTCCCGGGAGGAGGTTTTGCCGTGCAAGAAGGTCTGCTTCAATTATTACAGCTGCAAGACGTAGACCTGGCATTGAGAGAATTGGAAAAGGTGCGCGACCACTATCCAGGCGAGATCAGCG
The DNA here is from genome assembly GCA_964401715.1 of uncultured Gemmatimonadaceae bacterium. GTDB lineage: Bacteria > Latescibacterota > UBA2968 > UBA8231 > UBA8231 > CAYNZV01. The sequence continues at coordinate 2,923 of CAYNZV010000127.1, read as the reverse complement.
CCTGCGAGAAAGAGATTGCCGACGCGCAGCGAGGTTTGGTGGAACTAGAAGAAACCCTCGAAGAGCTTTCGCGCCAACAGCGCCAAATCGAACGCGAGCTGGAGGATTCAAAAGTCAGTCTGAAGCAGCACGAGGAACGCTTCGCGGTCGTCGCTACCAACAAGGAGTACGATGCGCTACAGCTGGAAATAGAGGCCTGTAAGTCGGGCATCTCCGAACGCGAGAGCCGCATTCTCGACATCATCGAGAGCACCGAGAAAATTAGCGAACAGATAGAAGGTGAAAAGGTGGGCGTCGAGGAGGATTGCTCTGAACAACAGGGGCGAATCGATGAATTGCAGTCCAAGCTTGCCACCCTACAACAGGAAGTAGATGGGATAATGGCTCGACGAGAGGCGATCAGCAAGGACATAGATGCGAGATTGCTGGCCTTGTACGACAGGCGCCGCAAAGGAAACAGCTTGGGCGTGGCAGGACTGCGTAAGGGCGCTTGCGGTTCTTGCTTCAGGGAGCTGCCAGCGCAGCAAAAGAGCGATGTCCGCCGCAGTGAGCAGCTGAACACCTGCGAAAGCTGTGGCGCAATCCTCGTTTGGGACGATAAATCAAGTTAGGAAATGGAGTGGGTCGGGCGATCGCGCCGATGATCTCGGATCAATCGGCGAGGAAAGTCCGAGCTCCACAGGACAGGATGCTGGGTAACTCCCAGGAGGGGCGACCCTACAGAGAGTGCCACAGAAAACAAACCGCCCGGGTTCAATCGGGTAAGGGTGAAATGGTGAGGTAAGAGCTCACCGCGTTTCCGGCGACGGAGACGGCACGGCAAACCTCGTCTGGAGCAAGGCCAAATAGGGGAAGAGAGGTGGTCCGCCTCGCTATGATTCCCGGGTAGGCCGCACCGAGGCATGCGGGTAACCGCTGTCCCAGATGAATGATCGCCCTGCACTGCGTGCAGACAGAACTCGGCTTACAGACCCACTCCCCGTCCCAATTCGAATCTCTCCAGTGGCAGCAATTCAATGACTCAAGTTTTCCACCGACTCACCCGCCGGATTCGACGGCCTTTCTACCTCTTTGCCTACTTGTTCCTCACGCTCATTCCTGTTGCCGCTCAAGAGGTAGAAGAACACCTGAATCTCAACATCGGCTCGGAGCAGATTATCGAAGGCCGTATCGACTGGACCAACAACGAGATTATTGCTTACGGCGAGGGTGTCGCGCCGGTAGAGCTGACCAATTCCGTTCGCCGCCGTCTAATGGGATTTCGCGCCGCCAAGGCAGTAGCATATCGAAACCTGCTCGAGCTGATAGGTGAGGTGCGGATAGACTCACAGACCGAGGTGGGCATGGCTATGGTAAAAAGCGATTCGGTTCGGATTGGATTGGAGGGAATTGTCCGCGGTGCGCACGTCGTTCCCGGTAGCCAACGGGAGGCGGATGGAGTCTACCGCATAGCCCTTCGTCTACCCATGCTGCGGGATTTTACCGAGACCGTTTTGCCAGATGAGAGGGAAATCGAGTCTGATGAAGATGATCTGAATGCATTCGAGCGTGATTCCCTCATGGTCTATTCGCTCTCAGCATATAATGGGCTCATCGTCGACGCACGTGGATTGGATCTGCAGCCAAGCATGGCACCCAAGATTCTGGCAGCCAGTGGCACCCAGATCTACGGGTTGGACATCGCTGAACATCAATACGTAATTGGTATTGGCCTCGTTGGATATCACAAAGATCCCTCGCAAGCCGCCGTGTCCGATCGCCTTGGAGGAATAGACGCTCACCCACTTACGGTCAAAGCTCAAAAGGTGTCTGGTTTGTACAACGTCGACGTCGTCGTCAGCGATGAAGACGCGGCGAACATACATTTTGCAGATTCCTCAACAGATTTCCTCAAGGAATGCCGCGTTGCCCTGATCGTGGGTCCCGCACCCGTTGACACGGTTCTAGTTGACTCTGTTCTTACCGATTCGACCAACTTGGAGGATCTGGATTTTGACTTTTCTGGAGAAGTTGAGGGCAGCGACTGACCGGAATGATTCGCTACTCTGCGTCGGTCTCGATCCGGTAACCGACAGATTGCCAGACAGCGTAAGATCGAAGAATAATCCCACCCTGTATTTCTGCCAGCAGATTATCGACGCCACGGCTGATCTGGTTTGTGCATACAAACCTAACCTCGCATTTTTCGGATCCTTGGGGGAAACGGGTTTGAGTACCTTGAAGGCAACCCTTGATCATGTTCCGTCGGAGATACCGAAAATCGTCGACGCAAAGGTAGGCGACATCGCGTCGACAGCAGTGAAATACGCGGAGATGTTTTTCGGCGGCTTGGGCGCCGACGCGGTTACGGTCAATCCGCTCATGGGTAGCGACGCTGTGCGGCCGTTTCTCGAATGGAAAAACAAAGCGATCTTTGTGCTTTGTCTGACCTCAAATAAATCTGCCAAAGAATTCGAAACGCTGACCACAGAGGAAGGACCGCTTTACGAACTGGTCGCCAAATACGCAGGGATTTGGGGCAACGCGAACAACTGCGGGTTAGTAGTGGGTGCGACTCGGGCCAAACGCATCGGCCGAATCCGTGCCCTCGCACCTGAACTGCCGTTACTGATTCCGGGTATAGGTGCTCAAGGTGGCGATTTGGCGGCCACCGTTTCCGCCGGCACTGATGCGGAAGGAAGCGGGGTTTTGATCAATGCTTCCAGATCGGTCTTATACGCAGGGAATGGGGCGGATTTTGGCAGCAAATCGAGAGAGGCAGCAAATGACCTCCGCGAGAAGATAAACGAACACCGCAAACCGGCAGAGGTATAACTGGCACTTTTGTTCTTCGTCGCCACGGATCGGGGTGTAGCGCAGCCCGGCTAGCGCACCTGCTTTGGGAGCAGGGGGTCCCGGGTTCGAATCCCGGCACCCCGACCAA
>CAYNZV010000126.1:4907-9718 GCA_964401715.1 uncultured Gemmatimonadaceae bacterium | reverse complement strand
ATTTTACTGCAGAAATGTTGACAGCTTCGATGAGCTTCTTCGTTTACTTTCTCTTGTTGTTACTTTTACGTCTTGCTAGTTTTCTGGGAGCTTTGCCCTTCGACTTCTTGGTTTCCCGAAATTCTTTAGGTGTGTTTGTCGCACGAGCCGGCGGTTCCAGCGAAGCGAGCTCGAAATTGATCCGTCTCATCCCCACGTTTACTGCCACCATCTTGACTTTCAATGCATCCCCCAGACCATAACTAGATCGCGAATTACGGCCCACGATGGTCTGGGAATTCTCGCAAACCTCGAAATACTCGCCATCTCGGCGACTCAGTTCCGTGATAGGGACCAGTCCATCTGCATACAGATCTTCGGGACGCACGAACAGTCCCGCGGCGTGAATCCCAACAATCATTGCTTGCATCTCTTCGCCGATTCTTTTCTTGGCAACCAGACACCCCGCCAGCTGAATTATGTCCCGTTCAGCTTGCATGGCGCGGCGCTCGGCCTCGGAGGAACCGTCTGCCAATCTGTCAAGCCCGCGTAGTCTCGACTTGCCGTTCCAGTGATTCCACAGGGCTCGATGTACCAGCAGGTCTGGATAGCGGCGGATCGGCGAAGTGAAATGAGCATAAGCATCGGATGCAAGGCCAAAATGTCCTTCGCATTCGGCGGAATAATACGCTCGGGAAAGTGAGCGCAGCACCATCATCTGGCCAGCCTCGGCTTGAGGCTTTCGTTTGACCTTCTTGAGAAACGGCGCCAACCCCAGGCCTTTTTTGGGGCTTTTGTTGGATAACGATAGATCATACTGTTTTGCCCAGGTCCGGAGACGCGTCCACTTGTCCTCGGGAGGCGGTGGGTGAACGCGATACACTCCCGCTAAGTGTCGGTCGAGAAGATATTCAGCAACCGATTCGTTGGCTGCGACCATCAAATCTTCGATTACTTGGTGAGCCGCCAGCTGAATGTAACCGATGACGTTTTCCAGCTTACCCGATTTATTGAAGATGACTTCTGCTTCTGGAATCTCCAGATCCAGCGAGCCACGTCCAAAGCGCCGATCGCGCAGGAGTCTTGAAGCCGCGATCGCGCTCTGAATGATGGGGCGCACTTTCTTTGGAATGTCTTCATTCCGATCAATAAAATGCTGTACCTGCGTGTATGTGAGCCGGGCGGCGCTGTGTATAAGCGACGGGTAAATGTGGATATCACTGCGCTCGCCATCGGCCCCAACGTGCATCTCGCAGGTCACGGTGAACCGGGGCTCTCCGGGTAACAGAGAACACAATTCGTTCGACAATTTTTCCGGTAACATCGGGAAGACTTGTGTCGGCAGATAAACGCTGGTTCCCCGGAGTCGAGCCTCTTTGTCGATAGCCGAACGCGGTCTAACATAGGAGGCAACGTCGGCGATGGAAATCCAGACCCGATATCCATCGTTTTCTTGCACGGCGGAAATCGCATCGTCGAAGTCACGGGCATGCTCACCATCTATGGTCACGTGCATCCGGTCGCGGAGGTCGCGGCGGTCACCGTCACTATTTTCCACGTCCACATCGCCGAAATCCTCTGCTTGCGTCGTAACTGTTTGAGGAAAAAGTTTTGGTAAGGGAAGATTCGCTTCCGCCATTCTAAGCTGAGTTTTGTCATCGTCTGCCGATCCTAGGTCTTCCAGCACCGTGACCTCCGAAACGCGGACCTTCGTTGAAGGTTTCCTCACCTCGAACCGCACGGCCGCACCGGTCTCAATTGCATCCGCTGAACCGTCCTTGACAAACTGCGGTGGCGCCTCCGGCTCCGGCTCGACCCAGACCGCATTCTTGTGTCGGCACAGCCAGCCTACAGACAGCAGGGAGGTGTTTGCAGCTTGATGCGTTTCTGACCGATTTGTGAGTCGTCGTTGTGGCTGGCCCTTCGTTCGTCCGGAGCGCAATTTTGTCGACTTCCCTCGACGTGATGAGGTCGGCGCTGATTTCCTTGGTGGTTTTCTTCGGACTCTTGGCATTGGCGATTTCGTCATCAGGCAGATAGCCTGTAGAGAAATCCAAAGTATCTGAACGTTTTTCTGGCTGTGTCGTCCAGGGCCATTGAAGGTTTCAGTACTCACGTCAAGGCCCGCACCGCAGAATCAAACGCCAGATTGCCGCAGAGGCCTTGTTCTTGCGCATAGTACGCAAGGAATTTGCGAACACAAGATCAAGAAAACTTGCCGGATTGCCAAAACCATGAGAAATCAGATGCCGTTTCGCATTATACGCGGTGATCACCTTGTCTATCACAAGCTTCTTCGCCCTTGGTGACAGGTCACTCAGCACCTTATCCGAGACCTAAATGTCCTGCTCAGGCCAACGTGCGAACTGGCGTGTGCCCACTACTGATCCATATGTCACTATCCAGACCGCTCAACGGGGAGCATTAGTATTGTGCTGGCGCATCCCGCAACCAACAGTCCGAACAGAATAAGTACCAGCGCTCGCATTTCGTCCCTCCTGACTTTATTGTTGCTTACTGCCAACTGGCACACTGTATTGTGACAACTCATGAGCGTATGGTTCTATTCTTCCCACTGGACATATGCTGTCGGTTGAGGTCCAGATCGAATTCTCTGACTACTTCTTGGAGAAACCTATGGCTGAGGGATATGCTTTAGATCAAGTTCGTGTTGGCGCAAAACCGCCGTCATCTCCATTGCCGGAGATTGGTACGGCCGATCTTGTCGGCAAACTAGCCATCATATATATGTGGGCGTCTTAGTGCAGCTCGCTTCTCTCGAACGACAGGCGGAACAACATCTGCAGAAGGCGATTTCACATCTCGACCGGGGCGAGCGGGATGCTGCGATCGCAGAGCTGCGGCAGAGTACCAAGCTGGCTCGGGACAACTGGCTGATCCGGAGCCAAGGTTGGGCGGCCGAGAACCCAGAGGCGTTCTACGAAGCCTAAGTCGATTGTCAATGGTAAAAACCCCAAAAAGAGTCTGCAACCGAAAGGAACAGTTAATGTCCAGTTCATCGATGGCCGTCAACCGTAGTATGACCGCCGATCCCGGCAAGAAACCGCGGCCAACGTCGGGCCCCCTTCTGGATTGGTTCTACGTTCATGCCGGATATATGAACGAAGACGACGGTACGCCAATGGTATGGGACGTGCCGCGTGGCATCGAGATAGAGGTGCAGCCGGGCGAAAAAACAGATCGGATCATAGCTCCGGACATGCCTTGGGAGCGTACCGGTATCAGCCATCTGTGGCGTGTCTACTGTTGGAAGAACGGTTATCGTTTGCACTATCGCTCCAAGGATTACCATTTGATCGCCGAGAGCGAGGATGGCTTCCACTGGACCAAGCCTGAATTCGGGGCGGTGAAGTTCGAGGGTTCGACCAAGAACAACATCATTGCCGGCAGCGGCGAACACTATTTCGAGGATCCGTCGGCTCCGCATGAGGAGCGTTTCAAGCTCATTAGCATGCGAGGTGGCCTCTACGAGTCCGAACGGGACCGCGAGGGACATTTCGTCCCATACGACGGTACTAGCGAGAAAGCCAAAGCCTTGATCGCCGAAGGCGGTGACGCTGGAGAAGTAGATACCTTTGCCCTCCAGGAATCTCCGACGACGCGCATGACCTATCGTGACAAATGGGTGCAGCTGAAAGGGTTCCTGGCGGGTAGCGTATCCGCCGATGGCATTCATTTCAAAGAGCTCGATGAACCTTTCCTGCCAGAGTGGGTGGATAGTGACAATATTATCCATTACAATGAGGAACTGGGAAAGTACGTCGGCTACCTTCGTTTCCACCTTGCTGGAAGGCGCTGTGTTGGGATCTCTTACAGCGATGATTTTCGAACTTTTACACCCGAGCAGGTGGTTCTACAAATCGATTCATCTGACCCTCCGGAGGATTCGTTCTACAATCATAGCTATACCCGCTATCCCGGCCGCAGTGATCTGCATGCCATGTTCGTTTCGATCTTTCACCAGGACACCGGTTTGATCGACATTCAGCTGGCCGTCAGTCACGACGGTTTGCAGTGGGATCGTCCGAACCGTACCTGCCCAATCATTCCAAATGGCCCCGTTCCCGGGCCCGATTCCGGTTGCATCTACGCGGCTCCAGACCTGATCGAGCTCCCCGATGGCCGGTATGCCATCGCTTACTCGGGAAGGCAAAAAAGGCACATCGAAGGGGGTGGGGAAGACACCGATGATATTTATCAGCAGGGCATCATTAGGTACGCGACATGGGAACGTGACCGACTGGCCGGGATCCGCGCCCGACAGCTGGGTAGTTTCACCTTGCGCCAGGACCGCTATCGGCGTCCGGAGGATTGTCCCGACAGTATAGAGGTGCCCCCGTTCGATCGTTTTCCTCCGGTTGGCGATCCGAACGAACCCCCCAGACAGCTGCGACTTAACTACCGCTGTGAGATGGGAGGATGGATACGGGCCGAGCTTATCCCTGTGATTGGCCCAATGACCCATCCCCAGATCGATGCGCTAGAAGGGTATAGTTTCGCTGACTGCGATACCATGGAGGGAGATGAGCTTGAAAAGGTGGTCAGTTGGAAAGGCAAGGACGACATCGCTCGTCTGTCGGATACCATGGCGGTTCGGATCGAGATGTACCGTACAACGCTGTTTTCATTTTCGCTTTAACTAACTTCAGGTTACTGTAGGCAGGCCATTTGATCGCGACGCTTCCATGAAGACATCATTGCAGAATAAGGTTTTCCTTGTCACTGGCGACGCATCGGGAATGGGAAGGGCGCAGCCTTGGCGCTCACCGAGGCGGGCAGCAAGGTGGTCATTGCCCACACCGATCCCACGG
>CAYNZV010000126.1:2455-4807 GCA_964401715.1 uncultured Gemmatimonadaceae bacterium | reverse complement strand
ACGTTCGTATCCATGGCGGACTATGAGGAGGAAATTTTTGATCAAGTCGTGGACGTCAACTTCAAGGGAAACTGCCTCTGCATGAAGTTCTAGTTGTCGGCCATGTTGGCAAGCGGTGGTGGAGCGATCGTAAACATGTCCTCGGTGGCCGATTTGTGCGGCGGTCCGATGGCGCATCCTATTATGCCAGTAAACGCGGTGTTATTGAACTTACGCGGGCTGCGGCGATGGAGTAAGCTACTCAGAGCTTACGGGTGAACGCAGTATGTCCGGATTAGACCGAGGCTCCGCTCACCAACCCGGTGACTCGAGACGACCCGGAACGCAACAAGTTTATTTTGGGAATGTACTCCATGGGCCGTTTGTTTACGGTGGAAGAGGTAGCTAACGCTGTCGTGTGGTTGTGTGCTAAAGGGGCTTCCTACATCAATGGGCACGTCCTACCGATCGAAGAGGCCGGCTCACCCGCTGAACACATGCGGCTATTTGTCAGCGGTCGAGCATGGGTAACAATTCCGGGGCGAGGCCGTCACGCAGACTGTCGGGGAAGTCGTCCCGATAGTTCTTCGTCCGGCAAAAGTCGATTAACCAGGTCGCCGACGGGTCGTAAAACGAAGTGAAATAGACATAGCGTGACTGTTGTGTTCGATTGCGCGACGAGCCGTGCATGCACATAGCGTTGAAGATGAGGAGATCACCATCATTGGCGCAGATCTCCACTCCGTTTTTCGGATCAACACCGGCCAACACTAACGGGTTCCCCGACAGGGCCTTGCGCTCATCTTCGGTTCTATCACCGCGATTGACCGCGTAGGTCAGTTTGTGCGATCGCGGTATGATCATGACAGCTGCGCCCCCCTCAGTTACGGTGCTACAGTACTGGATCATCTGGTAAAATATCTGCCGTGGTGTGGCTTCATACTCTTCCAACGTGAAGGCTGCATCGATATGAAACGAATTTGAGTATGGGGGGGAATGGGATCGGTACGGCTCAGGATCTGCTCGCGCAGACGCAGGTCATCGGATCTCAACAAAATCCTTGCCAGTTTCAATGTTCGCGGATTGCTACCTAGTTGAGGCATGATCGCGCTTGGAATTGGGTGGCGAATCTCGTTGACGCCTGAAACTACCGGAAGTGCACCTGGAAGTCTCATTGGTATGATGGCATCAAGATGGTCGCGAATTGCCGCCGTCATGGATCGATCCATGTAGCTGGGGATTACGGTGTATCCCTCCTCCTCGAGCTCTTCTAAATAGGTGGGAAGGCTAGCGAAGAAGGTCTCATCGTCAAACATAATCTCCAACTTGGAAAAATCAGGTTGTCGTGTAAATGTCGAATTCGAAGTACAATCTATGATCCTGGAAGACGTGCAGGATGAGACGGAAATCCAGAAGATTGATATTTTATCTCGGACATGGCCAAAAACGTGCCTAACGCGTTGACATGCAGATTAAATGAGGTGCAGACGAGCATTCAAGACGCGGGTATTCACATCACCCACCGAAAATCAGGATCCCGCATGGTCACCATCCGCAAAGAGCCCGAAAATACTGTCCACACCGGTCCATGATCAGAAGAATCAACAAGATCCTAATAGCCGATTAGACGACGCTACCATCTACCTTCGTGAAGATGCCGTTCAGTGCCCACCTATTGATATGGCTGAAGATATGTTTCCCCTTGGGGATTTGGACGATAAATCTCAGCAATCTTTCGGCCTCGCACCGTGCGCCACCGCACCATTCTTCTTAAATAGATCTGTGATCCTTTGCCTTGGGAGATCGTGTCTATGGTGATAGTTTTGCGAGTGGTTGAGGAACACGACTTGCCTCTGTTGGTCGCAAGATTCCCTGAGGGAGCACCAGTCAATCGTCATGTGGAACGTTTCGCGGGTCAGCAGGTCGGTGACGTTACCTGTCTCGCGGCTTGGGATGGAAACGTACCAATCGGCCATGTATTTGTTAGCTGGCTGGGAGGACGCTGTCAGCGCACAGACAAGGCAGAAGAGTTGGGCTGTGCGGAGATCGGAGACCTCGATGTTGTAGAGCTCGCTCGCGGTCAGGGGATTGGTTGCAGGCTGATGGAGGCCGCCGAAGAGCTTGTTAGGAACAAAGGACTAAACACAGTGGGGCTATCCGTCGCGGCGCGCAATCCAAAGCAGAATGCAGCACGCGAGCTTTACAAGAAATTAAACTACAGCGAGGCCGGATACGGCGAGTATACCGTGACCTATTCTTACATGGACTTAGACGGCAATACGCACCACGATGAAGATCAGTACGTCTACCTAGTGAAGAGCATCGAAAGCGGATAATGTCGGTCGTATAAACCCCTTAAAGTAACAGCGCCAT
>CAYNZV010000126.1:0-2355 GCA_964401715.1 uncultured Gemmatimonadaceae bacterium | reverse complement strand
TGTCCTTGGGGTACACCCGGCCAGCTTTGGTTTGAAGAGTTGTAATGACACGGCATATAGACTCGAAGCGAGGGAGCTATCTTCTGTTTAGACGTGGGTTGGCGGAAGTCCACTCAACCTATGTTCCGCTTTTGGCGGTGCAATAGGTTTGCACGCCCTTGGACCGGAGATCATTAATGAAAACTCTCAAAGATAAAGTGGCTGTCATTACTGGAGCAGCCAGCGGCATTGGGTGCGGAATTGCCGAGCGTTGTGCAACTGAGGGTATGAAGGTTGTGCTTGCAGACATCGAGCCCGATGCTCTATCGAGAACCAGATCAGCAATGGAAGCAAGAGGCGCAGAAGTTCGGTCTATACCGACTGACGTGTCTGACCCAAAAGATGTCGAACGACTTGCTGAAAAATCACTTGGTTATTTTGGCTCAGTACACCTGCTCTGCAACAACGCCGGCGTGCGTACGGATGGTTCCATTTGGGAAAGTACCCTCAATGACTGGAAATGGGTAATGGGGGTGAACCTTTGGGGGATTATCCACGGGCTTCGGACTTTTGTGCCGATCATGCTTGAGCAAAATACGGAGGCTCACATTGTTAACACGGCTTCCATCGCAGGGTTGATATCCCCTCATCCCTCGGCAAGTTACACAGTGAGTAAGCATGCTGTCGTAGCACTTTCAGAGCAACTTTACCATGAGTTGTCGAAGCAAGAAGCACAGATAGGGGTTTCCGTTTTGTGTCCAAGTTACGTGAACACCCGGATAATGGATGCAGCACGCAATCGTCCGCCTGAATTGAGAGACGGATCTCATAAGGTTGAGGAGACGATGGAAGCTGCTGGTCAAGCTATCCGGGACGGCATGCCTCCTGCTAAGTTGGCAGACTACATCTTTGATGCCGTCACCAAGGGGAAGTTTTGGATTCGACCACATCCAGAAGTCGAAGACGGAGTGCGTATGCATCTTGAAGATATTCTCGAGGGTCGTAATCCGCGGCCATCAAGTTCCTATCCGGGCATGTGACAACAGATGCATCGTCAAACTGGCGTCGTTACCTAATCATAGCGCGGAAATTCGTAGCGAGCCGGTTGCGGAGAGCATAGTTAGCGTTCTCAATCAAACAAGTCGTATGAGGTTGTTTTGGATGAATTTGTGTGGCACCAGAATGGCGACTGGATTCCGCGGAGCGAGGTAACGTTGGACCCCGACGACCGCGGCCCAAGACTGGGAGATCAGGTAGTGGATGTGGAAAGAACCTTTGGCGGCAAGGGCTTCAAGCTCAAAGAGCACATAGACCGGCTCTATAAGTCTCTCGCGTGCGTGAGCATCGACCCGGGGATTAGCCCGGATGAGATGCTTGAGACCATTGAAGAGGGGATTCACCGCAATTTGCCTCCTTGCGGCAGAGGGAAGCGATTTGAACATAACTCAGCTGGTCACACGCGGGGCGGGTCGCGCGAGGGCGTGGGAAGCAGGTCCTCCCAATGTATATGTCAAGTTCGCCGAGAACAACATGTCCGGTTGGGCACACTACCATACGGAGGGTGTGCACGGCGTAATTACCAAGATACGAAGCTTCGAGCCCGACACGATTGATTCAAAGGTCAAGCACCAGAGCCGGATCAACATGTCAATGGCAGGGTTCGAAGCCAACGACTTGGATCTTGGTGCCTGGCCGATCCTCTCGGACAAGGACGGCAATCTAACCGAAGGGTCAGGGTATAACGTCTTTGTGGTTGCGAAAGGTGCCCTTAGGACGCCGACCGATAGGGCTACTCTGGCCGGCATTTCGCGCGACACTGTTCTGAAATTGGCCGAGCAGCTTGGGATACCAGCTAGCGAAGACGACCTCCAGCCATACGATATCTATACTGCTGACGAGGCGTTCTTCTGCAGCACACCGTTCGCGATTCTACCCGTCACCCAGCTGGACCGCCGTGCTGTCGGTGACGGAAATCCAGGTCTGGTTACACGGCAGCTTCTGGCTGCATGGAGCGAGGTGGTTGCAGTGGACATAGCTGAACAGGCCAGACAACAGTCTCGGATGATGGCTTGATTTTTCCCTTGGTTACCCTGGAGATGGGGGATCGAAGGTGAATGATCCGTGTGAGTTTTCCCAGAACTTCATGAATTGGTCAATTTTTCAGCACTATCAGATAATAGCTTCAAATCCTTCAAATTGGGGATGTTCTAGATAGGTGCCCTTGGGAGCACGGGCTTGGGCGTGGGCCTTGCGGAAGGACTCTGATTCAGTCCAGGTCTCAAAAGCATCCGCCGAATCCCAGACCGAATGGGAGGCATAGAGGGTATGGTCTTCGTGGGTGGAGCCGCGCAAGAGGTGGAACTCGCGAAAGCCTGA